>JBDTYQ010000007.1:0-75626 GCA_040005515.1 bacterium
TGCACCGCGCACAATTGGTCTTTGCGGCGAGGTTCTTAAGTCCGCAGCGGGAACATTTCTTGAATGATCCCGCGGCGCTGTTAGCGATGACAGGTTTTTGAGACACGTTAACTCACCCTCCGAAGGCCGGCCGCACCCGGCTCCGGCCTTTTCCTAATCACTGTTAGAGTCAAATCGATCTTAGGATTGCATCGACTTTCATAGCACGCACCTCGGCTCCTTACTGCTCGCTAACTCCCAGGACTGGCGCGGGAAGCAACTGAAACGCATTCGCAGCGGCGTTTGAGTCATACTGCATTGTCGCAGTGCCAGAGCCACTGAAGTTGAAGAAAGGCGCGCCGAACATAGTTTTTGCCGGTGTGTCTGCAGGCCAATCCACTCTGGCAATGAAGTTCGCTCCATAGAATGCGCCGCCACCACCACCGCTGCGATTTACGTAACCAGAGCCAAGCACGATGAGAACACCGTTGAAGTTTGTTCCACCGTTGGTTGTCAATTCGCCGGTAACAATCAACAGACCTGAACCACTACCTGAACCCATCGTGTAGTCGCCTTTGACGAACGTAAATCCTGTCGGATTGCCACTGCCTCCAGTTGGCAGGTAAGTTGCTGTGGCGGGTGACTGAGCGGCTCCGAGTATCGCTGCCGCCTGCATTTGATCGAGAAAGGCGCGTGCAGCTGCTGGTGACTGCAGATATGACGGTAAAGTTGACACAACTGCGGTTGCCGGCGAGGAAGTCGTATTGCTGGCAGCGTTGGACGCGGCGATTGCATTGTCTGCCGCGTTGGTCGTGCCAAACGCCGGCAAGCCTGAGGCCAAGCCGGTAGCATTATCTACACCGGAATAGATGTGGTTGTTACTGTTGCCGCTTTGAAAACTCATCGCAGGAACGCCAGCGGGAGTTCCAACCAGGGTCATCATCGCGGGTATGGTCGTGTCAAACGCGTTTCTCGAGACGATCATGCTCATCTGTTTCCTGGCGCCGTTTGGACCGTAGCCCGTCGCTTGCACGAGCAATCGCTTTGGTTCGATCGTCCCACCGGGAAGGCAGACAGGCTCCGCCGGGGCACAGTTGTCGCCGGGCGGAAGAGAAACCTGGACTTCATACTGGATTGTGGGACTGGTGGACACAGTTACCCGAGTATTAGCCGTGCGGCGGTCAGAATAAGGGAGGTAGCGCGAGAGTCGCGCAACTCCTGAAGGGTCACCTGCACTTCCGTTCGGGCAATCATTCGAGCGACCAAGGATCACCGCGTTGCGAAAACTAATACGGGTCATGCCTGTGGGCATTGGCGTGGCACTCGGGGGCGTGTTAGCCCGTAATACATTGAGCGCGGCCTGAAGTCCTGCCTCCGCACCATAGTAGGCTTGCGTTTCGAAGGTCGAATCGATGGCATTTCTCGCCGACATCGAGGTCACCTGAATCAACGCTCCTCCTGCCACCAGAAGCACGGTGGCGACGAGGAGTGAGACGACCAGCGCGGCTCCGCGCTCATTACGATTGTTTTGATTTGCTGTTGCGTTGGACTGATTCATGATTATTCTCCTAAGTCTTCTTGCGAGATCCTAATAGATATTTAGATTTGCGTTGCGCAAGGTAACAGTTGAAACCAGTTGTGTTGCCGAAGCTGGCTGGAAACCGGGTGAGCCCGCAGGCCCAATAGCAGGCAAGGTGACCCTAAGGACCAGCACAACGTATTTGGCTGCATCGGGTGTTACCTCCGCTTGGGCCGTTCCAGCAGAATTTTGAACATTGGTGATAACGCCGTTACCCGTCGCATAGGTAACTCGCCGGTCGTAGTAATAGATTGCTAACCCATCGATGCGATTAGCAATCAGGCCGGTTGTTTGAGTGGGCCTCAGATCCATCTTTACGATGAAGCTTCCATTAGCATCATTGACCAGAATGTACTTGACGTCTTCGTTAATCGCGTTTGTTGACCCGGACAAATCCAGATCTGAGCGAACCCGTATCTGAGTTGCATCAGAGTCTCCGCCTGTCACGATTCCATTAGTGCTCAGTCCATAACCCGCGTTCGCGATGTCGCGTGACATTATATTGAGCGCTCTCTGCGCATCTGCAAGCGCCGATGATCTGGTGTTTTCGCGGTTCCGGACTTTGAAGGATGCAGCGAGCAAAGTGGACGCGATTACCATCAGCACAAGCGTCACGGTCATGGCGATAGAGAGCTCTGCTATCGAGAAGCCGGACTGGCAGGACCATTTTGAAGGTGATGTTTTCATAGCTTTGGTTTCCCGGAACCAGTTAGTAGGCTCCTGTGGAGTTCGCAGACCGCACCGTTCGGAGTATTACTGGGAAGCCGGCCCAGCCTGGGCTTCGCGGATCGACTCGAATCGTAATCGTCTTTAAGGTTGGGGTCCCGCTTGCATTGTTGTTTGACCCGGTGACGGTCCTCGTAACTTGATAGGTACGACCATTGGAAACCGTGTCTGGGGACAGAACGGTCCCTGACGTTGTCGTTGTGTTGAGGATTGCATCGGAGAACGTCACGCTTCGAACTTGTTCAATTTGTTGTTGGGCAATGCTCATTGCCATCGCCCGGTCATCCCCGCCGGAACTGAATTGAATCGAATAAGTAAACAGAGAGGCGACACCAAGAGCTGCAATCATCATCACGACCATGGCGATCGTTGTCTCGATTAGCGTGAAGCCTCGTTCAGTGGCTGCGTGCTGTTCAATATTCGCCCTGCGGCCTGCTTTGACTTCGTTGAATCTCATAAGAATCTCTCCTGCTCCTTCCATCAGAACATGGTCTTGATCGCAGTAGTTGTGGTGACTGTCGTGTTTATGGGTGTGGGAGTCGTAACCGGTCCGGTCACGGTGGTATCGTTGGAAACATCACCGGCGGGACCAATCACTACTCTGCTGGGCGTCACTCCCGAAGTCGCATCTGTTAAGGTGAGCAATACTGTACTCGCAGTTCGTCCCCGCCAGTCGTATACAACTGATATCGGAGTAGTTGAAGGATTGATGCTGACGGTCGCAGGTGGCAAGGTATAGCTGAGACTCGTTCCTGCCGGCAAAGTGACTGTGCGAGCGACAGAAGTACCCGTGCCATTGAAATCAATGTTGACGGTGTAACTTGACGAGCTGTTTATGTCGACACTCGCGCCCCCGTGACGGCGGACCGAGTCCAGGCGTGCCTTCTCAAGATAAGCGGAAAAAGTCCGCGCCGCGCCCGCTACGTTGAGACTCTTGTTAGACTTCTGAACGCTGATGAGCGCGATTGAAGAAACGATGCCGATCAGCGCAACCAGAACCATCAATTCCAACATGCTAAAGCCGGCGGATTTGCTGGGGATTCCTCGGTTGGTCTGAATATCCATTCGCTTTTTACACATACTGTTCTAGCACCTGTTACTGAAAGTAGGCTTTCGCTGATCCGAGCTCGTCTCAAACGAGCGAGCACACCCAAGCACAGCAAGACCAGTGCCATCTGGGTCTGCCTCGTAAACCCCAAGGATCTAGTCTTATGCAGTTGAGGAAATCTGGCTGGCTGTTACCTATAGTCACAACGTGGGCGCCTCGTTTCCCATGGCGACGGGGGCGTACAGGGTCCCTCGTCGGAGGTTCAAATGGCCATGAGCCGCCGAGCCGGACGCTCACCTCACCCCCTCAACCCTCCAACCTATTCATCCTTGTGTTGCAGCAAACGTGGTCCTGTCTACCTACCGTTGTGCATCTGTTATCGATGCCGGAAGCCGCGCCGCCGGAAGTTGGAGACAAGCCCCGAGCTAAGGCTCTAAAGACCTGGGCAGTAAATGGGCCCGAATGGTTAACTTCATTCGCGCCTTTTCCATTTCTCACCGGGAACTTTGAAAGCTAACTTGCTTGACACAGTACCTTGTTAGAATGAATGATGAATCAAGCGCATCGCTACTGCCGACTGTCGTCGTAAGCAGGTTTGCGACTCGGCCAACCTGAATTCCGTTTTCTGATAATCCTTTTCAAGCATGCCTGACATCCTTCTTGTTGAAGACAAAGACAGTCTGCGCCGTGTCCTGCGTCTGACGCTGGAAAACGCGGGCTACTCTGTGACCGAAGCAGTTGACGCCCGCGCAGCTCTCAACGAGATCTCGCTCGCTCCTCACAAGATCGTGCTCACTGACTTGCGCATGCCCAATGGTTCCGGTCTCGATGTACTTCACGCGGCCCGCGCCGCAGACAGTGACGTTCCGGTAATCGTCATGACCGCCTTCGGCTCTATCGATGAGGCGGTGCAGGCCATGAAAGATGGCGCACACGAGTTCCTGCAAAAGCCAGTTGATTCCAACCACCTCCTGCTTCTGATTGAACGCGCGCTCGACCAAGCAAGACTGCGAACCGAGAACATTCTGCTCCGCGAGGAGTGGTCCAAACGCTACGGCTTTCCTCGCATCATTGGTGAGTCGGAAGCCATCAAGCGCACCGTTGCCGAAACGCAGCGCGTAGCGCGGACCGAGGCGACCGTACTGCTGCTGGGTGAGTCAGGCACCGGCAAAGAACTGTTCGCGCGTGCCGTGCATCATCTTTCAAACCGTCGGGACAAACCATTCGTAGCGATCAATTGTGCCGCGATACCCGAGACTCTGATCGAGAATGAATTGTTTGGTCACGAGCGCGGCTCATTTACCGGCGCCAGCGATCGTCGGTTAGGAAAGTTTGAACTCGCAGCCGATGGAACTGTCTTCCTCGATGAGATTGGAGAACTTCCGCTCGCGATCCAGGGCAAGCTGTTGCGCGTCATTGAAGAGAAGATGGTCGACCGCATCGGCGGACGGGCGCCACTGCCTGTCGACGTGCGAATAGTGGCGGCGACAAACAAAGATCTGAAAAAGGCGGTCGATGCCGGAGAGTTTCGCGGAGACCTGTTTTTCCGTCTCGCAGTTTTTCCCATTGAGATCCCTGCACTGCGCGAACGCAACGATGACATTGTGTTCCTGGCCCGGCACTTCGCAGCTCAGCTCGGGAAAGAGTTGCGCGGCCGCGAAGCCACTCTGAGCGACGAGTCTCTCGCTGCTCTGCGAGCGCATCGGTGGCCCGGCAATGTCCGCGAACTTGAAAACGCGATCGAACGCGCCTGCATCCTGACCGATACAATGACTCTGGAACCGATCGACCTCGGTTTGGTGGGACGAGAAGCTGCAGAGTCCGAGGCGCTGCGGTCGTTGGATCTTTCAGGAACTCTTTCGGATGTCGCTCAACGCGCGCTCCGTTATGTAGAGCGGCGCAAAATCCAGGCGGCACTGAAAACAAATGAAGGAAATAAAACCCGTACAGCCGACGAGCTCGGCGTCAGCTATAAGACCCTCCTCACAAAGATGAAAGACTACGATCTCTGATCCGCGATGAAAGACTCTGCCAACGGCGATTCATCCAGGCCGGCCCAGCCAAACAAAAAGTTGAACAGCGAAGCAGGCGCACTTTCGAGCGACACCGAAGCTCCTGACGAGGCGGGAGTGATTGCCGGCGAAAGTGTCGAGCCCGTAGGTTCCAGCGTCGCAGAAGCGACTCCGCCGATACCGACGAAGAAACCGCACGCGAGCACGGGAAGATCTGCATTCTTCGTCGGAGCCGGCATTCTCAGCAGCCGCATTGTCGGGCTCGTTCGCCAACGCATCTTTGCTCATTACTTCGGAACATCCGCCGCGGGCGACGCTTTTAGCGCGGCGTTTCGCATCCCGAACTTCCTCCAGAACATGTTTGGCGAAGGCGCATTGTCTGCGTCCTTCATTCCGGTTTACGCAAAACTGCTGGCCCAGGAAAAGGACGAAGAAGCAACGCACGTCGCCAACGCCGTTCTCGGATTGCTTGCCCTCGTTTCGTCTGTACTCGTGCTAGCGGGAGTACTCACGGCGCCTTATCTTATCGACGCGATCGCGCCCGGCTTCCACGGCGCGACCCGGGACCTCACGATTCGTTTGGTTAAGATTCTCTTTCCCGGAGCCGGTCTGCTGGTGCTCTCGGCGTGGTGCCTCGGTGTTCTAAACAGCCATCATCGTTTCTTCATCTCTTACACCGCACCCGTAGCCTGGAATCTGACGATCATTGGATCCCTGATCATGTTCGGCGGTCGCGTCGGCCAGTTTCCACTTGCGGAAGCAGCAGCCTGGGGATCAGTCATCGGCAGCGCGCTGCAATTCGGCGTGCAGCTGCCGATCGTTTTTCGCCTGATTCGTCCGCTGCGGCCTCTTATCGATACAGCGCACGCTCAAGTAAAGACTGTAGTCAGGAATTTCTTTCCTGTCTTCATGAGTCGCGGCGTAGTTCAGATCAGCGCGTTCGTCGATGCAATTCTCGCGAGCTTCCTTCCGGAGGGTGCAGTTGTCGCGCTCACGTATGCGCAGAGTCTCTACACTCTTCCTGTCAGTCTCTTCGGCATGTCGGTTTCTGCCGCTGAGTTGCCGGCGATGTCACGAGCGGTCGGGAACACAGAGCAGGTGGCGGAGGTCTTAAGAGATCGACTTGACCGTGGTCTGCGACGGATCGCGTTCTTCATTGTCCCTTCCGCAATGGCCTTCCTTGCGCTCGGCGATGTCATCGCCGCTGTGCTTTATCAAACCGGGAAGTTTGATCACGATGCGGCAGTTTACGTCTGGGGCATACTCGCCGGATCGACCGTAGGCCTCCTTGCCTCGACACTCGGCCGTCTCTACTCATCCACTTACTACGCTCTTCATGACACGAAAACACCGCTGCGCTTTGCCATCGTTCGCGTAACGCTAACCACGCTACTGGGCTACCTCTTTGCGCTGCCCCTCCCGCGGTTGTTGGGTATTGACCTGAAGTGGGGTGTGGCCGGGCTCACGGCATCTGCCGGTATCGCCGGCTGGGTAGAGTTTGTGCTGTTGCGCCGCACCTTGAATCGCCGGATTGGAAAGACAGGACTGTCAGCGGCTTTCGTGGTGCGTTTGTGGATTGGCGCAATCCTGGGCGCTGACGTGGGCTGGGCCTTCAAAATACTCCTTGGCCAACGTCACCCCATTCCCGTCGCGATTGTTGTGCTCGGCGGATATGGGTTGACTTACTTCGCAGTAGCCTTCGCACTGGGAATTCCCGAAGCCCGCGACGTGATTGGCAAGGGAATGCGGATGCTAAAACGATAAGGGGGAACTGGAGGAACGGGGAAAGGGGAATGGCTTAAACTCGAGCTTCACAACCCCGTTATAGTAGAACAGGAATGACTTTGGGCGACTTTCTAACCCCATTGTGGAAGCGGAGGGCGGATCACAGTGAAGGCCTTTTCCTTTCCCTTGCACCTTTGCGCCTTTTCCCCGTTTCCCCTTAGTTTCGGCCTAGAAATAATTCTAGGGTTTTCTGGAGAACCGAACCCATTGGCCTTTTACTACCAGTATCCTGGACAACGGACTGGTAAGCGGCAGGCGGGCGCAGGCGGCCGAGGCCGCCTTTTTGGCGTTTGGGGTACCCAATAGGCGGGCTGAACGTCTAGACCCACTTAATTGACGGCGATCACCCTTCCCCTTATCATCCACCGCGTGCAACCTGTCATTTCAGCGGCCCAAATGCGGGAGATAGACCGTCTCACCGCGGAAAGATTCGAAACACCGAACCTGCTCCTCATGGAAGCCGCAGCCGACGCTGCGCTCCTCGCAATCACCTCTCAATTTTCCGGAAGTCTAAACAGCAAAAAGATCCGCGTTCTTTCCGGCCCCGGCAATAACGGCGGAGATGGCGCCGCCCTCGCCCGGGCGTTCGCGCGCGCAGGCGTGCAGACCGAGCTCATCCTGTTTGGCAAAGTCGAAGATACCAGGGCCGATGCGCGAACCAATTTTGAGATCGTGCGCCGCCTCGCAAGCTTCGAAGCCGGCTCGAGTGTGCGCCCGTCGCTATTAAGCTTCCTGGAATGCGCGACCCTTTCTGAGTGGGAAGAGATTGCCCGGCCCCGCAAGACCTACGACGTGATCGTCGATGCGCTCTTTGGCACCGGCCTGACCCGCCCGTTGGAGGGAATCTACGTGCAGGTCGTTCAGCACCTCGCGATGATCAGAGCGGCGCGAGAGCGTTCGGCCACAGTGCGACCGTTGATCGTTTCACTCGACGTTCCTTCCGGACTCAATGCCGATCTTGCCGTCTCAATTGGCGAAGCCGTTCAAGCGGATCTGACGGTTACCTTCACTGCGCCCAAGCGAGCGAATGTGCTGCCCCCGGTTTCGCATCTCGGTGGAAAACTCGTCGTCGCAAACATCGGCTCGCCCGCGTCGTTGCTTGACGCGGCAAAAGCAAATCTTTTTGTTAGCGAAGCTGGCGACGTTCGGGAATGGCTGGTCAGCACTCGCTACACTCCGGCGTCTTACAAGAATTCGCACGGACACGCCCTGGTCATCGCCGGGTCGCGCGGTTACACAGGGGCAGCAGCGCTTTGTGGAAACGCTGCGATGCGTTCGGGGGCCGGACTGGTAACTGTCGCAACGCCTGTCTCTGTTCAGGCGTCGGTTGCTGCCGTAGTCATGCCCGAAGTCATGACAGTTGCACTGGCCGAGACGGATCGCGGCGCGGTTAGCGACGAGGCGCTTGAGCACGTCAAACAACTCGCATCGAAAGCCAATGCGTTAGCGATCGGACCAGGGCTTTCAGCTGCGGATGAACGCACGCGAGCCTTTGTGAGGTCGGCAGTAGAAGAAAGAAGCACGCCGGTCGTCATCGATGCCGACGGCCTTAATTGTCTCGCTCCCTGGCCGGCGGATCTAAAAGGCTCTGCGGATTTGCCTCTGATAATCACGCCACACGTCGGCGAGATGTTGCGTCTGCTTGGCACTGACGACAAAGTCGTACTGCGCGATCGAGAAAACGCAGCGCGAGATTTCGCCGTCCGACAACGGCTGTTCCTGGTATTGAAGGGCTCGCGTTCTCTCATTGCTGCGCCTGATGGGCGAGTCTTCGTCAACCCAACCGGGAACGCGGGGCTAGGCACCGCCGGCGCTGGAGATACCTTGACCGGCATCATCACGGGCTTTTTCGCACAGTCATTTGGGACACTAAAGTCAGATGCCGATGCGCTGGCGACGGTCATCGCCGCGCTCTACGTCGGCGGACTCGCCGGCGATCTCGCCGCTCGCGAACTCGGCATGCGAACGATGCTCGCATCAGACATTCAAGAACATCTAAGCGCCGCTGTGCGTTTGCTGGATCCGGAAGGCGAGCAACCACTCAGAACCGACTGTCGGTAGCAGCTCGCGTAGGTGCGAAAGACTCGACGAGCAGTATGACTGTCAAAGAGACGATCGTTACAGGCGAATGGGAATCGCAGAAGCCTGAAGAAACATTTGCGCTCGGCGAACAACTTGGAGCTCAGCTCTCGGGCGGTGAGATCCTTTTGCTGAGCGGTCCGCTCGGTGCGGGCAAAACGATTTTCGTCAAAGGGCTTGCTGCCGCGCTCGGCATCGATCCTGAAGATGTCACGAGCCCGACCTTCACGCTCGTCAATCCTTACGAGGCGCGCCTGACGCTTCACCACATCGATCTCTACCGTCTCGACGAAGGCTCATCCGCGGCGCACGCCGTAGACCTCGATGAGCTGCTGACAGATGAGCAGGCGGTGATTGTTATCGAGTGGGCAGAACGGATGGGGCGCTATCCTTTGCCTGGACAAGTCTGGCAAGTCACGATCACCGGTGACGGTGCCGAACCTAGACGAATCTCGGTCCAAAAAGTGCCATCCCGGTAGACGGGCACGGCGTCGAGCGGCATGTGTTAGAATGAATTTAGGTAGATTGACTGAGGAGAATATTAAAGATGCCATATCCAGAAATCATGATTCGACCAATGCGCGAAGAGCTGACGCGCCTGGGATTTGAAGAGTTGAGGACCCCAGACGACGTTGACCAGACCCTACAGAACAGCAAGGGCACTGTGATGGTTGTCGTTAATTCAGTTTGCGGGTGTGCGGCAGGAAAAGCGCGGCCGGGAATCGCCCTGGCGCTTCAGCATGAGGTTCGTCCTGACAAGACCGCGACTGTATTTGCCGGAGCGGACATTGAGGCCACTGAGAAAGCACGCAGCTACTTCACTGGCTTTCGTCCATCATCCCCATCGATAGCGCTACTCAAGGATGGCAAGCTCGTCTACATGCTTGAGCGACACCAGATTGAGGGTCGCGGGCCATCGCAGATTGCGCAGGAACTGACGCAGGCATTCGATCAGTACTGCACTCAGGCTGAATCCGTCGCCGGCTAAGACATTAGTCAAATCGTAGTTAAGATTCCCCGGGATTGTCCACGCGCTGTCCCGGGGATTTTTTTAAGCGGTTGGCTGAGGACTCTTGTTCTCATCCTCAACACGACGTCTGCCAATGATCTTCACAGCTTCTGCGTGAGCTATCACAGCATCGGGACACTGCTGCAGAGTGCTGAAGTACTTCTGCTGAAATTCATCACCACTCTCCGAAGGCCGCAGTAGATTACGTGCCTCGTTAATCAGAGCCTCAATTGCCGGTTCCAACAGCGGCTCCTTCGCGTCCAGCATCTCATCGATCTGCACCACCAGCCCCGAAAGACTGTGCAACCAGGCGAACCAAGGATCGTTCATCACGAGCTGCAGCAACTCGTAACTGTTCTCAACGCGATCGTGCGCTCGCTCGTAGGCTTCCTGTTCACAATCAAGCAGCGTCTTATGCAGCCGAAGTAATGACTGCCTCACCTCGCGCAATCGGCTTTCGCTTATTTCTGACATTTTTTGGTTATCACTCATCGTGACTCTACTTCCCTTCTCGCTCTAGTCTGCTTGCTCGTGCTCGACAAGAATACCGTAGATGGACCGATCTTCGAACCACTAGAACGCCCGCTTCGATTGACCTCGATCATAGGTTTACTCAACCATCTGGCGTCTGACGAGTGTAAACTTCGCTATGATATGATCGCTTCAATGCCCGCGTCCCTCAACCTCGACACACCAATCAACGAGCTCTACAAGTACAGAATAGCCCGTCTGGGCCAGACACTGTCGCAACGGCTGGCGCAGGCGCTGGCGGGTCCAGCCGGCCACAAGAGCGCGAGCCAGACAACGGTCGAAGATCTCCTGACGTACCTGCCAATGCGTTACGAGGACCGTTCCAATCTCTCCCGCATCATCGATCTGGAACCAGGGACGGAAGCCTCTCTCGAACTCTATTCCAAACTCGCCGGGGGTTATCAAGTTCGCAAGAAGGGCGGATACAAAAACGCGCAACTCTACATCTTTGAAGTTGCCGCGACCGATAAGCACAAGAGTGGGAAGCCTGTAGTCGTTTGGTGGTTCATCTCCGGCGCTCACGCGCACGACATCATCAACTACTACACGAAACGGCTTGAGCGCGGCGCCCGTTTCATCACGTTTGGGCGCTGGGAGTGGGATGATCGGCGCGGCACTTTTGCCCTGCGACTGAATAAGCCGGCAGATGAGCTTGAGCTGTTGGCTCCGCTGGAAGTATCGGACAAAAACGCATCGCTGGCGAACCTTCGCGAGCCTCCTTCCGAGAACTCCACCCGCAAGACAGATGAGTTGCTCGAAGACCCCGCGGTTGATCCAGTTCTTGCCGCTGTCCATGCAGGACGTCGCGTGCCGGTCTATCGAAAGCTGGGAGACTTCTCCTCGAAACGAACGCGAGAAATCATTCATGGAGTTTTCGCCCTGCTTTCAGACAAAGATATTCCGGAAACGCTGCCTGCCGAGCTACGCAAAAGACAGCGCCTGATCGAACGTGCCGCAGCATTGAAGCAGATTCACTTCCCCCCTGAGGACATACCGCTCGACGACTACGAGAAGGCCAGAAGTCCGGCGCATCAGCGACTTATCTTTGAAGACTTCTTTTGGATCGCGTTGGCTATCGCCTTAAAGCGAGGACAGCGAATAAAGGAAACCAAAGGCGCGAACATCAAGATCGACGCTGCCGTGAAGCAAGCGATTGCTTCTGTGATGCCGTTCAAGCTGACTAACGCTCAGCGCCGCGTTGTGAAGCAAATATTCGGCGACATGCAATCGTCGGCACCAATGAATCGACTCCTGCAGGGCGACGTGGGGTGCGGGAAAACCATCGTAGCGCTCATCGCTATGCTTGCCGCGATGGAGAACGGATATCAGACGGCGTTGATGGCGCCCACAGAGATTCTCGCCGAGCAGCACGGTCGCAACATCAAACGGCTTCTCGCGAAGACTCCCCATCGCGTCGAACTGCTCACCGGCTCACTCCGCGCAGCCGAGAAAAAACGCTTGCACGCAGATCTCGCTGCGGGGGAAATTCACGCATGTGTCGGCACGCACGCTCTGGTGCAGGAAGCCGTCTCGTTTCAAAAACTTGGCCTCGTGGTGATCGATGAGCAGCATCGATTCGGCGTTATGCAGCGTGCGGAGTTGCGCGCGCGCGGCTTCAATCCCGATGTCCTGGTGATGACGGCGACGCCGATTCCTCGGTCGCTCGCGATGACCATCTACGGTGATCTCGACGTATCTGTAATTGACGAACTTCCTCCCGGACGCACGCCGATACAAACAAAAGTTTTTGGAGAGGAGCAAAGACTCGACGTCAAGCGCTTGATTACCGGCGAGGTTAAAGCTGGACGGCAAGTCTACGTTGTTTACCCGCTCGTCGAAGAGTCGGAAAAGATCGACTTGCGTGATGCTACGAAGCGGTTTGAGTACCTCAGAGATGTCGTGTTCCCAAAGTTCACCGTTGGTCTCGTCCACGGAAAGATGAAGGCGCAAGAAAAAGAGGAAGTGATGAAGCGCTTTATCGCCGGTGAGGTTCAGATCCTTGTTTCGACTACTGTGATCGAAGTCGGCGTGGACGTGCCCAATGCGTCAGTGATGATCGTCGAGCACGCCGAACGATTCGGTCTCTCGCAACTACATCAACTACGTGGACGAGTAGGACGAGGCGCCGGGCAAAGCTATTGCCTCCTCCTAACAGCGGACAAGCAAACGAGCACAGGCGCTGCGCGTCTGAGGATCATGGAGCAGACCAGTGATGGCTTCTTGATCGCGGAAAAGGATTTGGAGATTCGCGGCGCCGGAGAGCTTTTGGGCACCAGACAATCAGGCATTCCGGAATTTCGCATCGGCAACCTGGTGCGCGACCAGCAGTTTCTCGAAAAAGCACGCAAGGAAGCGGAGTTCTACCTGCGGCAGGGTGAGAAGTCTGCAGAGACTGCAAAACTGATTCGGCGGGTCAAGACCGATGCGAGATTTGGTCTGGCTGCAGTGGGCTGATTTATGAGAGTAATCGCGGGAAACTATCGTGGCCGAACCCTGAAGAGTCCTCCTTCGTTGCAGGTGAGACCAACCTCGGATCGCTTGCGCGAGACACTCTTCAACGTGCTGGCGCCTCGTATCCAGGGTGCGCGAGTTCTCGATCTATGCGCGGGCTCCGGTGCGGTAGGTATCGAGGCGCTCTCGCGCAATGCGAGTCACGTAACGTTCGTCGATCGCTCGGCGCAAATGTGCGCATTGATCGCGTCGAATTTGGAACTGTGTCGCATCCCGGAAGAAGAGTCCGAGGTTGTGAAAGCGGAGGCCAGCGACTTTCTGCGCAGCGCAGTCAGGCGCGAACAAGGACCGTGGTCGATCGTGTTCTTCGATCCGCCCTATGCGGATGACTACCTGGGCGCGCTGGAGTTGCTCGCCGCGCACTCCAAACAACTACTGGACGGTGAAGGCTTACTGGTCGTCGAGCACCAGCACAAGAACCAACTGCCGGATCAAGTTGGAAACCTGCGACGTCAGCGCCTGCTCAAACAGGGGGATTCAGCGTTGAGCTTCTACGCGAACGCGAACTGTTAGTTTGCGGGAGGTTGAACGCCATTCAGCCCATCGCAAACTAACAGTTTTTTGCGTTAAGACTTAGCACCAGCGTGAGCCCGCAGCTTAGAGGCCAGGCGCCTGCCTGCTAGAATCACTTCATGCTCGTACTCGGCATCGAAAGCTCCTGTGATGAAACCGCCGCGGCCGTTGTGCGCGACGGCCGAGAGATCGTTTCGTCAGTTATTACCTCACAAACCGCGCTGCACGAGCGCTTCGGTGGCGTCGTCCCTGAGCTCGCCTCACGCGAACATCTCGACAAGATCGTCCCCATCGTCACTGAAGCTCTAGCGCGCGCCGAGATCCAACCGGCGCAACTCGATGGGATTGCGGTGACCGTCGGGCCGGGCCTTGTGGGCTCTTTGATCGTCGGTGTGTCTTATGCGAAAGCGATGGCGTTCGCTTTAGATAAACCCATCGTCGGTGTCAACCACATCGAGGGGCATATCTATTCGGTCGCGTTTGATAATCCCCTGGTCGAGTATCCCGCGCTGGCGCTTGTCGTCTCTGGCGGTCACACGAATATTTTTCACATACCGGGACCAGGCAAATACAAGGTCGTGGCCCGCACGCGAGACGACGCCGCCGGTGAGGCTTTTGATAAGGTGGCGAGGTTGCTGGGCCTGGGTTATCCCGGTGGGCCGATCATCGAACGACTCGCGCGCGAAGGCAATGCGAAGGCTGTGAAGTTTGCGGTGCCGCGCATGGGCGACGGTCTTCCGGATTTCAGTTTCAGCGGTTTGAAGACTGCGATTACGAAGTACGTTCGCGAAACGGGACTACTTCCGGTTCAGAATGGAGCAGAGCCGTCCCAGGCGATAAAGGATCTCGCCGCGAGTTTTCAAAGTGTAGTTATTAGATCGTTGGTAGGAACTCTTGAAAAAGTCGCTGAGGATTATCCGCCGAAGACGCTCATTGTCGCGGGTGGGGTTGCTTGCAACGAAGCCCTGCGCTCCGCTTCAAGCGAGGTTGCCGAGCGACTGGGATCGCCTGTCTTCTTTCCCTCACGACACCTCTCAACTGACAACGCGGCGATGATTGCCGCAGCAGGAACTGTAAAACTGCAGGCAGGTGAGCATGCCGGATTGGATCTAAACGCCGACGTCACTCTCCGCCTGCAGAACATCGATCTTGCCGACGAGGCGCGCAAAAGAGCTGGGGCGCGTTACCGGCTTTAAGACTCTTGCGATCGGCATACGGTCGGTCGCTTAAACGATGTCGCAGCTCATCGAACTCTGCCGGTCCTGATTCTGGCGTTCAACCATCCATTGCGGGTAATGAGGCGCCGGCGCCGTCGTTTGCGAAAGCCTCTCGACCTCTTCCGCCGTAAGCCGCAGATCCGCTGCTTTCAAATTATCTTCCAGCTGCTTCATCTTGTTTGCGCCGATGATGATCGAAGTCACGCCCGGCTGGGCCAGCAGCCACGCGAGCGCAACCTGCGCGACAGTTGCTCCCTTCGCTTTGGCAATTGCATCAAGCGCTTCCACGGCATCGAAACCGCGTGCCCCATCGATTGGTGGGAAGTCGAACGCACTTCTGCGCGCTCCCTGCGGGGTCGGATCGTCACGCCGGTATTTTCCAGAGAGGAAGCCACCAGAAAGCGGCGACCACGGCAACACCCCAATACCTTCTTCGCGACAGAGCGGAAGTAATTCGGACTCGAGATCGCGGCCGACTAAAGAGTAGTAAGCCTGGAGAGACACAAAGCTTGCCCAGCCGGCGGCTCGAGAAAGACACAGAGCCTTCATCAAGTGGCGAGCGGTCCAGTTCGAGCAACCGAGATAACGCACCTTGCCTTGCCGCACTAGGTGGTCTAGAGCGGAAAGTGTTTCTTCCATGGGCGTGATCAAGTCCCAGCCGTGCACCTGATAAAGATCGATATAGTCTGTGCCAAGTCTGCGCAGGCTGGCTTCAACCGAGGAAAGAATATGATGACGCGAGAGTCCGACATTGTTCACATCAGCATTACCGCTCATCGCACCTTCGCTCATGGCGCTGCGGACTTTGGTAGCGAGAATCACCTTGTCGCGAGCGACGCCGGACGTCTTGATGGCTGCGCCCAACACTTCTTCGGAACGGCCGTAGGAGTAGACATCCGCGGTGTCAAAGAAATTGATTCCAGCTTCCAGCGCGCTGCGGACCATCCCGTCTGCACTCGCTTGATCGACCACAGCAATATTGAAAAAGTTTTCGCCGAAGGTCATTGTCCCGAGACAGAGTTCCGAAACCCTCAAACCGGTTCGACCTAAGAATCTATATTTCATTAATCCTCCAACCACGCAGTAAGGACGACCCAGCCTCCCAAGAAAGAAACCCACCCGGCGCACCCAGAGGCTTACCGCACGGAAAGCGGCAGAGCCGCGAATTGCGCCGATTACATCACTACTCTCAGCCGCGAGTATCGGCCTGCGGTACCACTCCCCGGCTTTGAGCGACCGGGTGCTGCTTTAGAAGGGGGATTTGTTTTGTTTGGTCTCGGCACGCGAGACCGGAGTGGCCTTATCAACCCTCGACGGCATCGAGCACGCTCGCCGCCTTTTTCTCATAGGCCAGCAGCGAAGCAATGTTCTGCTTCTCAACGGTGCTCATGGTGCTTTCGTTAAATTCAGGGTTCGGTTTATACCATTCGAAGCTCGCAAAATACTTCTGCAGCCAGGGCTCCTTAAAGACCTTGCCGCGCCGCGCATAGATCTCCTGTCGCATCTTTTCGGCATCTTCAACAAAGAGACCAGCTAGCAGACTGCGGGTGATCGGCTTTGTGCCCAGCTCATCATGGATCCTGTTTTCGTACTTCACGATCGTTTCCACGTTGGCCTGATCGCTCCCAGAGACTTCCTCGTCCTTGAAGTCATCTTTCTGCTCATACCAGGGTTGACTCCAGAAATACTGTTGCAACCAGGCGGCCCGAAATGCGCGACCGTGACGCGCATAGATTTCGTTGCGCAGCAAACGGAGCTCGTGAAGGCTGAGACCTTTCAGCAATTGTTCCGATATGAGTTTGTTCTCAAAGAGCTCCATGTCGCCCGGCGCAAGCGCTAACTTGCGCTGCCTCGAAGTTGCCGCAACGAGCATTTGCAGATTGGTTCTCTCGAGCTGGGAAAGCTTCTGCGAGTCGTAATGATCACTGGGCTGGTACCAGTAGCGTTCTTCGAAATACTGCTGCAACCAGGGTTGATCGTCGAAACGCTTTCCCTGTATTGCTTCGATTTCAGAACGTAGGACCAACCACTCCGCTGTGCTGTGCTGTCCCAGTTTTTTGCGCGGCAACGGGCGGGCGCGCCAATAGCGCATGTCACCCGGCTGCACAAAGTCGTGCTTGCTGGCCTCAGCGTCACGAACCAGATCCAGATTTTGTCGCTCAACATCATTGAGCATGGAATTCTTGAAGGCGGGCTGGGCCTGATACCACGGCCGGTCGTTCAGGTAGGTCTTAATCGCCAGATCTTTGAAAACGCGACCATGGCGACCAAAGATTACGCCGCGCAGCAACTGAAGATCTTCCAGTGGCAGCGAGGCAATTTGATTCTTTGCAATCGTTTCTTTGGCGAAGCCAAAGCCCTCCCAGCGTTTCACGGCTTCGGAAACGTCTTGCGCATGGGCGGCGATGCCGGTTGTGATTAGAAAAGCAACAGCGATCAGCGAGCGTCGAATGTCGGGGAGCATTTGCGCCATGGCTACTCCGGTTCAACCAAAAATGTCGCGAACTTTGTCTACCAGTCCTTTGTCTTCCAGATCCTTGTTCTCAACCGTGGCCAGTTGCTCCAGCAGCTTGCGCTGTTCGCGTGTCAATGACGTTGGCGTAATCACAGTTACTGAAACAAACAGATCACCGCGGCCACGGCCGCCGAGCATCGGCATTCCTTTTCCTTTGAGACGAAATACCGTACCAGTCTGCGTGCCAACGGGGATCTTGACCTTCTCTTCACCTTCGAGAGTGCTTACAGAAATTTCCGATCCCAAAGCTGCCTGAGCAAAAGTAATTGGCACAGCTGCGTACAGATTGCTTCCCTGCCGCTCAAAGCGCTCGTGCTCGACAACGTGGATTACGACATAGAGATCTCCGGCTGGACCACCGGCCGTGCCCGACTCGCCTTCACCCTGGACGCGCAGACGAGATCCCGTCTCGACGCCTGCGGGGATCTTTACTTCCATCTGCTTTTCGCGCTCGACACGTCCCGCACCGTGACACTCAGTGCAGGGATTTTTGATGACACGACCGACGCCGCGGCAGGTGTGGCAAGTACGCGCCACCGAAAAGAACCCCTGCTGAAAACGCATTTGCCCGGTGCCGCCACAGGTGACGCAATTCTCCGGTTCTGTACCAGCCGCAGCGCCTGAGCCTTTGCACTTATCGCAGGTCTCCAGACGGGGAATGCGCAACTGCGCGGTTATACCCTTCGCCGAGTCCTCTAAAGAAATCTCGAGGTCATAACGCAAATCTGCGCCACGTTGAGCGTTGGAGCGACGCGAACCTGAACGCGCGCTGCTGAAAACATCGCCGAAGCCGAACAGATCGCCGAGGATATCTTCAATGCCGCCGAATCCCGGTGCACCCCAGCTGGCCCCAGCACCGCTCGAGACGCCTGCGTGACCGAAGCGATCGTAACGCTGGCGCTGTTCCCCGTCGGAAAGGACGCCGTACGCTTCCGCCAGTTCCTTGAACTTGTCCTCGGCCGCTGTTTCGGGATTCTTGTCCGGGTGATAAAGTTGTGCGAGGCGCCGGTATGCGCTCTTGAGTTCCTGGTCGGTGGCAGTGCGACTAACTCCTAGTACCTCGTAATAATCTCTCTTATCCATCCAGCTTTAATACTAACCTTTCGTATTGATTTTGATTGTCGCTTGGTGTCGGGCAGACTAGCCCTTAACCTCTTCAGGCTTGGCGGCATCGGTGGGATCCATCATTGCACCAGTAAGTAGGGAAGCAACGCGCTCCAGGCCATTCAAGGCCTTATTAACATCGTCAATCTCTTTCGACCTCACCGCATCGCGAGAGTCACTGAAGGCGCGCTCGGCACTCTCCTGATCGTTTGCGGGGAGCAAGCCGCCAAACTTCGAGAAAGACTTTTGCGTGTTGCGCAGTAACGAGTCCAACTTATTGAGAAGAACTATCTCTTCCTTGGCCTTCTTGTCGTCCTCGGCAAATGTCTCTGATTCACTAATCAACCGTTCTATTTCGTTGGGGGCCAGGCCGGAAGTCGGCGTGATGCGCATTTGCTGCTCGCGGCCGGTGGCCTTGTCCTGTGCGGATACTGAGACGATTCCATTCGCATCCACTTCAAACGACACTTCGATTTGCGGGACGCCGCGGGGACTCGCCGGCATGCCGACGAGTTCGAACTTTCCCAGAGAACGATTGCCCTCCGCAACCTCGCGCTCGCCTTGAAGAATATGAATCTCAACCGACGCCTGATTGTCTACCACCGTGGTGAACGTCAGACTATTGCGCAGTGGAATTGTGGAGTTGCGTTCGATGATCTTGGTGAACAGTCCTCCACGAGTTTCCAATCCAAGACTGAGCGGCAGAACGTCGAGCAGTACGATGTCCTTAATATCGCCGGACAACACCCCGCCCTGAATTGCGGCTCCCATTGCCACAACTTCGTCGGGATTGATCTCAGCTGAAGGCTTCTTGCCGAAGATCTTTTCGACAGTCCGTTCGACGATCGGTGATCTTGTCTGTCCACCGACCAAAATCACTTTGTCTACGTCACCCGGTTGGAGCTTGGCATCCTGAAGCGCCTTGAGACAGGGCTCGACGGTTTGTTCAATCAGTTCCGCAACGAGAGCTTCAAATTCTTCGCGACTCAGCGACTTGTTGAAGTGCTTCGGTCCGCTTGCGTCCGCGGCAATGAACGGCAGATTGATAGTTGTTTCGGTTGCCGAAGACAGTTCGCACTTCGCGCGTTCCGCAACTTCTTTCAACCGCTGCAGCGCGAGTCTGTCCTTGCGGAGATCGATTCCCGTGTCAGCGAGGAACTGTACGGCCATCCAGTTCATGATGCGCTCGTCAAAGTCCTCGCCACCCAGGAATGTGTTTCCGGAAGTCGAGAGCACTTCAAAGACACCTTCATTCATTTCCAGAATGGAAATATCAAACGTGCCGCCGCCGAGATCGTAAACCGCAATGCGCTCCACTCCAGAGCGGCCAAGGCCGTATGCGAGGGCTGCTGCCGTAGGCTCGTTGATGATGCGTTCAACTCTCAGCCCGGCAATCTTGCCCGCATCTTTCGTGGCTTGACGTTGCGTATCATCGAAATAGGCGGGAACGGTAATGATGGCGTCGGTAACAGGCTCACCAAGGAAATCCTCGGCAGCTGCCTTGAGCCGCTGCAATACAATGCCTGACAACTCTGGCGGACTGTAGCTTCTCCCCTGTACACGCACACGGGCGTCGCCGTTGGGCGAGTCGACTAGTTCGAATGCCGATGTCTCGCGCATTCGCACGAGTTCCGGCGAGTTGTATTTTCTTCCGATCAGGCGCTTGACGGCGTAGACCGTATTGGCGGCGTTCGTCACGGCCTGGCGTTTGGCGATTTGCCCAACAAGTCGCTCCCCTTTGTCGGTAAAGCCAACTACGCTGGGCGTTGTTCGACCACCTTCCTTGTTGGGCACAATCTGGACGGCGCCGCCCTCAAGAACAGCGACACAACAGTTGGTCGTCCCCAAATCTATGCCGATAGCTTTTCCCATTGCTTACTTCTTAGTCGCTACTTTCACCAATGCTGGTCGAATCAACTTGTCGCCCAAACGATAACCGCGAAGGATCTCCTCCATGACAGTATCCGGTTCGTGCTCATCCGTGGCCTCTAATACCACCGCTTCGTGAATATGCGGATCAAAAGGCGCGCCGACTGCCAGCACGGGTTTTACTCCCAGGGCTTCGATGACACCGCCGAGTTGTTTGAAAATCAAATCGACACCACTGAGGAAGTGTCGGAACTCGTCAGATTCTCCAGCTTCCAAAGAAGCCTCAGTATCAAGCGCGCGCTTGAGGTTATCCAGAACTGGCAGGAGCTTGGCAGCTATCTCCGCGACGACACGTTCGTATGTCTCACCGCGTTCGCGTTCGCCGCGTTTGCGATAATTTTCAAAATCAGCCTGTCGGCGCGCAAGACGATCTTTTAGATCGGTGACTTCTCCCTCTACCCGCTTCAGCTCCGCTCGAGTTGCAACCAGTTCAGCAACCGCCGGCCCCCCGGCCTCTCCAGCCGCTGGCGAAGCAGTGACGTCAGCGAAGTCCTGCAGTTCTTCAGCGTAGTCGTTCAGTTCTATTGTATGCACATCGTCACTGTCCTCGAACGCCGACAGTTCTTCACCATTATCCGCTTGGGCAGGCGCGTCCTGTTCGTCGGGCGCAGGAGTCAACTCGTCAGCTTCCGTGCCGTTTGAAATATCGCTCACATC
The DNA here is from genome assembly GCA_040005515.1 of bacterium. Taxonomy (GTDB): domain Bacteria; phylum Acidobacteriota; class Blastocatellia; order Pyrinomonadales; family Pyrinomonadaceae; genus PSRF01. Next base: position 21,195 of record JBDTYQ010000007.1, read on the forward strand.
CGAGTCAGAAAACTTGATTGGGATACGATTCAATTTGCCAGTTTTTTTTCCGGAGTCCATTAGTTCCAGGTTCCACAAACCAATAGAGGCATAACGAGGTACGCTCAGTACAGAGAGCTCTCTTCGCTCAGCCGGCGCTCAATTAACCGCGCCATGTAGTTTACCATAGCCATGATACGCGAATATTCGATTCTCATCGGACCTACCACTCCCAACGTGCCGAGCTGCTCATTGAATCCGATCCGGTAGGGGGCAGTGATGAGCGTGCAGTTTCGCATCGATGACGTCGGATGTTCTCTCCCAATCACTACATTCACATCCGCTCGAACCGGCTGTTCACGAGAAACACATTCATTAAGAATCTTGATCAGCCGCGACTTCTCCTCGAATGTCCTGAACAGCTCCCGCATTCGTTCTACGTCAACAAAGTCGGGTTTGGTAAGCATATTTGACGCGCCGTCCACATAGACATCCCCCGCACTCTCGTCTTCACCGTCGAGGCTTTTGTCACAGAGCAGCACCGCGTTTCGCAGGAGCCGATCATAAAGAGCTTTCTCTTCCATCATGAGCTCGAGGATTTCAGCGCGAATCGCATTAAGGCTCTTGCCACTGAATTCAGTGTTGAGATAGCGAGCCGTCCGCTCGAGCTCCTCCTGAGTCAGGTTGTCTGCGATCCGAATAATTTTGTTGTGAACGATATTCGGGGCGGTAACCAGAATCACAAGGATGCGCTTGTCTGAGAGCTGCAGAAACTCGATATGGTTCAGACGATTGTCTGCGAGCGCAGGGGACATGACGATTCCAACGTTCTCAGAAAGCTCGGACAGCGCGTGAGATGCACGTTCCATTAGCCGTTCAGGTGAAGCTTGAGAATCGAGACGATCTGGAGCGAAGGCGTCGTCAATGGCCCTGAGATCACCTCGCGAGAGTCGCGTTTCGCCCAACATGTTGTCTACGTAATAGCGATAGCCGTTGTCAGTGGGCACGCGGCCGGCTGAGGTGTGCGGTTGTTCAACCAGACCCGCTTCCTCGAGTTCCCCCATGACGTTGCGGATTGTGGCGGAGCTCCACCCATGGCCATGTGCAAAACGGTCAGACAGTACAAGTGAACCGACTGCCTCGCCCGTCACAAGGTGCTCCTTGATGACGGCGGCGAGTACGGCTTGGCCACGCGCATCAGGGGTGTACTTTTCGAAGGTTTGAGGGGTTGAACTGCGACGGGGCATTAGTGGTTCATTTGCGGACTTCTGTTCCGGGACGGCTCAATCCAGCCTATAGGGATGGGGCGACGTTTAATCTGCTGAAGGGCTTAACGTACGGCCCTTGGCAGTATAGAGGAATCTGTGAGGTGGCGGCAAACAATCGGTTTGCAGGACTTGGGCTAGGCCTTAGGGCGCACGTCATCCCTTTCGAGGAACGGTCGAGCCGGAGGATTCCCTTCCTCAGAAAATCCTCCTTACACACAGCCTGCTGAGCCTAAGTACTTAAATAATTAGACTTAGACGTTGTAGATCTGACGAGAAGGCTTTGGGCGGACAGCCACCGTCCATTCTTACTACCTTTTGCTGGAGTTTTGGCGGACTGGCCCATCCGGATTGACTACCGAGAGGAGAGCTATTTAAGATAACAGCATTCGGAGACTCAAACCCTCTCTACAGCTTCGAACTCGAAGGCGAAACAATGAATCTCTGCGTCCGGCAACAGTCTTTCAGCCAAGCTGTCGTCACACCAGTTGGGGAGAATAGGCGATGAATGAAGGAACCACCTTTTTTGTTGATGCCTTTCACCACCTCGGGGGTAACCGCACAGTTCCGCCAATCGAGATGCGTTTCTATCCCTACGCCGGATTGCACCACACCATCAGGCTGCGCTCGGGACGAATCTACGTGCGCCTCTCGGACATCTGCAAAGACGCTCCGCCGCCAGTTTTGCGAGCTCTCGCGTTCGTGCTGGTGGCAAGACTCCTCGGCAAGAGAATTCCCGATGTTCATAACCGCGTATACCAGGATTTTTCCGTGACACCGGAGGTAATGCGAGCATCGGATCTCGCGCGACGTCGACGAGGGCGGAAATTCTTTTCGTCTGCACAGGGTGACGTCTACGATCTCGACAAGATGTTTACCAAATTGAACCGTAAGCACTTTGACGGCGCACTAGAGAAGCCGGCCCTCACCTGGTCGCAGCGACGTACCCGCAACATTCTTGGCCATCACGATCGCGTCTACGATACAGTAACTATCAGCAAGACTTTGGATTCGCATGATGTGCCCGAGTGGTTCGTTGAATACATCCTTTACCATGAGCTGTTACACGTGAAGCATCCGGCAAGATTGATCAATGGCCGACGGTATTACCATACCAGCGCTTTTCGGCTAGACGAACGCCGTTTTCCACATTACGGGGAAGCGCAGAAGTGGCTCGAGCGAGTTGCACGCCAGCGTCGTGTGCATCGCGCCCGCGCTGCCTGAAAGTTTTTTGGAACGCCGACCTTAATGATGCGTTTAGCTAGTTGAGGTAGGTGGGCTCCTCAAAAAGAAGGCGGACCAATCCGAACTGTTGCAGGTTCTGAGAGGCCCGCTTTCTTTATGACCTTGCTGGACAAACTGACAAGCGTCTCGCTAGACTACGCGTTTCGATGAGGCCCCGGGCCCTCGCCTGACACATTCAGACTAAGTGATGGAGACGGAAATTAGGTATGGCAATAAACGCGACTCAGATTCGGCGCGGCATGGTCATCGTTTTTGAGGGACAGCCCTGCAAAGTAATGGAATTCAGGCATCACACGCCTGGTAATTTGCGGGCCATGGTGCAGGCGAAACTAAGGAACATCAAGACTGGGTCGTCCTTCGAACACCGCTTTAGATCTGCGGATACAGTTGAACGCGCCAGCCTTGAGCAACACGAAATGGAATATATGTACTCCGATGGTTCCCATCACCACTTCATGAACACTGAGAGCTACGAGCAGGTCGCACTGAGTGAAGACGAGTTGGGCGACGCTGCCCAGTGGCTCACCCCCGGACTCCGCTTGCAGACGGAGTTTTATGAAGGTGCCCCAATCGCAATCGATCTTCCGGCGTCAATGGAATTAACTGTCACGCGTACAGAACCCACGATGAAAGGCGCTACGGTCTCGAACGTCAACAAGCCTGCAACGCTTGAAAACGGAGTCACCATCACGGTCCCTCCCTTCGTGAACGAAGGCGATCGCATCCGGGTGGATCCTTCTGAAGGTCGTTATATCGAACGAGCGAAGTAAACGAGGATCGGGTGATCTGAGTTCGCCGGGGTATCGCTCCATTTCCCGCCCATCACCTATGTACTTCGTTTACAGCCTCCTACTCTCGCTCGGTTTCCTAATCCTCCTTCCAAGATTTCTCTGCGACGCGCTCCGCCATGGCAAGTATGTAGCCGGATTCGGCGAACGCCTTGGCGCGCTGACTCCACTGAAAGCCAAAGGAGGCGTCGTCTGGTTGCACTGTGTTTCGGTGGGCGAGTCGCAGGCGGCGCGGCCCCTTGTTGAAGAACTGCGAAGACGTTTTCCCGCTTACTCGATTGTCGTTTCCACTACTACGCTTACCGGACAAAAACTCGCCAGAGAACTCTTCAAGAACGAAGCTGCTAAGGTCTTCTACTTCCCTTTTGACTGGAGCTGGACCGTTAGCCGCAGCCTCGATGTGATCCGGCCGTCCGTCGTGCTAATCATGGAAACCGAAATCTGGCCCGGATTTATGCGCGAGTGTGCACGCCGTGAGATACCTGTGGCGATCGTAAACGGCCGCTTGTCGCACCAGTCTTTTCGGCGGTATCAGTGGATCAAGGGCTTCCTTAAAAAAGTACTCGGCGATCTCACTCTGGCAGCAATGCAAACGGAGAAAGACGCCGAACGAATCCGGGCGCTTGGCCTCGCTCCTGACAGGGTCTTCGTCTCAGGAAATCTAAAATTTGACGCCGGAAATATCGCCGATGCTGGATTACTCGCCGATGAGTTTCGTGCGAGGTTTCAGCTGACGGAGGCGACGCAGCTAATCGTTGCCGCGAGCACGCACGCTCCCGAAGAGCGATTAATCCTGGAAGCGTTCAAACCGGCGAAGTCCGCCACAAGCAAGAAGCCCAGGCTGTTATTAGCGCCGCGCCATCCAGAGCGCTTTGCCGAAGTTGCTACGCTACTCGAGCGATCAAACTTGAGCTGGGCTCGACGTAGCTCGCCCGCGGATGCAGGAGATGCGACGTGCGACGTTATTCTGCTCGATACGATTGGAGAGCTTGCAGGGATCTACTCACTCGCTTACCTGGTTTTTGTCGGAGGCAGCATTGCCAAATCCGGTGGACACAACATACTTGAGCCGGCCGCATCAGGAGCAGCTATTATCACCGGCGCTCACACACACAACTTCGAAGCCATCGTGAGGGCTTTTGTGAGACAGAACGCAATTGTCCAACTTACGTCCGGGTCGACCGTCGAAGCTGAACGCGAGCTGGCCGAGCTTTTTGTGCAGCTTCTGTCAGACAAACAAACTGTTGAAGATTTAGGACAGCGCGCCAGGCAATTAGTTAAACAGAACCGGGGAGCAACGGAGCGGACACTGGATCTGCTCGAGACAATCCTCAGGACCGCGCGAGCAGACAACCCATCTTTAACGACGCGCTAATAATTGGATAAAGATGAGTCCGATATCAAGCTTGTTCCTACCGTCATTCAGTGTCGTCTTCGCGGCGATCACGCGGGCGCGATCGGCTGCTTACAAGCGCGGACTGTTTCAAGTTACCCAGCTCGATGTTCCAGTGATTAGTGTCGGTAACATTACCACTGGAGGAACAGGCAAAACGCCGCTTGTAGAATGGGTTTGTCGGGTGCTGGCTAACGAAGGCTATAAGGTATGCATTCTCACCCGCGGCTATGGGCGGACCGATTCAAAATCGCGAGTCGTGGTGTCCAATGGTTCGGAGATTTTGGCGGATGCTGCCACCTCGGGAGACGAACCATTCATGCTTGCCGAGAGACTGATCGGCGTTGCTGCGGTTATCAGCGATCCAAATCGCGTGGCTGCCGGAGAGTGGGCCATTGAAAACTTCGGGACTGACGTCTTCGTCCTCGACGATGGCTTCCAACATCTGCGGCTTGCTCGCGACCTCAACATCATCACGATTGATGCGACAAACCCCTGGGGTGGAGGACACCACCTTCCATACGGGCGACTACGAGAGAGCCGCCGGGGCATAAAACGAGCAGACTGCATCGTGATCACCAGGGCTGAGCAAAGCCAAGGTCTCAAGAGGCTGCGTGAAGAGATTCAGGAATTGAGCGACGGTAAACCAACGTTCCTTTCTGACATGCGCTTGAAAGGGTTTCGTCGTGTATCGCCAGGCCCGCAGGGGCGAACCGAAGCGGTACCTCAAACAATCGCCGCGTTTTGTGCTGTGGGTAACCCGGAAGCATTTCTCAATCAGTTGCGACAGGAAAACGTCAACGTAGTTCTCTCCCGTGCGTTTCCCGATCACCACCGGTATACCCAGGTCGACATCGACTCCGTCGTTCAGGAAGCCAAACAACTTGGTGCAAGAGGGATTGTGACAACGGCGAAGGATGCGGTGAAGTTACGATCGTTTGATTTCGACCTGCCTTGCTTCGCGGTGGAGATCGAAATCTCGATCGCTGACAACGAGCAACTTCTGAAGCAGATCCGCGGTGCGGCCTCGCAGCAATAGCTTCAAACCATTCGAAATCCATTACTGAGGCAGAGTCGGCGTGGAGGCTGGGGCCGGGGGAGTGCCCTTCGGCGATGGTTTAGGCGTCGGCGCTTTCGCGTCTGGTGGTGGTGCTACGGGCTGATCGTTGACGTTTATCTGGCGGGAAGGTGTCGGTATCGAAACATTAGCAGCAGTACTGTTGGTATTTTGATTTGCATTTTCATTCGCGATCGCATTCGTATTCACATTTGTTTCGCTGTCTACGCTGGCACTGGGAGAGGGGGATGCCGTTGCGTTTGCATTTGCATTTGCATTAACTGCCTGTGTGGCCGCGCCCGCGGCTACGATTCCAGCTTCGCCGGTGCCGGTCGGTGGAGGCGACGGTTGTACTGCCTGGCTATTCGGATCTGCAACCAGCGACGAGTCAGACTGGTTTGTGTTGGCGGCCGGCTGAGAGTTGCGAGTGAACGCATAGACCACGGCGAAGACCACTAACAAACCGGCGAGCGCCGGAATCAAGACTTTCCATGGATTCAGACTGTTCCCCTGCGGCATTGTCTGAACCGCAACGGCGGGAGCCGGAACTGGAGCCGCGCCGATGCCAGGTGAAGTGTTCACGCGCGTCCTGACCATGGTCACTTCATCACCTTCGTCGGGAATTGGCTTGGGCGATTGGCCAGTCTGGGTCGGAACCACAATTCGATTCCCCGACGTGGGCACAGGGGTCTGGCCACCCATTTCCATGCCCGCTGCCATCGTCAGATCCTCCACCAGTTCGCCAACAGTTTGATAGCGATCGTCCGGCCGCTTCGCCATGGCACGCGTCACCACTCGACCCACAGCGGCCGGCAAGTCGTTCCGCTCCTCAAGGACAGAAGGAGAGGGCTCCTGAAGGTGCTTCATCATGATTGCTGTCGGCGAGCCGCCGCTGAACGGGACATGCCCAACAAGCATTTCAAAGACAATCACGCCGAGCGAGTAGAGGTCGGAACGTGCATCGATGTCCTGCGCTTGGGAACATTGCTCCGGCGACATATATTGCGGCGTTCCAATCACCAGATCGGGCGCGGTCAGCCCGGGATCATAAGTGCCTTCGAGTTCTTTGATTTTGGCGATGCCGAAGTCCAACACCTTGGCGTAATCAGGGCCCGCGTTTCCCAAAAGCATGATGTTTTCGCTCTTGAGATCCCTGTGAACCACACCTTGCTCATGCGCTGCATCGAGTGCGCCACCAACCTGCCGAATAATCTCAACCACTCGAGGGAGTGCCATCGGACCTTCGTTACGAATTACTTCTTTGAGAGTCTGCCCGCTCAGGAATTCCATTACGAGGAACACGACGCCGTTCTCGGCCTCGCCGAAGTCCGTGACACTCAATGCGTGCGGATGCGAAATGCGAGAGGCAGCACGTGCTTCACGAGAGAAGCGCGCCACGATCTTTTCGTCTGCGGCGAGTGAAGGACGCAGCACTTTAACGGCAACGGTCTTGTCCATCAGCACGTGTGTGCCGCGATAAACGGTACCCATGCCGCCTTCGTTTAAGCGCTCTTCGATGCGGTATTTTCCGGCCAGAGTTTGGCCAAGGAGTGCGTCTCCAGTCGTTTCCAGGCCGACGCCGTCAGTGGGACACAGTGTTGTCGTGTCCGGATAGTCTGTGCCGCACTTCGGACATTTTTTCATCGAATGTTTACGCCTCGCTGTTTGTTGCCGGGGAGAACTTCAATCTAACACACAGCTTTGAAGCGTGGCAAAGAGGGTGTGTGGGGTAGAAAGAAAGATGCGAGCGCGGCTCAAAAAGCCACCCTCGCATCACTACTAACAGACGACTTGCCTGTCTAGGTCTTCACAAACACGATCACCAGTGCAAATAGAACCAGCGATTCAATCAGCGCCAGACCAAGGATCATCATCGTCTGAATCTTCGCTGAAGCTCCGGGATTACGGGCAGCGCCTTCGCAGGCAGCTGCTCCGATCCGCGACTGGCCAAGCGCACCACCGAACACCGCGATCGCAAATCCGATGCCCGCCGCGAGCGCTTTGAGGCCCACGTTGTGATCGACAGCGGCTTCCTGGGCTGGTTGCGCCAGGACGGGCAACGCAAACATTAAGACGCCTACCATGGCGAAGAAAAGCATTCTCAATCTCTTCATCAAATTGTCTCCATCTGAACCGGGTTCAGGAAAATGTGGCAACTAACTGCGAACTAACTGAGAGCCTTATTATTTCGCCTGCATCCGGTATCCACCGCCCCTCGAACAACGGCGCTCCTGCGAGACAGACACTTTGCTTCAAAACTCGAAGCGATGATTTCTCAATTGATTCACTGAAGCTGCAACAGGGATAAGTTCATTGCGCGATAACGGCCTGACCCGTTTGCCAGAGCCGCTTGAACGCGCGCTTCTTTATTACTGCGTCTAACTTGCGACAGCCGCAAGCTCTTCGCCTGCGGAACCATGAAGCGCCTCCGCGTGTTCCTCATGTTCGTGCTCTTCGTGCGGATGAGAAACCTCGCTTAGGTAGAGCTGCGATAACAGGATAAAAACGAACGTTTGAATGAAAGCGACGAAAACCCCGAGAGGCATCAGAAAAACCGGAACAACCCAGTGAGTAATCTGCGGATACAAATTCGAAACAGTACTCACTACCTGCTCATCCGCAAACATGTTGCCGAAAAGACGTATACCCAGAGCGAACGGACGAATCAGGTTACTGATGAGCTCAATCGGAAAGATCAAAGGCGCGATCCACCAGATCGGGCCAGCTAGATGTTTCAAATGACCAAAGAGTCCGTTCTCTTTTATCCCGATGTAGTTGTAGTAAAAGAAGGATGAGAGGCCCAGCGCAAACGTAACACTCACCGCCGCGGTTGGAGTCATGAACAGGGGAAATTGGCCCATCAGATTGGACACGAGGATCAGAACGGCAAAAGTCATCACGACCGGGAAGTACTTAAGACCGTGTGGGCCGATGATGTCCTCAACCATACTGCGAACCGCGAGCACACTTACTTCGAGAGTCTGCTGCCCGTGACTGGGCTCATTCGTCGAAATCTTTCCTTTAAGGATCCAAATGATGACCAGACTCAAAATGCACGCGATGACAAACATCACCGTGTACCAGGGGATAGCATTCTCGGGTGTGTACGGACCAAACACGGCCTCGGGGGTCGTGCCAAACTTGGCAAGGAATACCTTCCATTTCGGATACGTATAAGCAATCTCGAAATCGTAAGCGGCCTGACCAAAGTAATGGTTGACCATCTCCACAATGATGGGAGTGTGATGCGCTTCCGCTTGTTCAGCGTGCTCAGCAGCCTTATGTGCGGTTTGCAACCAGAACATTAACTAGTTTCCTCTCGGTGAATGATGACGAAATAAAACTCGCGGGATGCTTCGACGAACAGGGCCGGGACAAAGCTGCACAGTCCGGCAATCGCTGCCGGCAATGAGACGACGCTGAAGAAGTAAGCAACAAACACGGCCAGGCTGACGACAAAATAACGCAAGATGTAGTTAGCGATCGTGAGGCGCGGAGCTGTTCCCGCTCCCAGCGCGCTTTCGAACACTGCTGCGATGGACGTTCGCATCCAATGATAATTCAGCAATGAAAGAGTCCCGCCGAGTAATAAGCCGGTGGTTACATGCCATGATGCCAAAGCCAAACTAAAAGCAACAACCAGCGCCACTGTCACTGCCATTGTCCGGAAGACACGTGCATGAAGAGACGCCCCCGGTTCATTGGGTGGGCTGCCACTCAGATTGTTTAGAGTTTCGGTCATTAAGAAGCTCGTGATTTTACACGGGCAAACGCTGGATTGTCGAGGCACCGACGTAACGCAAACTATTAGTTTGCCTTGGCATTAATGCCAGTCAATCATTACGCACTAAAAGTTTGCCTTACTACGAGAGCTTCGACGTCAACCGGACGAATTGATAGAAGCCGACAGCAGCACCGAAAACTATTCCCGTCACGAGGAACCATGGATTGGTTCCGCGCCAGCGATCAACCAACCACCCTAAACCGGCAAGCGCGACTACGCACGCAAACAGGTTCAGCGCTGCAGCATAAGCAATGCCGCTCTTCTGATTTGATTCCTGCTCTTCTTGATTTGCCATTCTCGACTCTACCAGCTCTCACGTGTCAGAAAATTCTTCGGCAGTTCGTACAGCAGCGCCCGACGCGAGTGACGCATCGAATCGTGGATGAAGCAGACATGCGTGCACCAGCACGCTTTGCCACCATCGATCGCATTAAGCTCAGCAGCACGTTCATGCGCCGCCCAAAGTTCTCCGAAGTCGAAATCATAGTCCGCGAGCGTCGCAAATTTCTCGCGTAACTCACAGGCCCGCACATCGCCGTTGTAATCGATCACGGCTGTAGTCTCCCCCGCAGTACAGGGGAAAGGCCAAGGCGTAGAGGCGCCGAAGTTCGCATGCTGCGCGCGGTAATGCGTCGTGATTGCTCCGACGTATGCGATGTTCTTGACGAAGCGCTTGGCGGCGTCGTCTGCGGCAAACATCCGATCGCCGTAGCGTTTCGTGAGTCTGGAAACGAACGAATACATCCCCGGCAGTGCGTCAGCTGGTACTTGCTTGATAGCGTCGCCGACGAGCGTTTCACCTCTAATGATGTTGAAGTACTGACCGTCGAGCTGAAAATTCTGCCACATGTATTCGGCGAGCTTCTCAATCTCGGTGTAATTCTCGGCGCACACCACCGTATTTACATTTAAGCGGAAGCGGTCTGTGTATTTTTCCTTCAGCGGGTAGAGCGAGGCGATGCAATCGAGTGCCTTCTCCCAGTTCCCCGGCACGCCGCGAATGCGATCGTGAGTTTCGCCGTAACCATCGAGAGCGATGTTCAAATACAGATCGAGCTTTGGATGACTGGCCAGCGCGCGGTCAACGATCTCGAAAACTCGGGACTTGATGAGCGCGTTCGTGGGGATGATTACTCGTTGGACTCCATTGTTGACGACGAAAGTGTCAATGATGTCCGACACATCTCGCCTCAGAGTCGGTTCGCCACCGGATAGCCAGAGGTCGGTAATCGGCGGCATGGTGCGCGAGACCTTTTCGATTTGAGCGAAGCTCAGGTCGCCTGGAAGATTTAGCTCTTCGTGATAGAAGCAGGTTTTACAGAAGGCGTTACAGCGCGAGGTGACAAACAGGATTACGGTGCCGAGACGCTTCTCGCGCTTACTTGATCGCAGCAGTTGCACCAATTGTACGGCCTTGTTTGTCATTCGTTTTAGTCCGACAGGCATTCCTGCCTGTGCTTTCCGGTCTCAAGTCTCAAAACTCAAGTCTCAATTGGCAAAAACACTTGAGACATAAGACTGGGAACTCGAGACAAAGTGACAGACAGGTATGTCTGTCCTACTCACGCGCGATGATGACAGCTTCACTGGGGCTTTTCAATTCGTAGGTTATTCCACGCCAACTGATGCGGCGCGACCAAGCGGAAGCGGTGGCGTTCGAGAGATATAACGCCGAAGCGAGCGGCCAAACCAGGAGGTGTGGCCATAAACTCCGTTTTAAGTAGGCGTCATACGATGCGAGCGGAATGCTGACAGCGCGGAATCGCACAAACGCTTTCGCCGAACCGAGCAGAAAAATAGTGATCAAGAGTGTGACGGCCAGCCCGACTGATCGACCCATCACAGCGCGACAGACAACGAGAGCGATGCCTCCAAAAAATGTCACCGTAAACAGCAGACTTCCGATTAGTACTGGTTTCCAAAGATGAGGCGCGTAAACCCGTGTGATCTTTAGTTGCCGATTGGTGAATTCGAGCAGTTCACGAAAGGTGCAGCGATCGAGAGAAGCCACGAGACACGCAGGAACAAAATGGATCGGCAGCCCGGCTTCGCCCAGGACCTTCGTCATCGTGAAATCATCAGACACGGTGCCGCGCCAGCGTTCTCTTATTTTAAGATGGTCAAAGGTGTCGCGTCTGATAGCGGTGGACCCGCCCCAACAAAAGTTGCTCTCACGCTTCCGTCCCAGGGTCGAGGCTATCGAGGCATTCCAAACAGAGCGCAGGTGTGAGGCGAAGCCACCCGAGCCCGGCACAAACCAACGATATCCGGTCGCAGCGCCGACAGATTCGTCTTGCAGAGTCGCCACAAGAGAGCGCAGCCAATTCCTTTCCGGCCGCGCGTCCGTATCAACGAAAACAAGAACCTCGCAGCGAGCGTCAACTTCAGTCACGGCCGCGCGCAAGTTGTGCACTTTCTGGCCGCTGTCTATTGCCCTGCCCGCAATGATTAAGCGAGTAAAAACCATATCGGCCTGGGATCGTCGCAGATCTTCAATTACTCCCAGAGACGGATCATCCGCGGTGTCAGTGACAAAGATAATTTCGTAGCCGGGATAGTCTTGCTCGAAGAGGGCCTCCATGTTTTCCCGAAGACCCTGATCGACACCCCGGCATGGGGCGATCACGGAGACGTAAGGAGTGAAGTCGGGAAGAGGTCGCGCAATCTCGCGCCGCACATAAGTCGCAAAGCGCAGGCCCCTGCGCAACGATAGGATTCCGAGCCAGACGAGGACAGTTGCAAAGAAATAAAAGAGGTACATTGAAAACAAAAGGCGATGCTTTGCTGTCAAAACATCGCCGAAGCGTAGCAGAGATAATGCGGTTGAGTCCTATTTGACTGCCACAGATCCCAGGGCGGCCAGCGGCGCGATGAGCTTCTGTGCGAGGCTGATTAAGGGCTGCGGGTAGACTCCGATGAAGATGATCCCAGCCATTGAGACAATCAGGGCAGTCCGCAGCGCGGGCGAAACTTCCAGAGGCCGATCGTCAGCAACATGATCTCCGAGATACATAACCTTGATAAAACGCACATAGTAGTAGAAGGAAACGACGGTATTGATGATCGCCCAGATCGCGAGCCAGTAGTACCAATTCTTCCCTTCTGTCTGTCCCCGCTGGAGCAAGCCGCCGAAGAGAAAGTACTTGCCGATGAAGCCGCCTGTCATCGGCAACCCGCCGAGCGAAAGCATGAAGATGGCCATCATCGCCGCCATGCCGGGAGCTTTCTGCGCCAGTCCGGCCATGTCATCAACGCTGTCACCGATGATACCCCGACGGCGCAGGCTGATGATGATGCCGAACGCCCCCATGTTCATGAGGGTATACACCAGCAGGTAGATGATCAGTCCGAGATAGCCGTACACATTGCCTGCAACCAAACCCAGTAACAGATAACCGGCGTTCGAGACCGATGAATAAGCGAGCAGGCGCTTCGAATTCTCCTGAGTGACCGCGGCCCAATTGCCAACCATGATCGTGATGGCCGCCACCAATCCGAGTAAGGGCGCCCAGTCGACCCGCATCGCGGGCAACGCCTCCATGAAGATGCGTGCGTAAAGTGCGAAGCTTGCTGCTTTGGAGCCAGTGGAAAGAAATGCTGTGACGGATGTCGGCGCCCCTTCATACACATCGGGGGCCCACATATGAAAAGGAACTGCTGCGACTTTGAAAAATAAGCCGGCCGCAAGTGCGATGACTCCCAACAGGAGCATCGGCCGGAGAGTTGCCACAGCCACCGTAGTTTCACTCGGTTGTTGCATAGTGGCGACGAGCTGGCCCACGGACCTACCGATCTCACCAAGATTTGTCGAGCCGGCGACTCCATAAAGCAAAGACATGCCATAGAGCAGCACGCCTGACGAGAATGCGCCGAGCAGAAAATACTTCATTGCCGCTTCGTTCGAGCGCTTCTCGCGTTTCGTGAAAGCAACGAGCACGTAGAACGTGAGTGCCATCAGTTCCAGGCTGATATAGAGCAGTATCAGATCGTAGCCGCACGCGAGGAACATCATGCCGACGGTCGCAAAGAGCACAAGGGCGTAATACTCACCGTGCTGTTCCCCTTCTATATCCAGGAAGCGGGTTGAGATCGCGATCGCCAGCGCGGCGGCAACCAGGAAAATCGCTTTGAAGAGAATGGCAAAGCCGTCGATTCGCACCATGCTGTAAAAGCCTTCGAGCGGCAGGACATCACGCGCGTACCACCACTGAAGTCCCAGCGAAGCACTCGCCAATGCGATGCCGACGAGCGCGAAGTAAGCAGTGACCTTGCGCTTTCGATACGGCAGGACGACTTCCATCACCAGCGCGAGGCAGGCGACGACAGTGAGTATTATTTCCGGAGCGATTAGCTGCAGGTCGTAGACGCTGAAGAGGGCGCTAGTGCCGGCTTGGAGCAACAGCAAAGGACGAAGCAGAATCGTTGCTGTTAGGAGAAATATGTTCATGACATTGATCGTCGACGTAAACCTAAACTATTGACTCTGGACCCCTGACCCGTTCAACCAAGCGCCTTTCTTATTCATCATTCACCATTCATCTTGTTGCTCGCTGCTCGGTGGGAATCAACGTCGCTGGTCCCGGCACGGGATAATTTGGCCGCAGGTGTTTCACCACAGCTTGCACAGGCGGTTGAATGTAATCAAGGAAAGTCTTCGGATAGACCCCGATCCACAACGACATGATTATGAGCGGCGTCATGTAAAGCCACTCGCGTCCATTCATGTCCTTCAGCTGCTCGTTCTTTTGGTTGTCGATTGTGCCGAAGAACATCCGCTGGTAAAGCCAGAGCATGTAACCGGCGTTAAGGATTATTCCCAGCGCCCCCCAAGCCGCCCACCATGGATTCGCCTCGAACGCGCCTCGCAACGAGAGAAACTCGGAGATGAAAACGCACAACAACGGCAGCCCGATCGCTGTCATTGCCATTGCCAGAAAAACCGCTGCATAACCCGGCATGACGTGCGAGAGGCCACCGAACTCGGCAATGTTGCGCGTGTGCCGGCGCTCGTAAATAATACCGACAAGGAGGAAGAGCGCGGCCGAATAGATGCCGTGGTTGATCATGTGTAGCACTGCGCCGTTCACCCCATTGGGATTCAGCGCGAAGAGCCCCAGCATCACGATGCCCATTGAAGACACCGACGAATAAGCGACGAGCTTCTTTACGTCCCCATCTTTCTTCACTACAAAATACATCGCCGCAAGGGCGCCATAGATGATCCCGACGATCGCGAGGAAGATCATTACGCTTCGCACACCAAAGGATCCGAAATAACTCTCGTCGAGAGAGGCTGCGGGAAACATCGGCAGGTTGAAGCGGAAGAAACCATAGGTACCGAGCTTGAGCAGAATACCTGCGAGGATTACCGAGCCCGCCGTGGGCGCTTCTACGTGAGCGTCAGGAAGCCAGGTATGGAACGGAAACATCGGCACCTTGATCGCAAAGCCAAGCGCAAAGGCAAAAAACAGGAGCACCTGCATAGTTCCCATCGGCAGCACTGAGCCGAGACTCTGCAGGTACACGATATTGAAAGTCCCAGTGCCATTAGCGGCTGCCTGCTGAAAGGTACTGTTCACGAGTGCTGCCGCTTCAGTGTTGCCCGCTAAAAGATTGATCGTGGCCGGCGTTATCTGAGACGTGAGACTGGCATCCTGCGTCAGAAAGTAAATCTTCAAAACACCGAGCAGCATCACCACTGAGCCGACAAGGGTATAAAGGAAGAACTTGATGGCCGCGTAGAGCCGGTTCTCTCCACCCCAAATGCCAATCAGGAAGTACATCGGCACGAGCGAGACTTCGAAGAACAAGTAGAAAAGGAAGAGATCCATCGAACCAAACACGCCGACCACAGCGGTCTGCAGGAGCAACAACAGGACGTAGTACTCCTTCTCGCGTTTTTGGATGTAGTTCCATGAAGAGAGCGAGGCGATTACGCCCAGCAAGGTAGTCAATACAATCAGCAACACCGCCACGCCGTCGACTCCCATCTGATATCGCGCGCCGATCACGGGAATCCACTGATGGTTCTCCAGAAACTGCATGCCACCCAGCGACCGGTCGTAGCCGAGCAACACCAAAGAGACAACGAACGCAAGCCCAAACCAGGCAGTCGCGAACTTCTTGATTGAGCTCGCCTGGTCTTTCTTGAAGAGCGCCAGAATGATGATTGCGCCGAGGGTGGGCAGCCAGGTGATGATGGAGAGAATATTACTTTTCATAAATTGTCCGTAGTCAGTTGTTCGTTGTTAGCTGTGACCCTGCATTATCGACTTAACGCCCGACGACAACTGACGCTCATTAGATTCCGATCGCAAAAACGGTCCTGACCGCGTTCAAGATGTCGGCGCCGAAGAACAAAGCGACAGCCGCGACTAGTCCCAGCACCATCACGAGGGCGTAGTTCTGCGTGAATCCAGTCTGTGCTGCGCGGAACAATGGCGACATCAATCTAATAATGAAAGTTCCAATTGCGTTGACCAGGCCGTCGACCAGATACTTGTCCGCCTCTCCTGTCCTGAGACTGACCCAACGGCAAACCCAGGCGACGCCGTTAACAGCGCCATCGACAGCCTTAGAATCAAATGCATAGACCGCGCGAGAAAGGTCCATCACCCGGCGCGTAACGGCCCAGCCGTAGATTTCGTCCACCCAATACTTGTTGTAACTCGCTTGATAAAGCGGACGAAGACGAGCAGCCCAGATGTCAGGCAGACGCGGATCCTTCACGTAGAAGAGCACCCCGAGTCCGATACCGATTCCCGCGACCAAAAGCGAGATCATGATGAAGAGCCACTCCGCCGCCGTGTGACTACCGAGGACGTTCTGTGCGGCATGCGCGAGGTTGAAACCCTCAGTTACGTGCGTTGCTCCCGAACCAGCGGCATGTTCAATCTCGGACTCAGCAGTAAGCGTGGCCTCGTGACCCTCCTGCCGGCTGCCTGCTCCAACCTTGCTACCGTCCTCCCCAAACCCACTTGTTTGAGGATTCCAGATAATCGGATTGAGCCAGTTCACAATGTTGAGTCGTCCCCCCGGATGCTCGCTCCCCGTGAGGGCCTTGAAAGCGGGACCAACGCCGACGAGACCGCCCACCGTTGCTAGAATCGCAAGCACCACAAGCGGGGCAACCATCGCACGTGGTGATTCGTGGGGCTCGTGCGCACCCCCACCATGCGCATCGTGACTACGGTCGTCGTGCCCGTGCGCAGCGGGTGCGCCTCGGAACTTGCCCCAGAACGTCATGGCCATCAGACGCGTCATGTAAAACGCAGTGCATGTCGCTGCAATCGTGCCCACAATCCATACGAGCCAGCCAAGCGGAATCTGCGTAGTCGACGCTGCGCTCCACAGGATCTCGTCTTTGGACCAAAAGCCGCTGAAGGGAATGATGCCGCAGATCGCGAGCCACCCAGCGAGGAACGTCATGTAGGTATAGGGCATGTACTTCTTCAGCCCGCCCATGTGCCGCATGTCCTGCTCGTGATGCATCCCGTGAATCACGCTGCCGGCGCCGAGAAACATCAGCGCCTTGAAGAACGCGTGCGTCATCACGTGAAAAATTCCGATCGCGAATGCGCCGACCCCACAAGCCATAAACATGAAACCCAGCTGCGAGACAGTGGAATACGCAAGCACCTTCTTAATATCGTTTTGTGTAATCGCGATGGTCGCGGCAAAGATCGCCGTCGCGGCGCCGACTAACGCGACAACCAGCATCATCGTTTTGGAATGCTGGAAGATGACATTCGTGCGCGTCACCATGTAGAGGCCGGCCGTCACCATCGTCGCCGCATGAATCAGCGCAGAGACCGGAGTGGGTCCGGCCATCGCGTCCGGCAGCCACACATGCAGGGGCAGTTGTGCGGACTTACCACATGCGCCGATGAACAGTCCGAGCGCGATCCACGACAGAATCCCCCAGTGGCCCAGCACTTCAAGGGGATAACTCTTAGCTTGCGCGATTACATCCGTATATTGCGTCGTGCCGAAGGTAGCGATCAACGCAAAGATAGCGAGGGCGAAACCAAAGTCGCCGATGCGGTTCGTAATGAACGCCTTTCTCGAAGCGTCTCCCGCTTCCTTGCGGTCAAAGTAGTATCCAATCAAAAGGTAGGAGCAGAGTCCCACCCCCTCCCATCCAACAAACATCATGAGGAAGTTCGAGCCCATTACAAGAATGAGCATCGAAAACATGAAGAGCCCCATGTAGGCAAAGAAGCGATAGAAGCCCGGATCGCCATGCATGTAGCCGGTGGCGAAGACGAAGATGCAGAGGCCGACTCCCGTGACGACAAGAATGAAGATCGAAGAGAGCGCATCGAGCTGATAGCTCCATTCAACATTCAGCAAACTTCCACGCGGAGTTTCGGCACTCGCCGTGAGGATTGATTGGGGCCCGGACCGTGCTTCAGGGGGCAACTCCGCCAACCGCTTTTCGACCTCTTGTTGCGCAGACATCAACGAGCGCGCCGCGCCACCCTGCGTAATGCTGACTGCGCCTCCCGGAATCCAGGTGAACTTAAAAGCGCCGTCCTGACTGGTTACATAAGGGTTGGGCCAAAGTGCCCCGCCACTGAAGCCGTACGAGTAGACCGCAGCGAGACTGAGGAGGAAAGAAAGCGCTATCGAGCCGACTGCGATGGCGCTGATCAGCTGTTCACTAAAACGAAACTTCCGGCCGAGCAACCCGTTGACTGCGGCGCCGGCAAGCGGTAGGAGCGGGATGAGCCAGATGAGCCTATGCATGAGTTTCGAGTTTCACGTTTCAAGTTTCGAGTGAGAAACACAGGCCAGGCGTCGCGAACTCGGAACCTGGAACTCGGAACTCGAAACTCGAGTTCACCACTTCAATATATCAATCTCATCAATCCAGATTGTCTCTTTGTTACGATAAAGCGCAATCACGATTCCCAGTCCGATGGCCGCTTCAGCGGCGGCGACAACAATCACAAAGACGGTGAAGACCTGGCCGGCAACTGCGTTCACGTTCCCGGTGTCCTGCAGGTAGCGCGAGAAGGCGATGAAGTTGAGATTAGCGGCGTTGAGAATCAGCTCAATCGACATGAAGATGACGATGATGTTGCGCCGCGTCAGTACACCCGCCACTCCAATAATGAAAAGCAGCGCAGCAATCACCAGGAACTTCGAGAGATCCGGGTTCTTCGCGCTTTGCCACATGATTGCCGAACGGGTTCCCGTTGCTTCCTGCAGCACGAACGCGAGGACTGGAGTGAATGCGGTCAACATAGTCTTCTCGATTCCCTTATAGGGCCCGGGGCGTTTCCGAAAGTTCCGCCTCATGCGCGAGTTCCGCTTGCAAGACGTCGGGCGCCAGATCGTCGACCGCCGCCTCTTGCTTCAAGGTTCGCGCCAGCATTACCGAGCCAATAATCGCGACGAGCAGGAGAACACTCGCCACTTCAAAGGGCAGCGAGGCATAACGGTAAAGGCTGTTGCCCACACGCTGCGTATCCGCCGTTATTTTGCTGGTACCGGTAGCGCCCGTTCGAAGAGTCTGATCACGTGCGTCGCGCGATTCTTTGGCGACGCTCATCAGATCCTGATCGCGTTTTTGTAATCCCTGGTAGCCGGTATTAATTGCGAACAGCAAACCCAGCACAAGCAGCAGGCAGAAAATCAGACTGACTGTCACCTGACGTGGCTTATTCATGATCTCCGCGCCGCCACGTTCTTCCGCGCCCACATTGACGAGCATGATTACGAAGAGAAACAGGACCATGACCCCACCGACGTACACAAGGATCTGCACGCCCGCGATGAACTCCGCCCGCAAGAGTACGAAGAGGGCCGCGACGGACATGAGCGATGAGATCAGGAAGAGCGCGCTATGAACGGCGTTGCGCGCCATCACGGTCAAGAGCGCCGCGAAGATGGCGGCGATTGAGAAAACCCAGAAGAATACTGCTTCCCAGCCAGACAAAATCATAATGATGAATGATGAACGCTGAACGATGAATCTAGCCGCTCATCGTTCACCTTGTGTACTTCACCGTCTCGCGTCCCTGCTCGAGCATTTCACGATTCCAGACGAAGCCCGCACGTGAGTAAGTCGCAAGCTCAAAGTCCTGTGTCAGCTCGAGGCAGGACGTCGGGCACGCTTCCTGGCAGAGCGCACAAAACATGCAACGTGACGTGTCGAAAATGAATTCGTCGAGCACTTTCTTTTTGCGCGCCTTGCCGGCCACGAGGATCTCCACATCCATCGCCAGCACGTCGATGCAATCTTCCGGGCAAGCCAAGGCGCAGAGGTTGCACGCGATGCAAAGCGTGTCATGCGTCTCAGGATCCATGTTCAGCCGCGGCGCGCCATGAAAGCGTGGTGCAACATCGGGACGCACTTTTGGATATTGTTCTGTGTAGATTCCCTTCCCAGCCACTGAGTCTTTGTCCGTGATCGCACCGATGTTGTACTTCATCGTCAGGCCCAGACCTTTCAGCAGGTCGGCCATGAAGAAGCGCTTCAGCCTCTCGACGAACTTTGGTTTTGAAATCTTTACCAACGCCATAAGGTTATTTCCTAATTACCTGGTTTCCCTTTGGGTCTTGGGTCTTGTGTGTTTGTTCGCATACGTAACGCCACAACAACAACCACGTGCTGGCCTATCAAGCGAACCCAGAACAAGGGGCAAAGAACAAAGAGCTGAGTCCAAAGACCAGGAACCAGGCCCTGTGAGCAGATTCTAGCTTTCGCTGCTCGTAGCCTGCGCAACGGCCGGCTTTCCTTTAGGCAAATTGACCAGCCTGATATTTCTTCGCTGAGTCTTGAGATTGAAGTCTCTCGATCGCCAGTTAATTTTCCCGAGCAGCGCGCCGGTGATTCCGAGCGAGATCAGACCCATCACAATGACTAAAGCCTTTCCGGTCGCCGTCATATCTATTCCAATGGAGAGTGACTCAATAGTCTTGAGACCGTGCCAGCCGTCGAGTGCCTGAACGAGAAAAACAGCGAGTGCTGAGAGGACGATGTTTATGAGCGCTGAAGGAATCAACCACTTCCAACCGATATCCATTAGCTGGTCGTAACGAAAGCGCGGCAGCGTCCAACGCAACCAAAAATAAAGATAAAGGACTGCCAGTAACTTGGCGACGAAGATTAGCAGGCTGACTATAACATAGAGATCATGATGGCCCTTCGCCTGTGTCAGACGATAAACAAGCGGAAAATACCAACCACCGAGATAGACAGTTACCGCGATCGCAGAGACAACTACCATCGCTGCATACTCGGCCATAAAGAACAACGACCAACGCATCCCGGAGTACTCAGTATGAAAACCCGCAACGAGTTCAGACTCGGCCTCCGGTAGATCAAAAGGAGCGCGATTGTTCTCAGCGATGCCGCTCACCAGAAAGATCAGGAAGCCGGCCGGTTGATAGAGGAGAAACCAGATTGAATCGTGCGCTTGTGCTGCGACAACTCCCGACAGCGAAAGCGTGCGCGCGAACAGCAGTGCGCCTATTAGCGAAAGCCCCATCCCCACTTCATAGGAAACCATTTGCGCGCTCGAGCGCAGACCGCCGAGCAATGCGTACTTCGAGTTGGACGACCAGCCGGCCAGAATCAGCGCGAGCACACCAACACTGGAAACAGCGAGGACGAAAAGCAAGCCAATGTTCAAGTCGGTAATCACACCCCAGTCCGGGGCGAAAGGGATTACCGCCATCACGATGAACGCAGCCGCAACGGCAATATAGGGGGCGACAAAAAAGATTCCGCGATCGGCTTTGTCGGGAATGAAGTCTTCTTTGGTAAGCAGCTTGATCGCGTCGGCGATCGGTTGGAGTAGGCCCCAGGGACCAACACGCATCGGACCCAGCCTCGCCTGCATGAAGGCCGAGATCTTCCGCTCCAGATAAGTCGCATACGCAACCCAGCCCGCGACAATCGTCACGACGAGCCCGATCTGAATCAGCGGCCAGACGAAGTTGTTAATCGTCTGCGCACTGAAAAACTTCAGCAGGATCTCATCAATGAAGTTGATCGGAGCTAGAAACAGTAGGTCCATGCGTTTGACCTTCTCTTATCTATCTATCGATTTCACCGAGTACGATATCGAGGGTTCCGATGATCGCCACCACATCGGCAACCAGGTGACCGACGCACATTTGCTTCAACGCCTGCAGGTTTATAAGTGATGGCGGTCGCACACGAACTCGCCACGGCTGGGCCGTTCCATCTGAAACGAGGTAGCAACCGATCTCGCCTTTGGGTCCTTCGATCGAGTGGTAGTAGTCACCCACTGGCGGCTTGATAATCTTCGGTATCTTTGCGTTGACCGGACCGTCGGGCAAGTTGTCCATTGCCTGGTCGATGATGCGGCGCGACTGGCGCATTTCTTCCAGGCGCACGAGGTAGCGATCATACGTATCGCCGTTCTCCCCGAGCGGGATGTCGAAATCCATGTCCGCGTACGCGGCATAAGGACGCGACTTGCGAATATCCCAGGCGACACCTGAGCCACGAAGCGCGGGACCGGACAAACCAATAGCGATCGCTTCTTCACCGGATATCACGCCGATACCTACTGTCCGACTCAGCCAGATGCGGTTCTCGGACAGTACCGTTTCGTACTCATCGAGACGCTTGGGGAAGTTGCTGACGAAGCGGCGCACGTCTGATTCAAAGTCGTCGTATGCGTCGTTTGGCATTCCCCCGACTCGCCACGCATGACACGTGAGGCGCGCACCAAACTGACGTTCGAAGATCTTGAGGATCTCCTCGCGTTCGCGGAGAGCCCAGAGCAAAACTGTCACTGCTCCGATATCCAGCGCATGGGTCGCAAGCCAGAGCAGGTGTGAAGCGATGCGATTCAACTCCGTAAGAATTGTGCGTAGGTAGTGCGCGCGCGGTGGAACTACAAGTCCCATCATCTGCTCAACCGTCTCAACCCATACCAGTCCATTCGAAACAGCTGCGATGTAATCAAGCCGATCCCAGTAAGGAGCGATCATCGTGTACTGGCGATTCTCGGCAATCTTCTCCATGCCGCGATGCAGATAGCCAATGTCGCAATCGAGATCCATGACGGTCTCGCCGTCTAGCTTCAGGATTACGCGCAACACACCATGGGTCGAGGGATGCTGCGGCCCCATGTTCAGCACCATCTCGGGGCTGTCGAGCAGGGTTTCTTGAGTTGTGGCGATTTCTACCTGATGCATGTTTCAGATGGGTGCCGCGGTTATCAGTGTCCAGATCCAACTATGTCGCGGGAGGGAACGACCCGCTGGGAATGTAACAACCAGTCACGCTCCACGGTTCGATGATCAATCCAATCTCCTCGGCGGTTCCGCTTTCGCGCCTTTGCGCGAGCTTCATCACGATTGCCTGAGCGGCGCTCGCTTTGTTCCAGACGTTTCGCGGCGACGCGGATTCAGTCAAAACAAACCCCGCTACTTTCGCCGCCTCAGGCGACTCGAATACTTTGGCTTCGTATTGAGCAGCGATCTCTTTGGGAGTCATTCGATTTGCGATTGATGATCGCGGATTTGATTCTCAGTTACGGTTTTACAAACCAGATTTTGCTGGTCCTCAACCCGCAATCTGAAATCCGAATTCCGCAATCGTGTCATTTGTCTTTCGGCATCACTTCTTTGCCGCCCTGAAATATCTCGCGCATCATGCGCTCTTGCGGCACCGAAAGTATCTCCAGTCCATATGCCCGTCTTTGCTCCAGCTGCTCCTGCTGCACGGCTGTCATTCCAGGCAGATGCTGCTTAGTCCAGTTATTTTCGACAAACTCGAGTGAGACATCTTTTCGGAGCGGATGACCTTCCCAGTCCGGTGGCAAGAGCAGCCGACGCAGATCGGGATGATTCTTGAATCTGACGCCGAAGAGATCGTAAACCTCGCGTTCCATCCAGTTGGCTGCAGGCCAGACACCCGTGACGCTGTCCACTCCCGCTTCATTCGTCGCAACATTCAAGCGCACTCTCTCATTCGCCGAAATCGAATATAGGTTGTAGACGATCTCAAACGGCGTCTCGTGGTAGAGCGGCAAATGGACGCAGGTGAGGTCTGAAAGGTAATTGAAGGGCGTCCGCTCATGTCGCTTTAGAAAATCACAGACCTCGACGATGCGAGCACCGTCAACGCGGATGGAGAGCTGCCCGATGAACTGCACAGCTTCGAGCACCGCCTCATTGAATTGTGCTTTGAGATCGAGGACCAGCGGGTGATTCGCTGCGTCCGATGGTTTGGCCCCTTCTTCTTTCTTCTTGACGGGAGCTTTAGGAACGTCTGTGGCTGTTCCCGGTTGAGGTGGGGCGGCCTTCTCCCCAAGGGATTCCTTAACAGCAGCGACGCGGGTCTTGGCCTGTTCGACCATCGCCTTTTTTTCGTCATCGGCGCCCGCGAGAGCGCCAGCCGGAGGGATTGCGGAAGCTGGCGGAGTACCAGAGGTGTCCACAGGAATGCCTTCTACCTTTTCGGGTTGATCTGGTGGCGCTCCGCTGTTCTCTTCTTCCATTTTTCGCTGCTCGATTACACCCTTACCGGGAGTGCGAGCACTGGTTGGCCCGCAAATCTTTCACGCTAAAGTGTTAATGCAGTTACAGAAGGACGGCGAAGCTGGATTTAAACATGCGATCTATTTACTGTCAACCAACTTGTTTTTGAGTTGAAATGGCATCTAAAGCTTGTAAAAACGCGTCCCACTTGACGATGTGAGCGTTCGACCCATATCATGACTTGTATGAAAATAGCACCCGAGTGCTGACTATAGTGAGGAACTAAAAATCAATGAAGCCAGAAATTCATCCCGCATATGACGAAATTAACGTCACCTGTGCCTGCGGCGAAACCTTTAAGACCCGTTCAACCAAACCAGGCGATCTCCACGTAGAAATCTGTTCCGCTTGTCACCCGTTTTTCACCGGCAAGCAAAAGCTAATCGATACTGCTGGACGCGTTGACCGG
Organism: bacterium; assembly: GCA_040005515.1. Taxonomy (GTDB): domain Bacteria; phylum Acidobacteriota; class Blastocatellia; order Pyrinomonadales; family Pyrinomonadaceae; genus PSRF01. Next base: position 45,644 of record JBDTYQ010000007.1, read on the forward strand.
TTCAATAAGCGCTACGGCAAGAAAACACCAGAAACCACCGCCGCAACGCAGTAATTTAGAAGGTATGACCAAGCCGATTCGACACTAGCTACAGTTGGGAAATGAACGCCGGCGTTCTCGTCGGTCGCTATTGGTGCATCAGCACTCGCGACTGCCGTAAACGCCGGCGTTACTGTTTGTATGTAGGACAGACATTCCTTTCTGTCCAATAAGAACAGCGGCTTTTTGCCAAACTTAAGGACCGGCAGGAATGCTCGTCCTACTGGAGTCAAAAATTGAGCACGAACGAGCGAGACTTGATAGTCGGAGGCCAGGCGGTGATCGAAGGCGTGATGATGCGCACTCCAAACGCCTACGCAGTCGCTGTGCGCAAAGCCGACGGCACAATCGTCAACATCTCCGCGCGGCTTCCTAAGTGGAGCGACAAATACCCTTTGCTCAAATTTCCGATACTGCGGGGCAGTGCAGTACTGGTCCAATCGATGGGGCTGGGGATTAAGGCGCTGAACTATTCGGCGAATGAGGCGTTCGGTGAGGCAGCGGAGGCAGTAACCAACCAGGTACAGGTGGCCACTCTGACCCCCGCTGTGATTGAAGGTGAAGGTGATTTCGCCGGCATCACGGGCGCGGTTCCCGGACTCTTCCCGATTCCAACCCAGAAACGATCTAGTGACGAGATGAAGAAAGGCGGCACCGCAGCGGCCGCAGGTTCGATCGTCATTGCGATGGTTTTTAACGTCCTGCTCTTCGTCGCCGCGCCCTTACTGCTAACGAATGCCCTGTTCATCGCCGCGGGTTGGGCCCCGAGTCCAAGTGTTACCGCGACTTCAACGGTGGTATCGCAGACGGCCGGCGGCCGGACCCCGACAGTTGAAAATCCAGGTACGGAGGGGAGTCCCGCGTGGTACACGAGGACGTGGGACGCAGTTCGGACCTACCTTCATCCAGTGCGTCCTTCCGTATCGTTCAACCTGATCGACGGACTACTGCGAATGACGTTCTTCCTGATCATGATCTTTAGCTTCTCGCTAGTAAAAGACATTAGGCGCGTTTTTCAATATCACGGTGCCGAACACAAGACAGTGTTTACCTGGGAAGCCGGATTGCCACTGACTGTCAGCAACGCTCGCCCGCAACCGCGGCAGCACCCTCGCTGCGGCACAAGCTTTCTGATGATCGTCATGCTGGTTTCCATTGCCTTGTTCTCGGTAATCAAATTTGACTCTCTGCTGCTGAACTTCGGCGTGCGCGTGGCGTTGATGCCACTGGTCGCCGGCCTTTCATACGAGATCATTCGCTTGTCGGCAAAGAAAGAGAGCAGTTTGATCTTCAAAATCTTTACGCGCCCGGGCGTGTGGCTGCAAAACATCACCACGCAGGAACCGGATGATCAGCAACTCGAAGTTGCGATCGAAGCCCTAAAAGAATCGCTTAAGCTGGAGCCGACGTCCGCAGAGCCGGCGCTTGCCCCTTTGTCTTGAAGCGTAGCCCGACCGGATAAGCCGGGCCGAATGAGGCATGGAAAATCATGTTAGAGAGACTCCAACAAATTGAAGAGCGTTATGAAGAACTTGCGCGTGAACTTTCCTCGCCCGAGTTACACGGCGACCATGCTGCTCTGACCAAGATCGCGAAACAGCACCGTAGTCTGGGCGAAGTCGTCGCAAAGTATCGCGCCTGGAAGGGTCTGAAGGAGGAGTTGGCCGGAGCGCGCGAGATGCTGGAGACTGCCGACGATGACGAGATGCGTGAGCTGGCGCGTGCGGAAGTGGAAACGCTTCAGGCAAAAGTTGAGTCGCACGAAACAGAGTTGAAGCTCTTGCTGGTGCCGTCAGATCCCAATGACGAGAAAAACGTAATCGTTGAAATCCGCGCCGGCACCGGCGGCGATGAAGCAACGCTCTTCGCGGCGGAGATGATGCGCATGTATCAGCGCTACTCAGAAAGACAGGGTTGGCGTTTCGAGATTCTCGACGCGTCCGAGTCCGGTATCGGCGGCGTCAAGGAAGTCATCGCTCTAATCGAGGGCGAGAAGGTCTATTCAAAACTCAAACACGAATCGGGGGTGCATCGAGTGCAACGCGTGCCGCAGACTGAAGCGAGTGGGCGCATACACACGTCGGCCATTACCGTTGCAATCCTGCCCGAAGCTGAGGAAGTCGACGTCAAGATCGATCCTAAGGATCTCCGCATTGACACCTTCTGTTCGTCTGGCCCCGGTGGGCAATCTGTGAACACCACCTATTCGGCAGTGCGTATTACTCACTTGCCGACTAACGTTGTGGTCTCGATGCAGGACGAGAAGTCGCAGATTAAAAACCGCGAGAAGGCGATGCGCGTTCTGCGCGCGCGCTTGCAGGAACTGGAAGAACAGAAGCAGCATGATGCGGTAGCCAGCGAGCGACGCTCGATGGTGGGAAGCGGCGATCGCTCGGAAAAGATCCGCACGTACAACTTTAAGGACAATCGCGTTACCGATCATCGCATCGGTCTCACCATTCATCAGCTCGACCAGGTAATTGAAGGCAATCTCGACCCCTTCATTCAGGCGCTCGTTAATCATTACCAGGCAGAGAAACTAAAGTCAGAAGCGGTCGCAGCGTAAGCATTGGCAATTGCCGATTGCCAATTGCGTGAAGACTCGCAGCCGTTTGTCCTCAGACCTGAACAGTTCCAGGCTTACGCAAATGTTCAAGAAGAGCTACCTGCAGGCGGCTTTCTAAATCGACATTCGGCAATTAGCAATCGGCAATCCGCTCATGCCCCAGACCACCCAGGTAATCCTTGTCCGACACGGTCAGTCGCTCGGAAACGCAGAAGGACGCTTCGGCGGCCACACTGATACGCCGCTCTCGCCTCTCGGACGCAAGCAAGCGCACGCAACTGCTCTTACCCTCGCTCCTGAAAAACTAACGGCCCTCTATTGCAGTGACTTGCCGCGCGCAATTGAGACTGCTGAGCCGCTCGCAAAATTAAGCGGTCTTCAGATTCAGCCGACCGATGCTTTCCGCGAACGCAGCGTAGGAGTGATGGAGGGTTTAACTTTCGAAGAGGCGGCGGCGCAACATCCCGAGCAGTACCAGGCGCTGCTGCGACGCGACTTCGATCATGTTCTATTAGGTGGGGAGAGTTACCGCCAAACGCTCGAGCGCGCATCTCGCAAACTTGACGAGATCCTCGCGCGTAACAAAGGTGGCCGCGTTGTCATCTTCACGCATACCGGAACTATCTGCATTCTCGCGCTTCACATCATGGGCGCGCTCGACGCACCCAAGCTGAAGGCAGTCTGGATTCACAGTTTTAATTGCGGAATTAGTCGCTTCGATTTGCGCGACGACGACTACGTGCGGGTTTCCAAGATCAACGACACTCATCACCTGGAAAATCTTTAAGAGTCATCCGGGTCCGCCTATTGCGCTGCGAGCCGCGCTGCCTCCACTTGTGTCCAGTCGCAAATCGTCTCCACATCTTCAGGACTCAGCTTTGCGCTTCGGTGGATCCAGGTATACGACTGGATGGGCATCTCTCCGTCCCTAACCTGTTCGCACATTTGCTCCAGCTTCTTATCCGTTTGGCGCTTGTCGTAGTTTCCCCACTCCGAAAAGTTCAGGTGTCGGCGACCTTCATTCACATGATCGATCACTGTCCACGAGACGGGAGCCACGTTGCTATACCACGGCCAGCGCGTTGCGTTTCCATGACAGTCCTGGCACGAACGATCGAGAATCGCGGCGACCTGTGGCGTCACCTGAAGTTTGGACACTATCGTCTTTGACTGGTCCACGGCCGGATTTGTTTTAGCGGGTCTGGAGAACTGCAACCCGAGCAGAACAACGAGAACAACCACCACCAACCACTTCAGGACCTTCATCACCTTTGTCACCCTTGCGCCCTCCGCCGATTCCTACCAGATAAATGCAGCGCCAATATACCAAAGCTGAACACTAACTCTTCGTGCAGTTGTTGGTGCAACGTTCGACCTTGATATCGCGAACGCCACGCCACACACCATCGGTTCCGCGCGTAAGATTCAGCACTGGAGAAAAATTAGCTAAGCCTTGAAACTTTTGCTTCACGTCTTCGCCGAGAAGCGAATCACTGGCAAAAACATATTCGTCAATCCAGTACTCGGGATAGCCGGCCCCGGAAACATACGCGTGAATGTGCGAGGCGATTTGCCTACCGGGATAAGCGCCGGGTCTGATTGTACGGAACTCATAACGACCATCGGGGCCTGTCGTAATCAAGCCGTGGATCCGTGTATTGCGGTTGCTGCCTGCAACACCGGAGGTTGAATAAATTCCCGTCGCGTCTGTCTGATAGACATAGAGACTGATTCCTTCGAGCGGTGTGTGACCGTCGGGCGCATAGATAGTTCCCGAGACGATCAGAGGCTCGCCCGGTTCCTTGTCAGACACCAACGTAATTCTAGCCGACGCTTTTTCCATACTGGGCTGCTTCGGCGCCTGAACGGCAGATTGCACTTGCCGTCCACAACCCAGCAGACTCAACGCGCCAAGCTCAACCAGAGGCACCGCCAACGCAAACACGGAGGCGTGCCTGAGAAAACTCCTGCGACCAATTGGCTGAAGCGATTGGATTGTCATATTCACTCCTGCTTCCTTCTCGTACCTTCTGCTTTCTGCCCACTGCCTTCCAATTTCTGCTTTCTTCCTTCCGCCTACTGTCCTCCGCCCACGGCCTTCTGCTCTTGTAGTGCCTGGTTGCTCCAGCTGTTCTCTAAGTACCCCTTCCATAGGTGCAGCATCTTTTCATCGAGTTGCAAAACCCCTTCACGCGTTACACCAGCCGGGGGCGGAGCCAGTACCGCGAGACGGTCGAACACGTGCACGCGATCGACGCCGTCAACGCGGTAGAGCAGATTCCAAAGCGTGAGGGTGTCTCGACTACGTGCCTCACCAAGAACAACATCCAGCGGCGGGACTTTCGACCACCCTAGAGCGTTTAGTTCAAAGTCCACCTTAGCCAGCGCCTGACGAAAGAGGGCCGAGGAATCTTCAAAGTAAGGTGTACCCGGACCAATGCCTGGTCGGGTTGCGCAAGCCGCGCCCGCGGGAACCACGGATTCCCGATCTTTCAACTGCAGCGCCACCCAACCTGAGGTTACGTGAAGCAAACTCGCGCCTTCATCGTCGACCTCCAGCGTGTACGCGCATCCAAGGTCCGCGGCAACAGCAGACGGGGTATCGACGAAGAATAGTCGCGGCGGCGCCCAAATGTGCGCACTCATGCGTCCACGCGCGAGTTCAAGGCGGTGTTCTGTTGGTTGTGTCAGAACCAGACGAATACGGGTGTTTGGATCGATCTCCACCTGGCCGATCGAAGCCACGTTGATCCGCGCTCGGGAACTACCATCAGTTTCCAACCACTGTCCCACCGCCAACCTGCCAGTTTGGCCAATCTGTTCGCGGCCAATTCTGGGCGCTCCGCCAAGTCGAGCAACTTCCCACGAGCCTCTGGTTTCCTTAGTGATGACCCGGAACGCAGCGACACCAACAACGATTACCAGCACTGCAGCAAGCGCCGCCGCTACAGGATGCGTGTAGACAAAAGAGACCTTACGCGAACGCGTGCCAACTAACCGCGGTCGGCCGTTCTCTCTATCGAGTTGCAACTCCAACTTGCTCCAAAGCGAATCGGGAGCTTGAAGTTTCGGCAGCCGTTCAGCGAATTTCACTCCGAGCTTGATCTCTTCAAACTCTGCGCGGCAACTGTGGCATGCAAGCAGATGTTCGGCGATCACTCGCGACTCTGCCGGCGTCACCTCTTCATGGCAATACGCCGACAACTCCTCACTCACATGCTTAGAAAACATCTTTCTACTCTCCCAAGACAACTTCTTCCCGAAGATGCGACAATCGCCTTGCCAACTCTTTGTGCCCCCGATTCAAACGTGAAGCGACTGTACCCTTCGAGCAACCAAGCACTGTCGCAATTTCCTCGTATGAAAGGTCCTCCATGTACTTGAGCAGGATTGCCAACTGATACTTTGGTTTCAGTTCAGCGATCGCCGCTTTCACAGAGTCCGCCCGCTCGACACGGGCGTAATTCATCTCCTGCGGTCTGCGGTCTTCAATCCGGCTCACCGGGGTGCTCTCTCCGAAGGCAAGGAGTCGCTTCCCTTTCCGCTGTTCGTCGATACAGGCATTCGCAACCAGACGATAAAGCCAGGTGGTGAACTGAGACTTTCCGCGGAACTGACTAATCGTGGTCATTAACTTCAGAAAGATCTGCTGGGTAACGTCGCCGGCTGCTGTCTGGTTGCCTCCCAAAGAATAGACAGCGATCGAGAAGACTTTGTCTTTATAAGCTTCGAAGAGCAGACGAAATGCCTCCCGGTCACCTTGCTGGCAGGCTTTGATTACGCGCTCGTCAATTATCGGTTCGGCCATTACAGCGCGCAGCTCCATGATTCCTCCAACTCGTCACATCTCTGGTTAGACGGGCTGGAGGCGGAATTGCTTCCCTGGAATTATTGGTGAAGAACAAGAAACAAAAAGGCGCAAAGAGAACGTTCCACGCAAAGAGCCAAATCTCTTTACGCCGAGAGTCCTACCTCTGCGCCCTAATGTCTAGACGTCGTGAACCCGGTTTAATCCCGCGACGTGAAAGTCCTTATCCCGGCTACTGCGTTACTTTCACAAGCAATTCGGTACCGGCGTCCAGCTTCAATTCCTTGCTGCCTTTGATCGCCAGGGAACCTGCACCGCCCGCGCCGCCGAGGATCAAGCCGATGGCGGCGCCTTTGCCGCCGCCCGCAATCGCGCCAATGATCCCCCCGGCCGCGGCGCCGATTCCAGCGCGCTTGACCGTTTGGTTTGTGCGACTACCTGATTCCACGCCGCCTTCGTTGTCAGCTCGGCCAGCGTCGTTGCCGTAGACCTTTGTGACATAACCGTGCAGCGTTCCTCTGCGTCCGGTTGTTAATTCAATCGAATCGAATGCGAGGTTCATCGCGGTTCGGCCTTTGATCTTGCCTGACTTCTGAATCGAGCTGATATGACCACGCACGGTACCGCCATCGTAGGCGTTCGGATCCGCGACAATTGCGGTAAAGCTGTCGCCGACGCGCGAGTCTTTGCTGGAGAGAGAATTCTCCAGGCGGATCTTCAGGCTTGTTCCGACTGGCACAACCCGTGTGGTTGTGGTTCTTCGCGTGCTGCGCCTCATACGCGGTTTCGTCTGAGCACCTGCTATTACTGACGACGAAAGCAAAGCGACAATCGTCACGAATACGAGCGTTAAATTCTTTGTAGAACCTGATCTCATTTTGTGATTCCTCCGTAAAAACGGCCTGAACGGCGCCGATTAGTATTTGCCAAGGGTAAATTCGAGGGGCTGGAGAAGCAACTGTATGCTGAGTGTGACTGGAACACCAGCGGGGCTTACAAACTTGAGGGGGCAATGATACTCCGCTGGGACTCGGAAGTCTCGGGCACCTCGTCATCACCCTCGAGCGAGCGCTGACGATGCACGGACCCGTCTGAGTCAAAAATATAAGCCGACGGCGACTCGCGCATGATGATGTCCTGCAAACGCATAAGACCGTAGAGGAGCGCTTCGGGCCGCGGCGGGCATCCCGGGATATAAACATCTACGGGAATGCAGCGATCGACTCCCTGCATCGTTGAGTAAGAATCAAACGGCCCACCTGTGGAAGCGCAGGCGCCCATGGCAATGGCCCACTTTGGCTCGGGCATCTGTTCATAAACGCGGCGTACGACCGGGCCCATTTTTAGAGTGACCGTGCCGGCGATAATGATCAGGTCACTTTGGCGCGGGCTGGGACGAAAAACGCCAGCACCGAAGCGATCGATATCGAAGCGCCCGGCGCCGGTCGCAATCATTTCGATCGCACAACACGCGAGCCCGAATGTCATGGGCCAAAGCGCCGACTTCCGCGCCCAGTTCACGACAGGAGCGCTGAGGTCCATGGCCTTGGCGCCCACGGTGCGACGCACCGAGTTCATAATCGAATCGACTGTAGTGAGAACAAAGCCTTCTTGATGTTCAGCCATAACGTTAAGGGATGAGGGCGGAGGGATGAGGGATGATAACGCCCGCCTTCTTCTGTTTCACTCCTTTTGCCATGCTAACAAACATCGCGATCAATTCATTTGTCCGTTGTTCGAGAGGTTGAAGTCGAGTCGGGAAGTATCTTCGCGTCAGCTAGAAGCTCAAGCCAGTAAAGCGTCTCATCGAGCTCCTGCAAACCCTCCTCCCTCCGCCCTCATCCCTTGGTCACGCCCATTCCAGCGCGCCTTTGCGCCAGGCGTAGTAGTAACCAACAACCAGGATGCCGATGAAGACAAACATTTCAACGAGGGCAAACTTGGTGAAGGAGAAATCATTCCCCATGAAAATAATGGCCCAGGGCAGGAGGAAGATCGTTTCCACATCGAAGATCAAGAAGAGCATCGCGACAATGTAATAGCGAACCGTAAACCGATCGTGCGCTTCGGTCTGCGGATCGATGCCACACTCGTAAGGCCGCATCTTGTCCTTGCCGTAGTTGATGGGGCGAAGAAACCGCCCGAGGACAATGGGAAGAACGGGAAAGGCTATCGCCACGACGAAAAAAATCATCACCGGCCAGTAAGCCGTGATTGGGCTGCCGATGTTTGTCGTCGTAATCGCTTGGAGTAGCATCACGCTCCCAGTACATCAACCATTCAAGAGTTATCGATCGCGAAAATCTTATGCGTCGCAATGATCAATGTCAACGAAGAGTTTTAGAGACCTCACTCGGTAACAAGTAGTTCACAGACATCGCGTGCACTCGGAAGGTTTGCTCGGAGGAGTTTAGTAGTTCTTAGAGCTCTTGACTATAAACATTCGTCCCTAACGGGACTGAATCAATCCGTATCGGAGACTATCAGTGCAAATCTCCGCCAGCCCTACCTGCAAGGAGAGAAACTGCATGCCCGAGCACATTCTCAATCACAGCAAAACTCTCACACACACCCTTGGGTGAACCGGGCAGATTGATTATCAGCGTGCCGCAGCGGATGCCGCACACGCCTCGCGAGATCATTGCCATCGGAGTGTGCTTCAAAGTTTCCATGCGCATCGCTTCCGAAAGGCCGGGTGCCGCGCGTTCGATCACCTGTAGCGTTGCCTCGGGCGTGTTATCGCGAGGCCCGAACCCCGTGCCGCCCGTCGTGATAATTAGATTTACTTCAGCGCGGTCGGCAAAGTTCCTGAGAGTATCGGCGAGCGGCACAAGATCATCGGAGACAATCTTCGCTGCGACAATTTCGGCGCCAGCTTCTTTGAGCAGTTGCACGAGCGTCTCGCCGGATTCGTCTTTACGTTCACCGCGTGAGCACGCATCGCTGACTGTGATCACTACTGCTCGAATCAGTGTCGGCATCTAGCTCTGCTCCTGCTTCCTGCCCCGCACTTACCTTCTCGCATGCTCTTTCAGCCAACATCGATCCATCACAACGAGGAGTCCCGCATCAAGTGCACGCTGGGCTGCAGCTTCATCAATGACACCTTCCTGCAGCCAGACTGCTTTCGCTCCTACGGCAATGGCTGCATCAACTGCAACGCCAGCTTCGTCAGAGCGCCGAAAGATATCGACAAGATCAACTTTTTGCGGAACCTCAGCCAGAGAGGGATAGGACTTGCTGCCGAACACTTCCGTCTCATTGGGATTAACAGGAATGACGTTGTACCCGTGGCGCCTCATGTACGCAGCAACGCTGTGGGATGCCCGGCTTGTACTTGAGGAAAGACCCACGACTGCGATCGTGCGGCAGTCGTCCAAAATTGCGGCAATCGTTTCTTTACTGTTGGCTTGCAAGGGAACCCCCCAGAGGATCGATTTTGTTTTGAGCTCTATCGAGACTGCGCGACCGGAGCACTGACTGCGTGAAGCTCCTGCAATGAGCGGACGCTGAATGTCGCGTTGTCAGTTTGCGACCCGAGGGCTTCGACGATCGCCTGGGCACCCGTCATCGTCGTCACACAGGGGACGTTGTACTGCAAAGCTGCGCGCCGAATCGCCTGCTCATCAAAATGCGAAGCCCGACCCAACGGCGTGTTGATGATCAAGGCAACATCACCGCGCTTGATGTAGTCCACGATATTGGGACGGCCTTCGTTGACCTTGAAAACGTTCGAGACATTCAAACCTACTTCGCGCAGACGTTCTGCAGTACCAAGTGTGGCAATAACATCGAATCCCAAGCGCACCAACTTGCGCGCGAGGATCACAGCCTGTCCTTTATCGGCATCATTGACGCTGAGAAACGCAGTCCCCTTTCGCGGCAGAGTGAGCCCCGCGCCCATCATTGCTTTAGCATAGGCTTCACCAAACGTTTCGCCGATACCCATGACCTCTCCGGTCGAATGCATTTCCGGACCAAGAATCGGATCAACCCCAGGAAACTTTGCGAATGGGAAGACTGGAGACTTAATGAAGAAGCGGCTGACGGTCAGGTTCTCAGGTAAAGCAAACTCGGCCAGTGGCTTTCCCGCCATCACGAGAGCAGCGATGCTCGCCAGCGGAATCCCAGTCGCCTTGGAAACAAACGGAATAGTACGGGAAGCACGCGGATTTACTTCGATCACATAAACGCGGTGATCCTTGATCGCGAACTGAATGTTCATGAGGCCTCGAACGGACAGCGCCGTAGCGAGCGTGCGTGTGTAGTGACGCATCGTTTCGATGTGCTCAGGATCGATGCGGACTGGAGGAAGGACACATGAGGAATCGCCCGAGTGAATGCCTGCCTCTTCGATGTGTTCCTGAATTCCTGCGATGACACACGTGGTTTCATCAGCCAAGGCATCCACGTCAAACTCGGCAGCCTGCTCGAGGAACTTATCAATCATTACTGGACGATCCGGAGTAAACCCCACGGCGTTTCGCACGTAGTCGTCGAGACTCTCCTCGTCATACACGATCGCCATTGCACGACCGCCGAGTACATAACTGGGCCGCACCAGTACCGGATAGCCAATCTGCGCGGCGATCTTTTTCGCTTCTTCACCGGTGGCTGCCATGCCGCTCTCGGGTTGCGGTATGCCCAGATCTCGCAAGAGCGAACCAAAACGCTTTCGATCTTCCGCCAGATCGATTGATTCCGCAGTAGTGCCGATGATCGGCACGCCAGCCTCATGCAAACGCATCGCCAGATTCAGCGGGGTCTGCCCGCCAAACTGCACAATCACACCTTCGGGCTTCTCGACATCGACTATGTTCATCACGTCTTCGAAGGTGAGGGGCTCGAAGTAAAGACGATCGGATGTGTCGTAGTCAGTCGACACGGTCTCCGGATTACAGTTGACCATGATCGTTTCGAAGCCTGCATCGCGCAGGGCAAACGACGCATGGCAACAGCAGTAGTCAAACTCAATTCCCTGACCGATACGGTTTGGACCCGAACCGAGGATCATGATCTTGCGTCTGTTGGTAGGCGCTGACTCGTCTTCCGATTCGTAGGTTGAATAAAGGTAAGGCGTGTACGACTCAAACTCCGCGCCGCAGGTATCGACGCGTTTGTAAACGGGAACAACACCCATGCGCTTGCGATAAGCGCGCACTTCGTCTTCAGTTCTGTCAGTCAAGTAAGCGAGTCGCCTGTCGGAGAGAGCGGCTTCTTTAAAAGTGCGGAGGAGTTCCGTGGAAATGTCCTCGAGCTTCCGGCCTTCCACCTCGCGTTGGATCTCCATCACGTCCTGCAGTTGCTCGAGGAACCAGGGATCGATCTTGGAAAGGCGATAGATCTCCGCGATCGGGACGTCGTGTTGCAGCGCATAGGTGATATAGGAAAAGCGTTGCGAGTTTGGTCGGGCAAGTTTCCGCTGCAACTCATGGTCGGGCACATCTTCGAGCCGCAATGGCTTAACGGCCTCAAGCGAGCGAAGCCCCTTGAACAGGGCTTCCTTAAAGGTGCGCCCAATCGCCATTACTTCGCCGACGGATTTCATTTGCGTGCCCAGCACGTCCTCGGCTTCGCGGAACTTTTCAAACTCCCACTTGGGAATCTTAGCGACGACATAGTCAATCGTAGGTTCGAACGACGCGGGCGTCTTCTTCGTGATGTCATTGGGAATTTCGTCGAGCGTGTAACCGACTGCCAACTTAGCCGCGATCTTGGCGATGGGAAATCCGGTCGCTTTCGAAGCAAGCGCCGAAGAGCGCGAAACGCGCGGGTTCATCTCGATGATTCGAATTGCGCCGTCTTCTGGATTGACCGCAAACTGAATATTCGATCCGCCGGTATCAACGCCGACTTTGCGAATTACGGTAATCGACATGTCGCGAAGCTTTTGGTATTCCACATCCGTGAGAGTCTGGGCCGGCGCCACGGTGATCGAGTCTCCGGTATGCACCCCCATCGGATCGAAGTTCTCGATCGAGCAAATGATTACGACGTTGTCAGCGAGGTCGCGCATCACTTCGAGCTCAAATTCTTTCCAACCGAGAATCGATTCTTCAATCAGAACCTCATGCATCGGCGAAGCGGCTAGTCCGGCGCGGACGATCTCTTCAAATTCCTCCGGGTTGTAGGCAATGCCGCCGCCGCTGCCACCGAGCGTGAACGAAGGACGAATGATGGCTGGATATCCTGTTGTCGTGACGATCTCTTGAGCGTCATCCCAGGAGCGCGCGAAACCACCGAGAGGCATCGGCAAACCGACTTCATCCATCGCCTGCTTGAACAGTCGTCTATCTTCGGCGATTTTGACCGCCTCTTTCTTTGCGCCGATCATTTCGACTTGAAATTGGTCGAGCACCCCGGCGTCGGAAAGCGCGATGGCGAGATTCAGGGCGGTTTGTCCACCAACAGTAGGTAGCAACGCGTCGGGACGTTCGCGCCTGATGATCGCGGCAACCGCATCCACTGTAAGAGGTTCGATGTAAGTAACGTCCGCGGTTTCAGGGTCAGTCATGATCGTTGCCGGATTGGAATTGACCAGTACCACCGTGTAGCCCTCCTGACGGAGTGCTTTGCAAGCCTGCGTGCCGGAGTAGTCAAACTCACAACCCTGCCCAATGACAATCGGACCCGAGCCAATGATGAGAATCTTGTGGATATCAGTGCGTTTGGGCATCTGTGGTCAGCTGAGCCTAATCAATGCGGCGCGAATGGAATGGCGGCAAAGCATTATACATAACCGGGAGTGACCACAGGAACACACCGAATACTGAGTGGTGCCTTGGTCGGGTTTTGAAACGCAAACTTACAAGTTAAGCTGAATACTGAACGCTGGCGGCAGCGAGTTCGGCTGATCTACTGGTCTCTTGATATTGACGGGTATTCGGATTGAGAGGATTTCAGCGACGCCTATCGAGGCTCTTGCGATAGTCCTCACCCTTAATCACAACCTTGGTGCACATTTCGTAGAGACGACTTCTGAGCGGTAGGCCGACGCGTTCTTCCAGGGTCGTTAAGTCTCGCGACCGGGCCCTGCCGGCCTTTCTCGTCGAGCCGCGAGCTTCCAACGCATCGGGATCCTCCACGCGTTCAACTGGAGCATCGTCGGCATAGTTCGTGGTGAAGATCGTGAGCTTCTTATCGTTGTAGCGCGTGTTGATTATTTGGTAGAGAGTGTCCCGCACCCAATCAGTCGGAACAGTCGCGCCGAGTTCATCGAGCACGAGTACCTCTGCCTGATAGACGGGTGCCAGGACCCGCAGCTCCGATGTTTTGGAGATCGGGTTGTACGAGTCCTGAATGCCCTTCAGCAGAGTCCCCGACTCGTAGAACAAACAGCGCACTCCGCGATTTACCAGACCCAGCAGGATCGCGGCCGCCAGATGCGTTTTGCCTACACCAACTGGGCCCATAAAAAGCAGTCCCGAATCTAACGCCGGATATTCAGAAACAAGTTTGCTGGCGAAGTGATGAGCAAAATACTGCGAATCATTCTTCGGGTAGTAATTGTGAAAAGAGCAGTCGCGAAAGCGCAAAGGAATACGAGCAGCGGACAGGAGCTGATTCCCGCTCGTCGGTCGACACTCTGTGCAGGAGCGAGCACCCTTGCCGGGAACTATCTCGACTCCCGTGCCAAAGCAACTCGGGCAAACAGGAGTTTGATCCGACTCGTCTATCTTCGTTACCTGTTTGCTGGAACTTTCAGAAGGCATGAACAATTGCGACTTGCGATCACTTAGCTGCTTCGTCTGGTGATTGCATCGGATTATAACATTGGGAATGTGGAACGCAACGAGTCATCTCGCGAAGTGTTTTTGCTTGAGTTAGCACAAGCGCCCAAGATTGTTGAAAGTCGCATTGCGAAGGCCCTTGAGTGTCTCGGTTCCTCACGATGATATATATTAGTCCCACCAGGCCCTCAAACATTGTGATAAAGCTACGATATTCCAAGGAACTCGGAGGTAGATCAGATCCAGATGCGTTTGTTAGATTCGGTGCTCAACAAGCTAGGCCTTAATAATACTCGTGCAGAACGCTCTCCGATTCGTGTTTTTCTCCTCGACGATGACACGCGACGTCACCGGTGGTTCGCCGCTCGCTTCAAAGGTGATCATCTACACATGGCCCACAACGTAGAGCAAGCCCGGAGCCTGCTTAGTGAACACACGTACGATGCCATCTTTCTCGACCACGATCTGCTTCCGGAGCACTACGGCTCACAAATCGCCGATGATGAACAGACCGGTTACGCAATAGCCCTGTGGCTGGCAACAAATCCACAGAGGCAGCGGGCTTCGACGATATTGGTCCACACGAGAAATGCGGATGGCGCCTTACGTATGGTAGAGGAAATGCGACGCGCTGGACGCAACGCTGAATACGTACCCTTTCAGATGCTCCCCGAGAAAATCAATCGCTACTGGCAAAGGTAGGGTTATTAAAGGACTGTCACTGTCAGGTGAGGCCAACGCGGTGCATCAAGTCCTTGAGCGCTGGTCTTCCCGCAGGCTGTCGAACGAGAGCAAGGATCTCGAAAGCTTTCGCGGGTAGACGCACCTGATCACCGTTGCGCACCAAAAGGCGCTTGCGTCGGGTCGACCCGGAACGCACCAAACTCATAAATGCGCATTGGGTGCCGCCTATCGTGGTTAGGAACTTTGAGGAAGGTTTAAGGAATTTTGGAGGACTGTACGGGTGTTCACCAGTAATTCTCCGCCACGTGGAATTTGCGGTCAACAGATTGGCTCCAACCGAGAACTAGTTCGCGCTCGATATGTGGACGGCGAAATTAGCCTTCTCTCTTGGCTATTTTAAGTTATTGAAGATTGGTGGCCAGGGACGGATTCGAACCGCCGACGCCGGCCTTTTCAGGGCCGCGCTCTACCAACTGAGCTACCTGGCCGCAGGTGGGTAAAGAGCGCGTAGTATAGGGAGTTAGCAAAACAACGTCAACTTCGCACGCCGCGCATATTATTTGTCGAATTAGTTACAAAAGTCGTTGACGGATTCCCGGAGAGGTGTATAATCCACAGCGTTGAAGGTGGGGTTGGCGCCCAAACGCCATCCAGTTGAAAGACGATCCATCTGATTCAAATTGACAGTGCCCGCCAGTGCCAGCTCGGCCGCCGATCGCGCCCCCCGCAGTCGCTACCTTCGAGCTGGCACAGCCATTTTTAGGCTCAATAAATCCAATTTAAATTTACTGCTATCAAATCAGAGCTAGTTGCTTGCCTTGTCGAGTCTTGCTCGATTGAAGAGGAGCCGTGCCTCGCAATTTGCGTTCTGGATTACCTGGCTTTCGTCAATTGTCAGTAACCTCCGCTCGCTCATAACCATGCGACCGTCGATGATTACTGTTTGCACGTCCTCCGGTTGCGCGGAATACACGATTGCCGACATCAATTCGGCCGTCGGAGGCGCTGTGTGAAGCGCCTTGAGGCTGACAACTATAAGATCGGCGCGCTTCCCTTTCTCCAAACTTCCGATTTCCATATCCAGACCCATCGCCTTCGCGCCATCGCTCGTCGCCATCCGCAGAGCTCGCTTTGCTGGCAGCACCTGGGGTCCGTGTACTGCCTTTTGTAACAAGGCGGCCGTGCGCATTTCCGTGAACATATCGAGGCGGTTGTTGCAGGCGGCGCCATCGGCACCCAGCGAAACAGAAACACCCGCTTCGAGCATCGTTCGAATCGGAGCGATACCCGAACCGAGTTTCATGTTCGACGAAGGGCAATGAACTACATGGCTACCCGTGCGCCTGAGGATTTCGATTTCACTGTCATCGACGTGGACGCAATGCGCAAGCGCGACGTCCCTGCCGGTCAAGCCCATTGAGTCAAGATAGGTGATGTTGCGCATGCCGCTATCGCGCTCGACTAACGCGCATTCAGTCCGATTCTCCGAAGCATGAGTGTGAATCATCACGCCATGCTCCCGCGCCAGGCGGGCCACGGAAGCGAGTAGTTCGGGAGTGCAACTGACGGCAAAGCGCGGAGCGAAACAGTAACGGATACGACCGTCGCCTTTACCATGCCACCGAGCAAGAAGTGAAAGGGATTCCGCGATCGACTCAGCGGTATTCTCATCCAGCTCGGCGGGCACTCCCTCGCCTTTGTCCATCATGCACTTACCTACTGTTGCCCTAAAGCCGGTTTCCTCGACGGCCTTGAAGACCTCAGCGGTGTGATTAACAGTCTCCATTGTCAAAGCGCAGGTGGTGCCACCCTTGATCAGTTCAGCGATACCAAGCCGCGCTGAGGCACCAACCGATTCCGCATTGTGTGCTGCTTCCATGGGCCACACGCGTTTCTTTAGCCAGTCAATCAGTGCGAGGTCATCAGCGGCTCCTCGGAAAAGCGTCTGGCAAAGATGGATATGAGTTTGAATAAAGCCCGGTAGGACAACCCCGCCGAGAGCATCGATCACAATCTGCGCGGGCTCTGATTCGTCAATGCGACCGAGCGACTCGATTCGTCCGTCCCTGATAAGCAGGTCACCGCGCACAATGGAGTCATTGGCGTCCATCGTGACGATTGTTCCACCTTTGATCAGAATTGATTCGCGCATTAGATCGGATCAGTACGAGTGCTCGATATTGCTTATCATTTATCTGACGCGGCGGATTATCCGTGCAGAACGAAGGGCTGTAAAGCAAGAATAAGCGCCCTGTGAAGGGGCACATGAGTTTGCCTCCAAGCACCGGGCGCTCATTTTGATCGGACTTTGTTTACTTCTTGTCGGCTGTCGCGGCTTTAGCGTTGGGTGCCGGCTCCGGCTTTTCCTCGCGCACTCTCATACCGAGTTTCACCTTCACTTCATTTTCGATCCGCTTCAGAAGTTCCGGATTCTCTTTCAGTGCCTGCTTGGAATTTTCCCGGCCCTGTCCCAACCGATCTCCCTTGTAAGAAAACCACGCGCCACTTTTTTCCACAACACGTTGTGCCGCGCCCAGGTCGAGCACGTCGCCTTCTCGCGAGATGCCTTCTCCGTACATGATATCAAACTCACATTCGCGAAAAGGCGGCGCCACCTTGTTCTTCACAACCTTAACCTTGGTGCGATTGCCAACGACCCGATCGCCATCCTTGATCGCCCCGATGCGGCGAATGTCGAGACGGAGAGAAGCGTAAAACTTGAGCGCGCGGCCACCACTGGTCGTTTCGGGACTGCCAAACATCACGCCGATCTTCTCGCGAATTTGGTTGATGAAGATGAAGCACGTGTTTGACTGCGACACTATCGCCGTCAGTTTGCGCAGCGCCTGGGACATCAGACGGGCCTGCAAGCCAGGCAGCGAATCACCCATCTCGCCATCAAGTTCAGCGCGCGGCACGAGGGCCGCGACGGAGTCAATGACAATCACATCGACACCGTTGGAGCGAACGAGGGCTTCCGCGATTTCCAAAGCCTGTTCACCGGAATCCGGCTGGGAGATTAGAAGTTGATCGATCTCCACGCCCAGCTTTCCTGCGTATTCCGCATCCATTGCGTGCTCGGCGTCGATATAGGCTGCCACACCGCCGGCCTTTTGTGCTTCGGCCACGATGTGCAGAGCGAGAGTGGTTTTGCCGGAACTTTCCGGTCCATAGATTTCGATAATGCGTCCGCGTGGAACACCGCCAACGCCCACGGCTACGTCGAGACTCAACGAAGTGGTGGAGATCGCAGGGATGTCTGACACCTCACGCTCGCCGAGTCGCATGATCGAGCCTTTGCCAAACTTCTTTTCAATACCTGCGAGCGCTGCTTCAATCGCCTTGCCGCGCTCGGAATTACTCATTCGGTCTTCAGCCATAACATACATCTCTTTCTCCGCTCCTTTTCTCACGCTTCATCTGAATAAACTCAGCAATAGGTGCGGAGCATACCACATCAACCGCGAGAATGGAACAGTGTTTCATCGTTGCAACAGCAGTATTTAATCGGAGGGTGAGGTTAAGGCATCTGCGCGCTCCGGCAGCCCTCTCTGCGCTTGTCGGTCGGTGAGGCACGCGCAATTTCGACCAGTCAATTAACGTTACCATCGACTCCCAACAACTCATGCACGGTGCGCCCCGTCCTTTTTTCGACCTGCTCGCATAGCGAAGGAACTCCTCCCGAAGTTTCATCTCTCGAAATTCGCTCAATGCGCCACATTGGAAAGAACAAATCGTTCAGGCCCAGGAACGGTTCATCGTGAGCAACCGCTCGCACCCAGTCATCAAAAGCCTTCAAGTCGAGACCGCGCAAGAATACTCCAGCCGGACTGATCTCGTCGAGCATTCCCCAACATTTTTCTCGCGGCGTGTGCAGAACTACAAGAATGGGTTGGCCCGATTGGATAGCTGAAATTCTTGTATCAATGATGCTCATGGATTCAGTCTTACGTTGTGTGAGATCAACTGAGCGGTCGCGGGTTGCTACACAGACATTCTAACTGGGTAGCAGGTTGCGCGTGAATGCACCAACACGTTGTACGGTGTCCGGCATGCCCGCGCAGTTCTCGATCTCGGCGACAATAGCGGAGCCAACCACTGCTGCATCGGCGTAGGACCACGTTTGCGCAACTTGTGCTGCATCCGAGATTCCGAAGCCGACAGCAACCGGGAGACTGGAAAACTGGCGCACACGCCCCACAAGCCTTTCCGCGTCCGCGCTCACATTCGACTGCACGCCTGTCACACCTGCTCTTGATACTGCGTAAATAAACCCTGATGCTTTTTCAGCAATCAGTTTCAAGCGTTCGTCGGTCGAGGTAGGCGCAACGAGAAATATCAGATCGAGGTCCCGGTCGCGCAACGCAGAAGTCAACCCAGTTGATTCTTCGGGAGTAAGGTCAGTGACCAGGACCCCGTCAACTCCTGCCTCTTTCGCGTCGTCGGCCAGCTGCTCAAGGCCATATTGCAGTAAGGGGTTGTAATAGCTGAATAGGACGATGGGAACTGTCACTCTTCGCCGTGCTCTTGCGAGTGTTTCGAAAATCTGACCGAGCCCAATGCCGTGACGCAACGCGCGTTCGGAAGCCCTCTGAATCACCGGCCCGTCGGCCATTGGGTCGCTGAAGGGTACACCCAATTCAATAACGGACGCGCCAGCGTCGGAGAGTTCCACCAGTAATGCTTCAGTCGTTTGGAGATCAGGATCACCGGCGACGATGAAAGGAATGAGGCCCTGCTTCTCTTCCCGCTTCAGTTGCGAAAACGCTGGTGCGATTCGGCTCATATCAAATGGCGAGACTTGTCGGGCTACGAGCGTGAAGCCGCACCATCTCGAACTGCATCGACGTCCTTATCGCCACGGCCGGAAAGATTCACAATGACAACTTCGTCTCGCGGCATCTCTCGCGCAACCTTGATCGCGTGGGCAATCGCATGCGCCGACTCGAGCGCGGGAATAATGCCTTCCAGATTCGAGAGTGTCTGAAACGCCTCAAGCGCCTCGGCATCTGATACCGACACATACTGCACTCGACCTGAGTCGTGGAGAAAAGCGTGCTCCGGTCCGATTGAAGGATAGTCGAGGCCTGCTGAAATCGAATGTGTAGAGGCAATCTGGCCAGCCTGATCCTGCAGCACGTAACTCATCGTGCCCTGCAGCACTCCCGGCCGTCCGCCTCCAGATTCGTTGAAGCGCGCGGCGTGCTCACCGAGCGCACTTCCCTTTCCTCCAGCCTCGACACCGATCATCCTCACCTGATCGTCGTTAAGAAAAGGATGAAACAATCCGATCGAGTTGGACCCGCCACCGACACAAGCAACCAACACCTGCGGCAGTCGCCCGGTTTGAGCAAGGATTTGATCGCGGGCTTCACGGCCGATCACGCTTTGAAATTCTCGCACCATGAGGGGATACGGATGTGGCCCAAGCGCGCTTCCCAGCAGGTAATAAGTATCGGAGACATTCGTCACCCAATCACGAAGCGCTTCGTTGATCGCGTCCTTGAGCGTGCGCGCTCCGGCGTTTACAGTGCGTACCTCCGCACCTAGCAGCTCCATCCGAAATACATTCAACGCCTGGCGGCGCATGTCCTCGGCGCCCATGTAGATCACACAATCGAGGCCGAACAAAGCGCAGACCGTCGCGGTGGCAACTCCATGCTGGCCGGCGCCGGTCTCTGCGATCACGCGGCGCTTGCCCATGCGGCGTGCCACGAGCACTTGCCCAAGTGCGTTATTGATTTTGTGCGAACCGGTGTGGGACAGATCTTCGCGTTTCAGGTAAATCGAAGCGCCTCGCGCATGCTCTGACAGCCGGCGAGCCTCGAACAGCGGCGTCGGTCGTCCCGAATAGTCCCGTAGCAACTGCTCGTATTCTTCCCGGAAAGAAGCATCGTCGCGCGCTGCAAAATAAGCGGAGGTCAATTCCTCCAACGGCGCCATCAGCGTCTCTGGAACAAAGCGACCGCCATAAGGACCCCAATGGCCAAGCGAGTCCGGAAGAATTGGTTCAGCATCCATTTGTGGATCATCCCGCGTAGTGCGAACGGAGGCTCACACTCCGGGCAGATTCTCCTGCAACAATGGCGCGACGGACACACGATTCCGTCCCTGATTCTTGGCAACGTACAATGCACTATCGCTTGCCGCATAAAGCGTTCTTTCCGAATTCGCATGCTCCGGGCAAGCAGCCACTCCGATACTTACGCTCATGTGCCCAACGCCATCCACATATTGCTCCGCAAGGATACCGCGCAACCGTTCGGCTGCCATCGCGGCCTTTTCAGCACTTATTCCCGAAAGCAACAAAGCGAACTCTTCTCCGCCCAATCGCGCCGCGGTGTCATTGTCTCGTGACGCGGCAGTCAACGTGTTTGCGATGTGGCGAATCACCAGGTCGCCGGCCGGATGGCCGTACTGATCGTTGATCTCTTTCATGTGATCGATGTCCAGCTGGAGTAGTGCGCACGGTACACCGTAACGATGCCATCTTTCAACTTCGCGTTTTAGAGCACCACGAAAGCGCCGGCGGTTCGCCAGGCCAGTCAGATAATCCAGGTCCGCTTCAGCGCGAAGGCGCTCCATCGTCTGGCGAATCGCGACTAGTTGCGTAACACGGATGACTAACAGCGGGAGTTCGGTCGGGTTTTGGAAGTAGTCAAACGCTCCGGCCGCAAGAGCTTCGTAGCGCGTTGACGACGTAGCGGTTTCTGATCCCACAACTAATAACGGAACGCCGTCTTCCATTTGTTCGAGCATCCGCGCCAACTCAGTTATCGACATGCCTTTCTTCGATGGCGTAGCAATGACCAGCTGGGGACGTGCACGCTGCAGCGACACAAGGGCGGCAGCTCCGGCGCTGACGCCCACCACCTCCAGCCCCGCATCTTCCAACGCGCGCTGATACGTGACGTTGGTCTCGTCGGTGATGATGAGCACCCGCCCACGCTCGCGTGAGTTGGCACGAGCGGATCTGTCCTGCCGCGGTATGGCTTTCATGTACACCTTATTTGACGTGAGGGAGGCTGACTTGCGGAAGAATATTCGGAGAAAGACGATTCTTCGGAAATCGATTCAACTGGGGCTCCTTGTAGGATAGCGTGCGCCGGGTGTATGTCAACGTTTAACCGCACCCAGCGGGAAGCGCGCGGCCTTTACAAAGTTGCGTACGCGTACGAAATCCTTCTTCCCGGCACTGCTTTCGAGGGCGCTACAAGCGTCGACTCCGTATGGATTAACAGCCTCGATAGCCTGCTCAACATTTTCCGGAGAGAGTCCGCCGGCAAGCATGACATGGGGTACAAGGTCGCGAACCGCGCGTGCGACTGACCAGTCAATCACATTGCCCGTGCCACCCCGCATCTCTGGATCGAAGGCGTCCAGCAATACAGCGTTCACTTGATAATCAAGGGCGCTCTCCGGTATGAAGTCTTTTCTTACCGCGAGACTCTTAATCACATAACGTAACTCAAGCGCGCGACAGTATTCCGGCGATTCATCCCCGTGCAATTGCACCGCCTTGACGCCCGCCTCATCCGCAATCTGAGCGACGCGTTCGGGTGCCTTCTCGTTCACAAAAACGCCGACCGCGAGCACATGCCCGGGCAACTGCTGAATTATTGTCCGAGCCGCTCCGGGATCGATATAACGCGGACTTGGCGGATAGAAGTTGAAGCCAAGAGCGTCAGCACCCGCGTCGACAGCTAGTCGCGCGTCCTCCAGATTCGTGATGCCGCAGATCTTTATGAACACAAAACAGATCCTATTCTTTATCCATCAACGCCCGCAGGGCCTCCTCAGGTCGTTCCGCACGCATTAGCGCCTCACCGATCAGAAATCCCTTGTAACCAAGCGCATTCAAGCGTCGCAAGTCTTCTGCTGACTTAAGCCCACTCTCAGAGACAAGGACAGTGTTTGGCGACGCCGAACCAGCGAGCTTTACCGAAGTATCGAGAGAGACCTCAAATGTTTTCAAGTCTCGATTGTTAACGCCGATCAGCCTCGCGCCCGACGCTACAGCTCGCTTCATCTCGCTCTCGGTGTGCACTTCAACGAGGGCATCAAGACCCAGCTCTTCTTCCGTAATTCGTCGCAAACGAACGAGGGCGTCGTCAGCCAGGGCGGCAACGATGAGTAACAAAGCATCTGCTCCGGCAACAGCCGTTTCGTAGACTTGATAATCACTGACAACGAAATCTTTGCGCAGAATCGGGCACTCAACCGCAGTGCGAACCGAGAGGAGATCATTGAGCGAGCCGGCGAAGTAGTCCTCCTCGGTCAGCACTGAGATAGCCGCAGCACCGCCCGTTTCGTAAAGACCAGCCATCGCCGATGCAGTCATGTCCTCGCGGATTACACCCTTCGAAGGCGACTTGCGTTTGTACTCGGCAATGATATTTATCTGATTCCGATTCAGAACTTTATTCAGCCGGTGCGGTTCGACGTCAGCTCGAACTGCCAGCGCCTGTTCGCGCAACGACTTCAACGGACGGTCAGCCTGGGCACGAACGAGACGTTCCGTCTTGCGAGCAAGGATTTCGCTAAGGGTGTCCAACG
Source organism: bacterium (assembly GCA_040005515.1). Lineage (GTDB taxonomy): Bacteria > Acidobacteriota > Blastocatellia > Pyrinomonadales > Pyrinomonadaceae > PSRF01. The sequence goes on from JBDTYQ010000007.1 coordinate 69,027, forward strand.
GCATTTGTTGCGTCAACGAGTTGTGCCAGTTTCTTCAGCGCCGCTCCGCTATCGATGCTGTCTGCTGCAGCCTTCGCCGCACTTAGCAAGCTATCACTGAGCCCGCCTACGAAGAGGGCGGCTGCCGCATTGGCAATCACTAAGGCCCTTGCTTCGTCTACGCGTTTTCCAGAGAGGACTTCGCGAATGATTTGAGCATTCGCCTTAGCGTCACCACCTCGCAGGTGCTCTAGACTGCCACGCCAAAGTCCGAATGTCCTGGGCTCAATCTCGAATGTTCTCACAGTGCCGCCCTGGGCTTCTGCCACGAGCGTATTTGTCGCCACGGTGATTTCATCAAGCCCGTCATCTCCATGAACTACCCAGGCACGATCGATGTTTAGCGCCGCCAGGACTTTTGCCATTCGCGTTACGAGGTCTCGTCGCCAGACACCGATTATTTGTCGCGGAGCGCGGGCCGGATTACTGAGTGGACCGAGGAGATTGAATGAGGTCTGAATTCCGAGTTCGCGGCGAATTCCCGCGACCCGCGCGGTTGCTCCGTGATAGAGGGGCGCAAACATGAAGCAGATATCGATCTCGTTGAGACAGCGTTCGGAAACTTCAGGAAGCGTATCGATCCTGACGCCTAACGCGCTGAGGACGTCTGCACTGCCCGAGCGACTGCTGGACGCCCGGTTGCCGTGCTTGGCGACCGGAAGCCCGGCCGCGGCAATCACGAATGCAGCAGCAGTTGAGACATTGAAAGTCTTTACTGGACTCGATCCCGTACCCGCGGTATCGATAAAGACGCGATGTCTGGAGTCCACCTTAATGGCACGCTGCCGCAATGCCGTCGCCATCCCCGCAAGTTCCTCAACAGTCTCTCCCTTCGCAGTCAATGCCACGAGGACACCGGCGAGTTGCGCGTCCGTGGCATTTTCATGCAACAACGCGTCCAGCAATAGTCCGGCTTCTTCGCGACTGAGGTCTTCGCGACGCACAAGGCGAGGAAGGTAGTGCCGCAAGGCATTCTCAGGCATAAGGGGATTAGAGGCGGAGGAAATTTGCGAGGAGTTTCTTGCCACAGTTAGTAAGGATTGATTCCGGATGAAACTGTACACCCTCTACTTTCATTTCGCGATGTCGCAGCGCCATGATCGTATCGTCTGTCGTGTAAGCGGAAATTTCGAGGCAAGTTGGCAGAGATAATTTTTCTACGATGAGCGAGTGGTAACGTCCTGCCGAGAAGTGATCGTCAAGTCCCGCAAAGATTGTCTTACCGTCATGACAGATCGCAGAAGCCTTGCCGTGCATCAGCACTGGCGCGCGGATTACGATACCTCCGAAAGCCTGAGCGATGGCCTGATGACCAAGACAAACGCCGAGCAGAGGCAAGCGCCCGGCGAAGTGTTCGACCACCTGAAGCGAAATTCCTGCGTCGTCGGGAGTGCCCGGTCCCGGCGAGATCACAATTCTATCGGGTCGTTTCGCTTCAATCTCCGCGATGCTTATTTCATCGTTACGGCGCACCTCAACAGTCTCGCCTAACTCTCCGAGGTACTGCACGAGGTTATAGGTAAAGGAGTCGTAGTTGTCGATTACTAAGAGCATTGGTCTTGGGACTGGGTTTTGGTTTTTGGTCTTTGTTCCTGGTGCTTTGTTCTTTGAGCCTTCAGTCTCAAGTATTAGATCTCCTCACGTTTGACTTGGGACGTGGGACAGTGACCACTGGACAATGGACGTTGGACTTTGGACATCGAGTATTGGGCACGGCGCAACGAGGGCGCGGTTTATCCGCACCGGCTTCACCGGCTTATCTCCTTCGAGTGGCGCGTGGTTGATAGTATCGGCGACCTCAATCCCTTTCCGGACTTTGCCAAACGCGGCAAACTTTCCATTCAAATGAGCACCCTCGCCGACAAGAATGAAGAAGTGTGTGCTCGCGCTATTCGGTTCATCGGATCGAGCCATGGAAACAATTCCCCTCACATGCCTCACGATGCCGGGCTCATCTGGTAACTTGCGAGCAGCGCGCTTCGAAAGTTCCACGCCCCACTTCTCACTAGTAGAAAGGTTGCCGCCTTGAATCACAAAGCCTTTCACCACGCGACTGAACGTCGTGGTGTCGAGCGCCCCGGTCACCGCAAGGTTAAGAAAGTTCCGCACGCTCTCAGGTGCTAATTCAGGCATCATTTCAATTTCGATTGAGCCCTCGCCGGTCTCGAGCGTCACGCAATGAGCCGCCATCTTTTCTACTGACGCTCCGTCAAACGGTTCCGGTTGCACGACGGGAGCATCTGCCGGTCTAGCGTTCGCTTTCTTTGGTGCAGTTGGCGACTCGGGTGTGACCGTAGGCTCCTGCGCGCTTATGCAAACTGCGCACATTAGCGAAAGGACGACGACCCTAAATGTCTTTCTCATGGACAGAATATACAACTCCACTTGGCGCGCTAGCTTCGATTCAACTCGGATCCAACTATAGACAACCACCGGCTCTGACTTCTGCCTCCTACTTCCTGCCCACTGCCTCTCACTAGAACCCTTTCCCCGCCAGCTCAATTGCGCGAAACATTCCGCGCGCCTTGTTGACCGTCTCAGAATATTCGTGCTCTGCGATGGAGTCAGCGACGATCCCGGCTCCCGCCTGCACAGTAGCCTTGCCGTCACGCAAGACAATCGTGCGAATCGCAATACACGAGTCAAGATTCTCCGCGTAGTCCATGTAAAGCACCGCCCCCGCGTAGACACCGCGCGCGGTAGGCTCGAGTTCGCGAATGATTTCCATCGCCCGAATCTTCGGAGCGCCGGTAACCGTCCCGGCAGGGAAGCAGGAACCGAGTGCGTCAAAGCGATCGAGACCATCGCGCAAACGCGCGCGGAGGCTCGTGACTAAATGCTGCACATGGGAATAACGCTCTATTGCCATCAACTCCTCAACTTGCACCGAGCCGTAATCCGCTACGCGTCCGAGATCATTCCGACCGAGGTCAACGAGCATCGTATGTTCCGCGATTTCCTTCTCATCGGTACTTAAATCTTCGCCCAGCAGCCAGTCTTCGGTTTCAGTCGCTCCTCTTTTCCTCGTTCCAGCAATGGCCCGATAGTCCATCCGCTGCCCGCGACACCGAACGAGCATTTCGGGTGATGCGCCGATCACCGACTCCTCGCCAAGACGAAGGAAGAACATGTACGGCGAGGGATTAACTGATCGCAACGCACGATAGATCTTCAAAGGCTCACCGCTGAACTTAGTTGAGAACTGCTGCGAGAGAACGACCTGATAACAATCGCCGGACGCGATGTATTCCTGAATTCGCTCCACTCCAGCTTCGAATCCCCTGCGGCTCCAGTTGGACTTCGGCTCTTTTCTGCTGCTCTTCGACTTTGAGCTCGCACTTACCGTGGGAGGGATTCCGGCGAGTACTTTGGCTTCGACCTCTGCGGTCTTTCTAACTGCCTCGTCGTACAACTCTCGCAGACGCGCATGGCTTCCCTCCGCTTCTTCAGTGAGGACGATTGAGACGATTTCCATTCTTTGCCGCGCACGATCGAATGCGATCACGTTCCGATAGAACATCCACACGGCATCGTCTGGCGCTGACAGCGGTTGTGTCTCATCGGGCTCGGCAAGACCATTTCCAGCGGTGGCGATCCCGGCATCAAACCAGGAGGCCGCATCGTATCCGATATAACCGACTGCTCCGCCGCAGAACGGAGCGAGACCGGAACGTTGCGCGAGCACTCGCTCGCGGAAATAGTCGCGCACCCAATCAGTGGCGCGGACGGGAAGCATTTCAGTCTTGCCGGCGCGCTCAATAAAGGTGCATGCGCCGCGCCCACGTACGATCATCTCCGGCTCGGCGCCCAGAAAGGAATAGCGCGCGATGCGTTCGCCCCCTTCAACGGACTCGAGCAGGAACGCGTACGGCGAATCGCCGGCAAGAGACATGAACGCGCCTACCTGCGTCTGCAGATCGGCGAGCACGGAACGAACGACAGGCACCACGTTGCCCTGTCGCGCTTCGCTTTCAAAATCTTCGAATGATGCTGGTTGGAGATCGAGCATGCGGCGTTAGAACTGTAGCTTAACGGGAGTGGTCACTCAAGGTGAGGTCGATTCTGAATTCAAGCAAGACGCCAATGAGTAATGAGAATTAAAAATGATCAATGGAAAATCTCTTTCGGATCACACCACGATGCGGTTGTGGTCTGGTTTCGATCCTAGATCAGAGGGTTCGCGGCCAACCAGTGTCCACCGTCAACGACCAGTACGGTGCCGTTAATGTAATTAGAGGCGTCTGAACAAAGGAACACGGCGGCCTTCTCGATGTCCGCGATCTCACCGAAACGACCGAGCGGGATCCGCTGACGCAACTTCTCCTTGATCGGTTCAGGCACAAGTCGCTTCATGCCCTCGGTATCACCGATTGGCCCGGGAGCAATCGCGTTCACACGAATGCCGTGACGGCCCCACTCGACTGCAAGGTTGCGGGTGAGCGCATCAACGCCGGCTTTCGCTGCTGACACATGAAGCTGCATCGGCGTGCCGAGGTAATGCAGCGTGGCGCTGATATTCAAGATCTGACCGCGATTCCTTTTCAACTCGGCAAAAGCAGCGCGGCAAACGTTAAAGGTCCCTTTGAGATCGATGTCTACGACGGTACCAAAGCCATTGGGAGAAAGTTCTTCCGCGGCGCACAGAAAGTTTCCAGCGGCGCCATTGACGACGATATCGACTTTGCCGAAGTGCTCTACCGTCGCTGCAATCGCCTTCTCTACTTCCTCTGGAATTCGCACGTCAGCGGCGACCGCGAACGCCTGGCCGCCATTCGCGTTGATTGCCGCTGCCGCCGGTTCAAGGTGCTCCAGCTTTCGACTCACGAGCGCCACACGCGCCCCGGCTTCGGCAAGCGCGCGTGCGACGCCTCCAGTGATGCCCGTGCCTCCCCCCGTAACGAGAGCAACATGCTCGCTTAAAATTTTGTCAGCAAAAATTTTGGTATTCATGTGTTTGAGTTTTTTATGATCAGCTGTAGTAATCCAAGGAACGCAGAACTCAACGCCTTACTGGGACCGCGGGCGTCTCAGCCACAAGGTGCGTGAGCCACACTCAACACTTCAGGGAATGCTCGCGCTTCGTGCTCACTGCGGGCGAGATGCCCGCTGTCCCAGGGAGGCGATCTCAATGGCAACGTAAAGTGTCTCCGCCCAGGTCTAACCAACGTTTGATCATACCGCCTTGCTCTCGCGCTCCAGCAACTCTAACAGATCGTCGACATGTCGCCGCTCCGTAAGAAAACTATTGATGTTGACCCTCAGAGCGCGACGGCCATGCAACACCGTGGTCGTCAACCATGCCTCGCCACCCCGCTCGATCCGTTGCTGCAGCCGCTGCTGTAGTCGATCCTGCTCGAGACCGACGGCATTCCGATGTGAATCGGGAAGAAACTTGAAGCAGCACACTGCAGTCTCAACTTCCGCCAGTCGCCGAAAGTCACTCAATTTATCGAGGCGACCGGCAAGATACTTCGTCAACTCTATTTGTTGTTCGATCACTTTAGCGTAGCCACTTCTTCCCATGAACTTCCAGGCCATCCATAGTTTTAAAGAACTGAAACGCCGTGTGCCCATCTGTCCGTACCGAAAAAAGTCGAAAGCGACATCGGCGCCGCCACGATCTTCGCTGAGATATTCCGGACTGATATCAAACGCACGGCGCAACGGCCCGCCTCCCTCGCGCACGAGCACTGCACCACAGGAAAAAGGAACGAACATCCACTTGTGCGGATCAAAGGTGATCGAGTCTGCCAGTTCGATACCGCGGAGCTTTGCCTTATGCGAGTCAGAGAATGCCAGTACGCCGCCGTAAGCCGCGTCCACATGGAACCAGCAACCAGTTTCCCGCGCAATCGCAGCCAACTCATCCAGTGGATCAATGACGCCGGTGGAAGTCGCTCCGGCTATTCCGACAACGCAACAGGGGATGCGTCCGGCTTGCCGATCACTCTCGATAGCCTCTCGGAGGGCATTCGTCCGAATGTGAAAGCGCTCGTCCGTTTCAATCTTGCGCAAACTGTTCCTACCCAAACCGAGAATGTCAGCGCTCTTCTCGATTGAGTAGTGACATTGCTCCGACGCGTAGATGATCAGATCTGCAGGCGCACCACGCACACCGCGCTGGGCCACACCTTCAACCGCATTGTCACGGGCGCACTTCAAGGCAATTAGGTTGGCTTCGGAACCGCCACTTGCGAGCGTGCCAAAACTCTGTGCTCCGTAGCCGATCAACTCGCAGAGCCAACGGATCACGCGGGCCTCGATCATTGCGGACGCCGGCCCATTGCGCCAGGCGCCGGCATTCTGATTCAGCGCTGAACAGAGGGCATCGGCCCAAACACCGATGGGCAAGGGAGTGGGGTTGAACTGGCCGAAATAGCGCGGACTCGGAACCGCCATCGAGTGCGGAGCAATCTCGCTACGGAAGCGCTCCAGGATCTCGTCAATACCGACGCCACCCTCCGGAAGCGGTTCGTCGAATAGTTTTTCCAAATCGGACGGGGTGGCTTCAGAAGCCACGCGCCGGGAATCGAGGCTGGCCGCGTGCTCCGCTATGATGTT
>JBDTYQ010000008.1:0-75479 GCA_040005515.1 bacterium
AGAAGACTTGCCTGCTGAGACTTCCAACCGAAGCGCCCATTGCGCAACGCGTTGTTGGCCTCCGTAACAGGCACCGCAGTTAAAACGCCGCGCTGGGCGAATGGCTGCGCTGCCACATTGTTCTGGAGCGACGTGTTCGAGATGCATTCGACAAAGCCGTCGCCTGTTGTGCTGGTGGTGATCCGGAACGCTTTAACTGTTTCGCCGGTGTTGATGTGCTCGACGATGTCCGAATCAGTACCGCGAGCGTGAATCAGCTGACCGCCGGCCGCATCAACAAATGCGCCGCCACTAATGTGGCCGGCTCTAAACTCCATTGCCTGGCTGAATGCGCCAACATCGACCGATTGGTGACATTCGACGCAGCCGACGTCGTTGTAGGTGGGTCCAAGTCCATCCGCCACGGCTTCGCGCTCGCTGAAGATGAACTGATTGTCGGTGAAACGGCCGTTGCCACGCTCAGTTGGCGCAACCGGCGGTGCAACGCACTCATCGATCGGTGTGCCCAGAGCACCAAAGCCATTGAACAGGTCATTGGGGGTCTTGGCGTCCATGTCTGTGGTTAGAGCTTCAGCGCCAGATTCACCTGCGACGGTTCTCGACATCCACATTGGCAATGCGATTGCCGTCGCGAACAAGACAAACGCGAAAAGCTTTAGAAGTTTCGTCATTCGGATCTCACCTCCGGGGATATTAACGAAAAGGGGACACGCGAATTGCTGTCGGGGCAATCGCAGTTGTTGCTGTGAAATTGAAAAACCTGCTTGCGCCCTGGTGTTCGTGAAGCTGGCTGGGAAGTAGGCCGGGTGCCTACATGGCCGGAGCCAGGCTGGAGACTAAGGAGATGCCGTTGAGAGTGACGGCGGCCTCATAATAGACTGGGTAAGTCGGTTTTATAAACTGGGCAAGAACCGTGTGAGTGGGGCGGACTCTATTACTAATCAAATGCGGTGTCAACACTTTTTGTCGCACGCCGAACGGGCGAATCCCGTCGACCACAATCCGCAAACATTGGTGCACTCAAAACGGATCTTCCTTGCCGCCTTCAACCTTTTCAGTTAAAAGAATTGAAGTCCCAGCATGAAAAATCCGAACACAAATATTCCTCGCGGCAAGGTTTCTCAAAAGCAGGCTCCCGCTAAACCTTCCTTCGTTCGGCTCGAGTATCCTTTCGCGGCCATCGTCGGCCAGGAAGAGATGAAACTTGCTTTGGTTCTCAACCTGATCAATCCCGGCATCGGCGGTGTGTTGATTATGGGACAACGCGGTACCGGCAAATCGACCACTGTCCGCGCACTTGCAGAACTGCTCCCGCCAACGTTCGTCGTACAAGGCTGTCCCTACCGCTGCGATCCGCTCGGGGAAACCGGACTCTGCGACGAGTGTGGGCGAAAGCGGGCATCGGGTACAACACTTCAAGGCGAACTGGCTCGCGTCACGGTTGTTGATCTTCCGCTCGGTGCTACTGAAGACCGAGTGTGTGGAACAATCGACATCGAGAGCGCCCTGCGTGAGGGCCACAAAAGGTTTGAGCCGGGGCTGCTCGCCCGCGCGAATCGTGGATTTCTCTATATAGATGAAGTGAACCTTCTCGAAGATCATCTTGTTGACCTGCTACTGGATGTCGCCGTTACGGGGCGCAACAAGGTCGAGCGAGAGAGCATTTCGGCGGAGCACCCGGCGCGCTTCGTCCTGATCGGCTCGGGAAACCCTGAAGAAGGAGAACTGAGACCGCAGTTACTGGATCGTTTTGGTTTGCTCGTTGAGGTGCAAACGGAAAACGACCTCGCCACGCGCGTGGAGATTGTCGAACGGCGTGAGGCATTCGATCGAGATCCAGCTTCGTTTATTGCCCAACAAGAGAAAGACCAAAAGAAGCTGCAGAAAAAGATCGCCAGCGCACAAAAGAACGTCGCCTCTGTAAATCTCACTCGTCCGGTCTTGCTAAAGGTCGCTCAACTCTGTTCGGAGTTGAGAATTGACGGACATCGCGGTGAGTTGACGATCTCGCGGGCGTCGCGGGCGCTCGCAGCACTTGAAGGACGACGATCTGTTACCACTGACGATGTGCGATGCGTTGCAGGAATGGCCTTGCGTCATCGATTGCGCGCTGATCCGCTTGAGGAAACTGCGGGCAGCGAGCAGATTCAGCAAGCACTGGATCGGGTATTCGGATCGAACACGATTAAGGGAAGCTTGGGTGACAAAGGCGCAGGAGGAACAAACGGCAACACTGCGACGAGAGGCCTCGAAGAAACAGGTAAGGCTCCGACGCGCGGTCTGTCTCGCTCGGCCAGTCCATCAGGAACAGGGACAGTAGAAGCTTCAAGGGTCATATCAGCGCCGATCATTGCAACAGCCTTGGTTACTCCGCTGGTTCGCGATCGCGTTGACCGCCCGCCAGCCCGTCCTCGCCAAACTAACCAAACGCCAGGACGGCGCGCAGGTCATTGGGAGGGCGATAGTCAACGCGGCCGGTACGTGCGTGCTGTAAACTCGCGTACCCAGGGTGAACGAATTGCGGTAGACGCAACGTTACGCGCAGCGGCGGGCGGTGGACGAACAGAAGGCGAAAAAGCACGACCGCTGATCGTGCCGTTCCACTCTCTGCGGTTCAAGCAGCTGAAGCAGAAGAGCGGCAGGCTGTTCATCTTCGCGATCGACACATCGGGCAGCATGGCTTTGAACCGAATCAGCCAGGCCAAAGGTGCAGTGCTTAGTCTACTAAGAGAGTCGTACATCAAACGCGACAGCGTCGCGCTGATCGCGTTTCGGGGAACGTCAGCCGAACTTGTCTTGCCACCTTCGCGGAGCATTTTGCGCGCGCGTCGTGCGCTTGACTCGCTCGGCATTGGCGGCGCGACACCATTGTCAGCGGCGCTCGTGCGTTCCTTACAGGTAGCGAGACGTTCAGAAGGCAGTTACGGCGAGATCGTGCTCGCGCTCTTCACTGACGGTGCCGGCAATGTGCCGCTGAGTGCGCAAGGCAACGACGATAGAGCGCAGCGGGGATTAGTCATCGAAAGAGAAGTTACTCGACTTGGGGCGGAGCTTAAGAAGGCTCATGTGACCTCGGTCGTAGTTAACACGCAAAAGGCATTTAACTCCGACTCTGAAACGCGAACACTGGCGCGGCGCCTGGGCGCGAGTTTCATGAGTCTGCAAACTGCGGAAGAGAATCTTGCCGGATGAATCTTCCTCCCGCGCAACCTGACCTCTCAACTGAAGAACGCGATCGCCGCGTACTTCAACTTCACGATCAACTCCTCGAGATCGAGCAGCGCCTGATACCCACCGGTCTCCACATTTTTGGCCGGCCTTCGAAGCCTGGTGAGCAGGCGGATATGCTGCGAATGATTGCCTCATTCGATCGACCGGAGGCCGGCGCGCGTGCCCTGCCTGATCTGGTGAGCGAAGGTCTGGGGTACGGAACATATGACTCCATCCTTAAAGCCGCGGACTCAAGCCAGGCATTCCTGAAGCAGCGCGAATTAGTCGATGCCGTAGTGGCGGACTCTGTAAAAGAATTTGTTGCGGCCGGATCAGTTGCTGCAGTGGCATTGCTGGAGCGTAGCGCGAATGTTAAGCGCGAGGACGGGCGAGCAGTTTTTGACCTGCTTGAGAACGTCTCTAAAGAACTCCGAACGAATAACGAAGTCGAGTCATTACTACGTGCCCTGCGCGGAGAATTCATTGAAGCAGGTCCGGGCGCTGACATAGTTCAGAACCCGGCCATTCTTCCTACCGGCCGCAACACCCACGCGGTAAACCCCTATAACATTCCATCGAATGTCGCGTTCGCACGGGCTGAGACTGTCGCGAACAATCTTCTGCATCGTTATTTTTCCGAGAACGGCCGCTATCCTCGCGCGATGGCCCTCGTTCTTTGGGGTCTCGACAATATCAAGACGCAGGGTGAAGGCGTGGCGCAAGCGCTCTGGTTACTCGGCGTGCGACCGCGCCGCGATTCGCTCAATCGAGCTACTGAAATCGAAGTGATTCCACTAGAGGTCCTGAAGCGTCCGCGGATTGATGTCGTGATGACTATCTCCGGAATCTTCCGCGATCTATTCAGTCCCACCGTGCACTTGTTGGATAAGGCAGTGCGGCTTGTTGCTCAGCTCGATGAGCCTGACGAAATGAATTACGTGCGTCGTAGTGTGATGGAACAGGTCAATGGCGAGGACTGCGACTTTGACGACGCGGTGGCGCGGGTGTTTTCAAACGCTCCGGGAAACTACGGGACGAATGTGAACTTCATGGTGATGGACTCGCAGTGGGAACGTGAAGACACGCTTGGCGATCTCTTTGTCACTCGCAAGTGCTTCGCTTATGGACGTGACTCGAGTGGCCGCTCGATCGAAGGGCGCGAAGCACGTGGTGCGATGGATCGTGCGCTGGCGCGTGTCGAGGCCACGTATCAGAACATCGACACTTTTGAGATCGGGATTACTGATGTAGATCACTACTTCGAATACCTGGGCGGGATCTCGCAGGCAGTGGAAAAACGCTCCAGTGCGAAGCCGGCAATCTACCTGTCTGACTCGCTCTCTCGCGATGCTCGCATCAGGTCCCTGGAAGAGACGGTGCGTTTAGAGACACGGACGAAGACATTGAACCCGAAGTGGTACGAGGGAATGTTGCAACATGGCTTTCGCGGCGTTGCTGAAATCGAGAACCACGTTTCGAATACTTTCGGCTGGAGTGCCACCGCCGATGCAGTCGACGATTGGGTTTACACAGAAGTCGCGAAGACTTTCGCGCTTGATGAGCCAATGCTCGACCGACTGCGCAACCTGAATCCGCATTCTGCGCACTCTCTTGTGGGTCGTTTGCTTGAAGCGCACGGCCGCGGCTATTGGAATGCCGACGAGACGTTGTTGGAGAGACTAAGAGAAATTTCCGGAAGTTTGGAAGACCAGATTGAAGGCGTTGCCTAACAGCATTCGATGAACGTCACAGTACTGTATGTCGGATCCAGTCTCCTCGCGCCGCTGAAAAACGCGGAGCGCGAAATCAATCGTGAGTACAAGCTCGATCTGCGCGTAGCCGCTTACAACTTCGGCTCGCCGCTAAACGATGCTGAGTGGAAGGCGGTCGATCGGGACCTGAGCCTCGCGGATCTTGTTTTCATTATTCACATCATGGACGGAGAAAACGCCGCGCGTTTGTTTCCCGCCCTTGAGAATTATCAAAAACGTCATCACGCAGTCATTGTCATCAACTGCATGCCGGACCTAATGCGGCGGACGCGGATGGGGAAACTCGATGTGACCGCGTTCGGAGGAACCGATGGTGACCCGGGCGGGTTGCCGGCCAGGCGATCCGGACGAGGCCTTCAGCTGATGAGATCAGCGGGTTCGTGGATCGGTCGTCAGGCAAACAGGAAGGGTGGGCCAAACACTGGAAAGCGTAGGGGTGGTCACGGCGGCTATCTCAAACTCGTTGACCGATTGCCCGCTATCCTTCGATTTGTACCAACCGCGGGAACGTTGCGCGATGTAAAGAACTACCTTTACTTGTTCTGCTATTTTCTGCAGCCCACGCCCTCCAACATTCGCTTCATGATTCTTTACGCGCTGAAACACTACGTTCCGGATCCGCGCTTCAAGAAACTTAAGATCACAGTTGGAGCGCCGGAGACGATGCCGTCCGTGGCGATTTATCATCCCGATGCGCCCAAGCTGTTTGAAACGTTTGAGAGTTATCGAAAGTGGCACACCCATCGAAGCCCAAAGTCCAAAGTCCAAAGTCCAAAGCCCGCGCCTCTAACTTTAGATTCCTCATCAACCATCGGCTTGCTTTTGATGCGACCACAGATAGTCAGTAACACTCGCAAACATTACGACGCGCTCATCCGCGCGATCGAGGCGGAAGGCCTAAGTGTGATTCCGGCGATCTCAACTCTGATGGATAACCGGAAGGCATGCGAACGATTCTTTATCGACCGCAAGATTCAGAATTCGCGTCCCACTAGTGAAGCCCGACAGACGCTCAAAGACCAAAGACCAAAGACCAAAGACCCAACCACTCATAACGAACCACGAACCCCGGACAAAAAGGTCCAATCCCGCGTCAGCCAAATCGTTTCATTGACAGGTTTCAGCTTTGTCGGCGGCCCTGCAATGAACGACAGCGAGGCGGCCTCGGAATTTCTACGTAACTTAAACCGGCCTTATCGATCCGCAGTCAGCCTCGATACCCAAACAATTGAAGCGTGGCGCGACTCGGCAACGGGTTTGAATCCGATTCAGGCTGGCATGCAGATCGCAATTCCGGAGATCGATGGTGCGACAGAGCCGTTCGTTTACGGTGGAATTTCCGAGGCGGGCGTCGAGCCGTTACCAATCGAGGATCGTTGCCGCCGCTACGCGCGAAGGCTGTCGCGCTGGAACCGCCTTCGAACTGCGCCACGCAGCGAACTGAAAGTGGCCCTCGTGGTTTTCTGCTTCCCACCGAATAAAGGGAACATCGGCACGGCTGCTGATCTGGATGTGTTTCCGAGCGTTTGGGATGTTCTTCAAAAACTCAAAGCCGATGGATACAAAGTGGAACTGCCTACATCGCCGGATGCTCTTCGAGAAGGTTTGTTGGGCGGCAACTCCGAACGGTTTGCATCGACCACCAATGTTGCGTACCGGATGAATTCAGAGGAGTACCGCCGGCTCTGCCCTTATGTAAGTGAGATTGAGGAGGAATGGGGTAGGGTACCGGGTCGAGTCAATTCATTTGGCGGCGGCCTATTGATTCAGGGAATTACTTTAGGTAACGTTTTTCTCGGCGTCCAACCGACGTTCGGTTACGAGGGTGACCCGATGCGACTGATGATGGCCCGCAGCAGCGCGCCTCATCATGGCTTCATGGCTTTCTATACCTATCTGTGCCGGGTGCTGAATGCTGACGCGGTTGTGCACGTCGGAACTCATGGTTCGTTGGAATTCATGCCGGGCAAACAGATTGGATTATCTGGCGAGTGCTGGCCGGATCGTCTGATCGGCGAGTTGCCGAACCTCTACATCTACAGCGTAAATAATCCGTCGGAAGGTTCTATCGCAAAACGACGTTCTTATGCAGAACTCGTTTCATACCTTACACCTCCGATTGAAAGTGCGGGACTGTACAAAGATCTCTCATCATTAAAGGACATGGTGGCCGCCTACCGGGAAAGCTCGACCGAGGAAGAGCGCCAAAGTCTGTTTCAGCTGATTCAGGAAAGCAGTCAAAATCTCAATTTCGTCTAGGCTTGGCAAAGTTGGTTCGGGAGCAGAAGCCGGTTAACAAATCGTAGGGCACCGGAGCACCAAAGACGTGTATTCGAGGAGTAAACGTATCCCGTCCCTTTAGAGTTAGGACGCTTCTTGCGGTTGACCAGGGCGACGTGCTTCGCTGCGCTTGGCACTAACCCCTGGTATTTTATGGGCCACTTTTGGTGCTCCATCTCATCGTATTTGATGAATGTTCGATTCATTCTCTTTCCCGTTCCTCGCTTTCCGTTCGGGCACCGTTACCTCTTTAGCATTAGGGACTTAAACTCCGCAGGCTTCACTCGGTGCCGGAAGGCTTCCTTACCATCGATCATAATCACCGGGATATCGTTCCGATATCGCGAAAGCAAGTCTCGATCGCTCTCAATATTTACCTCGCTTAGAGTGTAGGCTGCGGCACAGTCTGCCGCGCGCATCGCTTCCTTCGCTTCGTCGCAAAGGTGGCACCCTGGTCGGGAGTAAATGATCACGTTAATGGTCATCGCGAAATTGTAGCTTGTTTTGAGCCGGCGCATTGTCTGTCACACCGCTTAAACAGTTATGTGCAGGAGACTTCAGATAGCACGTCCGGGAAATACTCCTTGCCAGTGAATCGTGAAACAGGTTATAAATACGCCGCCAACCCAAATTTATAAATTTTATTGGTGCGGCGCACTTAATGATTACGCAAATAATTCGGGCCACTTCGCAGAGAGAGTTCCCTGCATTTCGGGGAGTTGTATAGTTCGCTCTGCTTTGCAAGTTGAAGTGTACCTGCAAGACGACGAACGCATCTGCGTCACCTTGCGGATAAGCTTGACGGAGGTTTGCACCAGTGGACAGTCCAGGCAATCCAGAGGGAACCGAGAACCCGCCGCGCGTAGAGACTCCAGCCGGTACGGCGCCTGAGGCCAGACCTGCTCCGCCGAAGACCGCTGTCTCTGCGGCCGCAGCGCGTCCGGTAGTGAAGCCCGCGAGCGCCGTCGTTGAGAGTACCCCTGATCCACCGGTCAATAAGATGCGCCGTCGGATCGTCTGGGCAAGTGTTACCGGTTTTCTTGCGACCTGCTTTTTCATGTTCCTCCGGTTCTTTCTGCCCCGCTCGATTCTTGAGCCCTCCAGCAAGTTTTCAGTTGGATTTTCTTCGGATTATGCGCTCGGGGTCGATACAAAATGGCAGCAGCAATACCGCATCTGGGTCGACAAGACTTCTGACAGAGTTTTTGTGATCTACGCCCGTTGCACGCACCTGGGCTGCACGCCTGACTGGAAGGCGAGCGAAAACAAATTCAAATGCCCCTGTCACGGTAGCGGATACGACAGCGAAGGAATCAACTTCGAAGGCCCGGCGCCCCGCCCGATGGATCGCGCCCATGTCGAACTGGATGCTGAAGGACAAATCGTCGTAGACATCGGCAAGCTTTACAAGTGGCCCAAAGGGGAAAAGAACGAGTTCAACGATCCCGGCTCTTATATCCCGCTGTAACGCTCGGCGAGGTTTCATGGACGAAAAGCCTGACCAAAAAGAGACGAAGCAATTGACTGGCGACGAAAAAGCCGGGGCCGGCCTCGTTGAAAGAGTGAAGGAAGGGAGTACCGCTCTCAAGCAGCGTGCGATCGAAGAGGCCAAAGGTTATAAGGACGTTCAGGACACTCAGCTTTGGAAGTCAATCTTTCGCGTCTCGCACGATCGCTCGGACCCACGAAATCGCTCTTTAGCAGTTCTCTCAAACGTTTTCCTTCATCTGCATCCGGCTAAAATCAATCGCGACGCCGTGCGCTACGCCTTTACGTGGGGCATGGGTGGAATCACCTTCTATCTGTTCATCGTCCTCACCTTCACGGGCGTGCTGCTGATGTTCTATTACCACCCGACAAAGGCCGACGCCTTTCGCGACATTCTTTACCTGGAGCATGACGTTCCGTTCGGAAAACTTCTCCGCAACATGCATCGCTGGGCGGCGCACTTGATGGTGATCACGACCTGGCTCCACATGTTTCGCGTGGTCCTCACGGGATCGTACAAGCGTCCGCGCGAATTCAACTGGGGCGTGGGAGTTGTTTTATTGGTGCTGACTCTTTTGCTTTCGTTCACTGGATACTTGCTGCCGGACGATCAACTTGGCTTCTGGGCGGTAACCGTTGGAACGAACATGGCGCGCGCCACACCGATGTTTGGTTCGGAAGGGCCATTTGGCGTTCAACTCGGGATGACCCCCTTTAATGATGTACGGTTTGGATTACTGGGCGGATCGATAGTCGACGCAAACGCCTTATTACGTTCCTATATCTGGCACTGCATCGGCATCCCGCTGGTGGCTTCGATTTTTATGGCGGTGCATTTCTGGCGGATCCGAAAGGATGGCGGCATCTCGGGTCCCGCCCCTGTGGTGCTGGAATCTGAAATGAAAGCAGTCAAGAAGAAAACGTAACTCTATCGACGCGAAGAAGCAGGGTATTTCTGTTGACATCCCGCCAACCACTGGCGGTAACACTGAGAAGAGATGGCGAAGCGCTTCAATTTGAGCAAGGGTAAGCTGATAACTTTTGGCATCGTAGTGCTCCTCGTGCTGCTCGCCGTCTTTTTTGTTCAGGACTGGCACCAGCTCTGGACCATATCGTCGGCTCCCGACAACATTCCAATCGTTGCGATGCTTTTCCTCGTGCCGTTCTTCACTTGGTTGGGGATCAGACAGTCGAAAGCCAATGATCGGCTGATTGAGCAACTCGAAACGGATCCAAAGCTCGCCAAGACACATCATCGCAAAGCAGAACCATGGCGTCCCGGGTGGGCGCGCGAGATTCACGTTTGGCCTTACCTGGTCCGTGTCGAATTCATGGCCGCCGTGATCGTCACAGTCATACTTTTTGTCTGGTCGATAACCCTGAACGCTCCACTCGAAGAGCCCGCTAATCCAAACCTCACGATGAACCCCTCGAAAGCGCCGTGGTACTTTCTCGGACTTCAGGAAATGCTTGTTTATTTCGATCCATGGATCGCGGGCGTTGTAATGCCGTCAATCATCATGGTGGGATTGATGGTTTTCCCTTATGTGGACTCCAACCCGCTTGGCAACGGCTACTACACTCTGAAGCAAAGGCGCTTTGCTGTCGGGATGTTCGCCTGGGGCTTCCTGATGTGGATCCTTCTGATAGTTATCGGGACTTTCATCCGCGGACCAGGATGGATCTGGTTCTGGCCGGGTCAGACGTGGGACCACAACGCCGTCGTTTTCGACAAGAACGTCGATCTGCACGACTGGATTGCGACGAGTAGTATTGGTAAGGCGCTGCACTTAGGATTTCTGTCGGCTAATCCGTTCAAGTTCATTTTTGGTTTGTTAGTAGTTAGTGGCTTCTACATTTTGGGAGCTCTGTTTTTCCATTGGTTAATGACCGTGGATTTCAAAAAGCTATCCCTAAGTCCGCTGCGCTTATTTCCGCAGGACCAGTTTGAGCAGAAGCTCCTGGCTCGAACCAGTCTCTTGCAGTACGTCACTTTCCAGTTTTTCGCTGTGAGTGTGTTGCTCGCAATGCCCGTGAAGTTAATTCTGCGGTTGGGGCTGACCATAAAATATGTTTGGGTTACACCCTGGTTCAATATCTGAGACCGCGCGCTGAGGAGAGTCAGATTGGCTGAGCCTACTGAAACTACAGAGTCGTTGGTCAAGAAAGATCCTGAGTTGCCGGTACACGATCCCATCGTGAGTCGCTCTACGAGCGGGATCCTGCTCATCTGCGCCCTGCTGCTCACCGCCTCTCTTGCGTGGTCGCTCTACGACGAGGCCTTCGGCCAGCGCCCCTGGAAAGGCATGCAGCAGCAGTTCGTGAGCCGCTATACGAGATACCTCAAGAGCATTAAGCCGCAGGCCGGCAAAACGGAAGCGCAAGTAAAAGAAGAGCCTGAGTATCAAACTTTGGACGAGGAAGCCAAGGCCTCGCTCGACAAGGTCAAACCTGACATCGCTGAGATAGACCGTAAGGTTGTTCAGATTCAAAGTGAACTTGATGCCGTCACCGAGCCTTTCCAGAATCAGCGTGGAAAGCTGACCATTATCAATTACAACGCCGAAATCACATCAGGCAGTGCGAAAGACAAACATCGTAAGGAAGCACAACAGTGGCGAGCAAAAGTAGTAGACGTCGATCTGCCGGCTGCCGATGGTTCCGGCAAACCGACCACGCAAAAGCTCAACTATGACCAACTCGAGAAGATGTTTAATGATCTGCGTGATGAAAAGGCCCGGCTGCTCGGCCAAAAAGCGGAACTGCTGAAAGAGCCAACCGAACGTAGCAAGAAGCGCGACGACTACCTGAAGCATCACATGACGGGCTTAGGCCCAGGCCAGATCGACGGGCTGCTCCGGAAGATGGATCAGTTTGACTACTCAATTCTTCCCCACCAGATCAGCGTAAACGCATTCAACATCGTCGACCGCTGTGAAGTCTGTCACGTTGGAATTCGAGAGCCGCTGGAGCTAAGGCCTGAAGATCTTGCGCCCGATGGCCCGGGCAAGAAGCCCGACAGTCTCGCCCGCGCATTTGTGAGTCATCCCAACAAAGAAATCCTCGAACTGCATCCTCCCGATCGCTTTGGTTGCGCGAGTTGTCACTGGGGCAACGGCAGGGCGACGACCAGCGAGATGAAGGGCCACGGACGGCACAAGTTCTGGCTCTCGCCGATGTTCGAGAAGGAAAACACTGAGGCTGGTTGTCAGCAGTGTCATGCGAAGGACCGTGTGACCCAGGGCGCCAGCACATTGAATCTTGGTCGCGACCTTTTCTACCAGCGGGGCTGCATGGGCTGTCACCGCTACGAGGGATTTGATCGTGAGACGGACGCTTTGAGTGGTACGCGACAGAGCATCAGCCAACTCGATGACCAAATTACCGCCAACCAGAAGCAGATCCGGTTAGACGAGAATCCGCCGGAGGGAACCAGCGACGAAAGCGCCCAGAAGATGCTGGCGAACTCTGAAGGCATGAAAGTGACAAACAGCATCCTCGCGGCCCGCATCGATCAGATGAACCTACAGTCGAAATATTTGATGCAGGACCAGAAGAAGGTTGGGCCAAATCTGAAGGACGTGCGTTTGAAGCTCCGCAAGGAATGGATTCCCGTGTGGCTGTCGAATCCTCAGGGTTTTCGGCCCGGCACCAAGATGCCGACCTTCTGGCGTTTTGCCGAGCCTGATAGTGCAGCGAAGATGCCCTCGCTGCGGGACTCCGATGGTAAAGATCAAATAGAGGCGATCGCGGCTTATCTTTGGCAAGATGGTTTTGAGGGCCAAGTTGCCGCACAGCAGCGCGGAGATGCTGGACACGGAAAAGAGTTGTTCGAAACGAAAGGTTGTCTCGCCTGCCACTCGATCGGTGACGAAGACAATAGAGTTGGGGGAACGTTCGCCGCAAACCTGCAAAAGGTTGGCGAGAAGGCGAACTTCGATTACATCGTGCGTTGGATACATAACCCGCGCGAACGTTGGGCGCCGTACTGTCCTAAAGAGAAACGCGACCTGACGTCCGACGATTACGCGCAACATAACCTGCCCTACGAGTTTGATACTGAACTCCACTCTCGATGCCCCAATGACGGAGCTGAATTGCAAGTGCAGAACATGACGGTAATGCCAAACTTCCGTCTGTCGGAAACTGATGCGGGCGACATTGCCACTTATCTTTTCTCGCTGTCGTCTCCACCGCAGTATGACGCCGCATCGTTCATGGACAGCCCTGAATTGAGAGACAAAGGCCACGCCCTCATCAAGCAGTACGGTTGCGCGGGCTGTCATGAAATCAAAGGGTTCGAAGAGGAACAGCGTATCGGCAAGGAATTGACCGTCGAAGGAGCAACGCCGATCGAACGACTCGACTTCGCCTTGCTAACAAAGCGAGCTGAAGAGGGGAATGACCCGCTCAAGTTGCATCAGGCAGAGTCTGCTGCCGGAGGAGCTCCAGCGAAGGCAGAGGAAGAGAAGCCCTGGTACAACCACAAGGGATTTTTCGAGCATAAGATTACCGATCCTTCGATCTATGACCAGGGGAAAGAAAAAGATCCAAAAGACCGTTTGCGTATGCCGCGGCCGTATCTCACACCAGAGTGGCGCAATGCCCTGACGACTTTTCTCCTCGGCAGCGTTGGTGCGGAAGGCGCAAACGTACCGGAGACGCTTTTCTACAATCCGGAGGACACGCGGCGACAGGACATCCAGAATGGCTGGTGGGTCGTGAAGAAATATAACTGCGTCGGATGTCACCAGATTCAAGTGGGCCAGCGTTCGATACTGATGGACGTTCCGTTCTATACAACACCGGATGGCAAGGATCTGTTGCCGCCGCGACTCACGAGTGAAGGCGCGCGGGTAGATCCGAGCTGGCTCTTGCGATTCCTTCACGATCCTTCCCTGAGCGATCAGAAGAACGCTGCCGCGACCGCGCCAGCGAGCAGTAACGAGGCTACGAATACGGCTGCTCAAGTGGCTGCCAGGCCTGCCCCGGGTAAGCTCAAAGCGCAGCCTGGGCTTGATCGCAATGGCGTCAGGCCTTATTTAAAAGCGCGGATGCCGACGTTCAATTTTTCGCCGAACGAACTCCAAACGCTTGTGCGTTTCTTCATGGCGCTTTCTGGCCAGCAGGAGCCCTACATCAAAGAGCCGATGCAGCCGCTCACCGAACAGGAGAAGCTCGTCGCGCGTCAGATGTTCACTTCAGGTACGCCGTGTCTGAAGTGTCACATCACGGGCGATCCGACGCATGACGCGAGGGCCATTGCGCCGAACTTCCTGCTCGCCGGTGAAAGACTCAAGCCAGACTGGACGTTCCGCTGGCTGCTCGACCCAGCGCAGATCAGTCCTGGTACCGCGATGCCGAGCGGGTTGTTCCGCAAGGACGGCGACCGTTGGGTGATCAATCTTCCCAATCCGCCCGCGAGCGCAACCGAGTATCACCAGGATCACGCGCAGTTGCTTGTGCGCTACATGCTCTCATTAACTCCTGATGAGCAGAAACGTCTGCTCGCGACCGCGCCTGTGACTACCGCTGCTGCGGCTCCCACTCCACAGACGCAGGGACGTTTGCTTTTGAAGGGGCGGCAAGATCTGGTCCGGAGAAATCTGAAGAGCAAACGAAGAGCAAGTCTGGCTCGCAATATGGGTAATCGTGGCAACACTCGCGGCTCGGGCTTTTAGTTGCTCCTCGCATTCTCGCGAGCGATCTACTTCTCGCGAACGCCGTGTTAAAGTTGCAAGGAAAGCTATCTAATTTGGAGGAACTGATTATGTTTATGAAACAGATGAGGGTCTGGTTTGTCCTGACCATTATTCTTTCGCTACTCGCGCTTGGTTCGTCGTGCAGCAAGGAGCCAACGAATGAGGCGGGACCCAGTGAAACCGCGGGAACGACGGGCAAGGCCTACACATCAAACGGTGACGAGGGCACGGTTACCGGCGCTATCGCTTACAACGGAACCGCGCCAGCAGCGAAGAAGATCGACACCTCGGCTGATCCGGTTTGCGGACAGGCGAATCCCAATCTCTCAACCGAAGAAAATATCGTCAAAGATGGCAAGCTCAAGAATGTGTTTGTTTACATCAAGGACGGAAAGACCGCCGATGGCACGAAGATTGGAGACTACACCTTCGCCGCACCCGCGGATGAGATTACGCTCGACCAGCATGGCTGCCATTACGTGCCACACGTGATCGGGATCCAAACAAACCAAAAACTGAAAATCACCAACAGTGATCCGACCCAGCACAACATCCATCCGCAACCGAAGAGCAATCCGGAATGGAATCAGACGCAGCCCAACGGCGCCCCGCCGCTTGAGAAGACGTTCGCTCGTGCCGAGGTTTTGATTCCCGTGAAGTGCAATCAGCATCCCTGGATGAAGGCTTACGTCGGCGTCTTGAAGCATCCATTCTTTGCGATCAGCGCAGAGGACGGTACGTTCACTATCAAGGGTGTGCCGGCCGGAACCTACACCGTCGCTGCATGGCATGAAGGTGGGGCCACCGGTACGGAGAAGACGATGCAGGTAACTGTGCCTGCGAAGGGAAGCGGCAAGGCGGACTTCGCATTTGGCGAGGCGGCTACTGCTTCATCCAAGCCTGGCCTTGAGATGCTGCCGGCGCTTGAAGTTCCGATGATGGGACAACACTGAGGGGTATTTGCCAATTTCCGAATGCCGGTTGCCGATTTGAAGAACAAGATCTGAAACTACATCTTGCTTTCAATTGGCAATTGGCAATTGGCAATCGAAAATATGACTAAGGGTCTTCATCGGTTTACCTTGCTCTTGGCGGGCGCCACCTTGCTATTGATCGTGGCAGGGGCGCTCGTCACAAGCCATGACGCAGGATTGGCTACTTCCGACTGGCCACTAACGGAAGGCCGATTTCTTCCGAAGTCTGAGTCTTTGGGGATCACGAACGGCGTAAACATGGTCGGCAATCTCTTCTGGGAACACGGTCACCGCATGATCGCCACGACAGTCGGTATCCTGACGGTAGTCCTCGTTGTCTTCTTGTTTATGAAGGAACCGAGGCAGTGGGTGCGACGCCTTGGTATCCTCTCCTTACTGGGCGTAATTGCCCAGGGTTTGCTCGGCGGCTTAACAGTAAAGCTAATGTTGCCGCTCGCAGTTTCCGCCGCACATGCCACGCTCGCACAGCTTTTTTTCTGCACGACAGTCGCACTGGCGGTATTTACATCGAAAAGCTGGATCGAAGCGCGGCCTACTCTGGAAGAGAAGGGAACACTCCCTGTGCGCTACCTCGCTGTGGCTGCTGCTATCACGATTTTTCTGCAACTTATTCTGGGCGCCACTTTGCGGCACTCGGCCACCTGGGACAGACCGCTGCCGACTGATCTGGTCGTAGCGCACATTGGTGGAGGAATTGCTGTCGCGTTGATGCTGGGTGCGACGTCTTTGATGGTATTGCGGCGTCATGCCGGCGAGAAATTCCTGACTCGCCCTGCGGTGATAGCCCTGGCGTTGCTGGGCGTGCAGTTAATGTTGGGCGTCGCTGCGTATATGGCCAGGCTTGCTTCCCCGAATGATCCGCAGCCGCTCCGCCCGATGATCGGGATTACCGTAGCGCACGTTGCATGTGGCGCCTTGGTATTCGCGACTTCGATTGCGCTGACGTTCAGAGCGTTTCGAGTTTTGCGAGCAACGGATCCTTCTTTTGAGCTGGCCTCATCCGAAGCGTTGTACCGTTAGTAAGAAAATAATGGAAGAAATTGCAGTTGACATAAACAGAGCCGCAATGCCCGCGGTCGAGCGTGCAGACTCTTCGGCGCGTGAACGCGTCGCGGCATTTGTTGAGCTCACTAAGCCGCGAATCACCTTCTTGATAGTGCTTACTGCTGCTGCTGGTTTTTGCATTGCCTCGCACGGCAGTGTGAACTACCAGCTGTTGCTAAGTTCGATGTTTGGCATCGCGCTCCTTTC
Organism: bacterium; assembly: GCA_040005515.1. Lineage (GTDB taxonomy): Bacteria > Acidobacteriota > Blastocatellia > Pyrinomonadales > Pyrinomonadaceae > PSRF01. Next base: position 16,699 of record JBDTYQ010000008.1, read on the forward strand.
GTCAGGCGTCGCTACAATCAATCAATACATGGAACGTGACCTCGATGGGTTGATGCGGCGCACAGCCGACCGACCTTTACCATCGGGCAAGTTGCTGCCGTGGGAAGCACTGGCGTTCGGCACCGCTCTTATTGTCCTCGCCGAAGTTTACCTTGCAGTGCTGATCAATCCACTGACAGCAACGCTCGGTCTCACCGTGATCGCTGGGTACCTGTTTGGCTATACGGTGCTAAAGACGAAGACCTCGCTTTCCACTTTCGTCGGCGCGTTTCCCGGGGCGGTGCCACCGTTGATCGGCTGGACTGCCGCACGTGGCGAAATCAGTCTGGACGCCTGGGTGCTTTTCGCGATTCTTTTTCTGTGGCAGTTCCCGCACTTCTTGGCAATCGCCTGGATGTATCGCGAAGATTACGCACGCGCGGGAATTCTGATGCTTCCAGTCGTTGAGCCCGAGGGGCGCGTCACTAGTCAGCAAATCGTTCTCTACACCGTAATGCTTTTGCCCGTGAGTTTGCTTCCTTATGTGCTGGGAATATCCGGCAAGGTTTATCTCTACGGCGCTGTAGTCCTGGGACTGCTATTTCTTTTCAGCAGTATCCGCGCAGCATTCTCGCTGTCGCGCCAGGAGGCTAGAAAGTTGTTGCTGGCCTCCGTTATTTATCTGCCTCTCTTGTTCATTCTGATGGTCTTGGATAGGTGACGCCGGAACCTGAACGCGTACTTGCAGTACTACTGCGAACTGCGACGACCATGAGCTGCTGTCAACTGTCTATCACTTACCAAAAGGAGTAACCGATGGGACGAGCTCTTGCGGTTATTATCTGGCTCCTAACTCTGGGATCAGTTTCGCTCTTTTTTGTGAAGAAGTGGTGGTTCCCAACCGCCATTACCGAGCATGCTTCGGCACTCGACCGCCAGTTCATGCTGACGATCATAGTGGTCGGGCTCGCTTTTACAGTCGCGCAGGTCGGTCTCGGCTACATGGTCTGGAAGTACCGAGACACCGGCAACCGCGAGCGCGCAACCTACACGCACGGGAGCAGCAAGCTGGAAGTCATCTGGACGATGGTGACTGCCGTGATCTTTATCGCGCTGGCGGTGATGGGTCAGAGTGTCTGGGCTTCGTTACGCTTCACTCAAGCGCCGGCCGGTTCCTTCCAGGTTGAGGTCGTCGCACAGCAGTTTCAGTGGAACTTTCACTACGCCGGAACCGACGGTGTCTTCGGCCGCACCGACCCCAAGCTCATCGATGATTCTTCTCTCAACTTTATCGGGATAGATGAAACGGATCCGAATGCGAAAGACGACTCGGTGCACAGTGTGCTGGCAATTCCCGTCAACCGGCCGGTGGAACTGCTGCTGCGCTCCAAGGACGTGATTCATAACTTCTGGGTGCCGCAACTGCGCTTTAAGCAAGACCTGGTGCCGGGCATGGTGATTCGCGTTCACTTCACAGCAAACACGCCGGGTAAGTACGAGCTCGCCTGTGCAGAGCTTTGTGGGCAGCTCCACTTTAAGATGAAGAGTTACCTGCTGGTGCTTCCCGAAGAAGAGCACAAGGCCCTGACGGCGCTGCCACAAGACCAGTTCCAGACGCGCATCACTGAGTTGTTGGCGAAGTATCCCTTACCAAAATATGAATAGACTTGACGGCAACGATTGATCGTCCGTCTTTGCTGCTTTCTTCCAGGCTGTAAAACACGAGGAGACTAACGATGTCAGGTGAAACTCATGAAGCAGTGCACCGGCACCCCGCCCCTACAGGTTTTATACGCAAGTACATTTTCAGCGTTGACCATAAGGTCATCGGCATTCAGTACATCATGCTGGCGATCACCGCAGTGCTGGTGGGAATGACCATGTCGGTCTTGATGCGTATGAACCTGTCGTGGCCGGGCACCAATTGGCCGATACTCGGCACGCTGTTTCCGGGTGGAGCTCCCGGCGGCATGATGACCCCCGAGTTTTATCTATCTCTGGTGACGATGCACGGAACGATCATGGTCTTCTTCGTGTTGACCACCGCGCCACAAGGCGGTTTCGGCAACTACTTTTTGCCCATCCAGATCGGCGCTGAGGACATGGCTTTTCCCGTCCTCAATATGCTGTCGTTCTGGGTGACCCTCGTCGGCTTCATCGTCATTCTTTCGGCGATCTGTTTCTCCGGTTCCGAGTCTACTGTCGGGCCCATTGGTGGTTGGACAGGATACGCCCCACTGTCCGCGCTCGGCCAGATTGCCGGACCCGGGCAAGGCATGGGGATGAACCTCTGGATTATCAGCATCGCCATCTTCTGCGTCGGCTCGCTACTCGGTGCCCTGAATTTCATTACTACTCTCCTAAACATGCGGACGCGCGGAATGTCTCTGATGCGCATGCCCCTTACGTGCTGGGCATGGTTCACGACTGCGGTGCTGGCATTGCTTTCGTTTCCGGTGTTGCTGGGCGGAGGCATCCTGCTTCTGCTTGATCGGTTGGCAGGCACAAGCTTCTTTATTCCTGGCGGCCTCTACGTGAACGGTCTCCTTTCAGGGATCGATGCTCGATTTCCTTTGCATACTGGTGGCTCGCCGATTCTCTGGCAGCATCTTTTCTGGTTCTTTGGACACCCCGAAGTCTATATCGCGATTCTGCCGGGCATGGGCGCTACTTCACACATACTCTCGACTTTTGCACGAAAACCCGTATTCGGCTATCGCGCGATGGTCTTCGCGATCTTCGCGATCGGCCTGCTGGGCTTTTTCGTCTGGGGCCACCACATGTTCATCAGCGGCATGAGTCCCTACTCCGCGATGACCTTCTCGATCCTGACGCTTTCTATTGGCGTGCCTTCAGCGGTGAAGACCTTCAACTGGCTGGGCACACTCTGGGGCGGTCGCATCCGCTTCCATACGCCGATGCTGTTCGCGATCGGTTTTGTTTCGTTGTTCGTTGCGGGCGGCATCACCGGACTGGTTCTGGGCCAGACATCGCTGGATCTGCCGATGCATGACACTTACTTTGTGACGGCGCACTTCCATCTTGTCATGGGCGTGGCTTCGATCTTTGGAATGTTTGCGGCCACCTACTTCTGGTTCCCGAAAATGTTCGGCCGGATGATGAACGAGAAGCTTGGCAAGCTCCACTTCTGGATTACCTTCGTAGGCGTTTACTGCATATTCGTGCCGATGCACACGATGGGAATCTCCGGCATGCCAAGACGGTTCGCGCAATTCACTGAGTACGAATATCTCAAAGGATTACATCCGTTAGTTGTGTTCGTTTCGATTGCGGCGATTGCGACCGTGTTGGTTCAGGTAGTCTTTTACTTCAATTTGTTCTGGAGCATGTTCAAGGGCGAACGGGCCGGCGCTAATCCCTGGGAAGCAACGACGCTCGAGTGGACGACCACCTCGCCACCGCCGCACGACAACTTTGCGGGCGTTCTCCCTACTGTCTATCGCGGACCTTATGAGTTTTCCGTTCCCGGCGCCCCTAATGATTTCGTAATGCAGACTGACCCCGGACCGGTGGAAGAACCTGCTGGAAGAGGCAGGGAAGGAATTGGTGGAAATGGCCACAATGGTCACAAGCACTAAGCCGCTCACAAAGAAGTTTGGTGCTGGCGCCGGTCCGAAATTCCCCGGACCTAACGGACGATCGCGCAAGGGAAACGGCCACAACGGGTCGGTTCCCGAACGTGACTCGGCAGCAAGTCGCTATCGCATCGGCATGTGGGTCGGGTTGGCATCGATACTGATGCTCTTTACCGCCTTGACGAGTGCTTACATCGTGCGAGCTGCGTCGTCTAATGACTGGCAGCCGTTGCCTCTGCCACGCGTCCTGTTTTTGAGCACTGCGATAATCTTGTTCAGCAGCGTGACGCTCGAAACCGCGAGGCGAAAGTTAAAAGCGGGAATTGAGGCCGCTTACAAACAGGCGTTGTTGTTGACCACAGCCCTCGGCGTTTTGTTTCTCGTGTCTCAGTTGTTCGCCTGGCGACAGCTGGTAAGGCAGGGCGTGTATCTGGCGACAAGTCCTCACAGTTCCTTCTTTTATCTGTTGACAGCTGCACACGGTGTGCACCTGATGTGTGGTCTGCTGGCGCTTCTTTATCTCGTGTTCCGCACAGGGAAGCCAAAACATAACGAGGTCGCAATCGCCAAACGTCTGGGTGCAGCGGACGCCGTCGCGATCTATTGGCATTTCATGGATGCGCTGTGGATCTATTTGTTTGTACTGCTGTTCTACTGGCGCTGAGGGCGAAAGAAGCTGGGCCGCTTCTCAATTTCATTGAAAAGTTTTCAGGCAATGTACGTCTACTCTACGATAATGGAGGTGACAGGTGAGTACTGAAGCACGCGCAGAACATTTTCCTGCAGCCGATTGGGACGGAGGTGTGCTCCCGTATCGCGTTGGTCATCGCAAGCTCGGGATGTGGCTCTTCATCGTCTCCGACTCCCTGACGTTCTCAGCACTGCTCATGGGATATGCCTACCTGCGAGCTTCTAACGTTTGGCCCACGCCCTTTCCTTTTTATCCAAGCATCGTCTTCTCGTCCGTGATGACGTTCTGCCTGCTTTCATCAAGTTTGACGATGGTCTTTGCGGTTTCCGCGTCCAGCCGCGGCGACAAGGACAAAGCACGCAAATGGATCCTGGGAACCATTTTTTTCGGCGCCGCGTTCCTCGTGCTCCACTTGATCGAATGGAACCACTTAATTAGCGAAGGCCTGCGTCCATTCAGCCTGCCCGCCGAGTGGGTAACGAAGTACACTGCAGCGGATGGAACACTCCCGTCGCCATTGTTCGGCGCGACATTTTTCACGATCACCGGGCTCCACATGTTCCACGTCTTCACCGGAGCGATTTATCTCTCCGTTGTAGCGGCGCGAGTGAAAAAGCTAAATCATGAGGACGTTGAGATCAGCGGGCTCTACTGGCACTTCGTAGACCTGGTCTGGATGTTTGTATTCCCGCTTATCTACATCATGTCGGTCAACATCGGCGCACACTAAACCCCAGACGAAGGAGGAAATGCTAATGAGCGCACATGAACAAGAGCACGAACATTTTGCCGGCAGTAATAAGCTTTTCACTTCGATCTGGATCTGGCTGGTGCTTCTGACCCTCGTGGAGATCTTTCTGGCTTACAGGCCAATGCCGATTCACTACATGCTGACGATTCTGATGGGAATTTCGATTATCAAAGCCGCGCTGATCGTCGCTTACTTCATGCATCTGAAGTTTGAGCGGCTGAGCCTGATTCTGACGATCGTTCCGATGCTCGTCATCTGCATCTGCCTGCTGTTCGTTTTCTTTCCCGATAGCTTCCGTTCGCAAGGGTTGCGCTATCAGTTCAAGGAAACGCCGCCGGCACCCGTGGAAGAGAACCATTGATGAAGTTTGCAACGCTCGCGAGAATTTGTGTGGTTTTCGCAATCGCGCTGACGGCTCTATTGCTGATGGAGCCGGCGGGCCTCGCGCAATGTGCGATGTGTCGTGCCTCGCTGGCCGGGTCGAACAATGCTTTCTTCATCCGCAATTTCAACATTGGCGTCCTGGTGCTGCTGACACCCCCTGTTGCGATATTCTGTTCAATCTTCGTGGTTCTGAAACGGCATGTCTCGGCGGCCGAAGAGTCGATCGAAACCGACGATGAGTCGAGTCGCTAAGTCCGCTCTTCTGTAACCTGTGTTATGTCCGACGACAACCCCCTAGCCATCGATGTTGAAACGCGCACCACGCGAGGTCGCGTTTGCCCACGTTGCGGTGGCAAGATAATCCCGTCAGACCGCGCTGTTTACCAAAACAATGCAGATCCCAGCGGGCTGTTTGCCATCTGGCAGTGCGAGAGATGCGGCTACGAAGAAATGTCGGAACGCCCAACGTCAGGCAAGGCCAAACATTGAGGAAGAGTAGATGAACAGGGAACTCGGAATATTAAACTTCATCTGTGTTGCCGTGGCCGTCCTCTTTTTAGTCCTAGCCGGCTTGAACGCATTCTTTTCGGCGCAGTTTTTTACGACTGACAACCTCTTCGTCACGGTGGTCTGCCTTGTTATGGCATTGTTGTTCATCGTGAACCCACTCCTTTACCTGAAATCAGAAAACCGCCTTCCTATTCCTTTCATGAAACGCGAACCGCGTCCGCAAATGGCCCGGTTAGCCGGCGCGGGCACGCCTCCCCTGCTCGACGCGCGAGGCCGCGCCGTGCCGCCAGATGTGAAAGCGATAATGGCCGGCATGGCCCAGAAGCCCAAAGAGTAATCATTGGTTGCCCTCGATGGATGATCTGACCCTTAAGGTATTACGAAGTTTTGCGCACTGGGACAGGGATTCGCTCGACCTGCACACCTTGTTTGAAGCAGGCGGCAACGATCCTGACGCGCGCACACGCGTCTTCGATATCGTCGAGCAACTTGTGAAGGCTGGGTTACTTGAAGAGCTCGGCAACGACTTTTTTGCGCTGACGGAGCAGGGCAAAGCGACCGTGGCTACCAACCGAACTTAATGCCTGAATACATTCCTTATCTCCCTCACCTGAATGCATTCCTAAATTCAACGAGCGCGATTCTGCTGATCGCCGGTTATCGGTTCATTCGTTCCGGGCGAGTGCGCGCGCATCGTAACTGCCAGGTTGCCGCCTTCATCACATCCCTGGTGTTCCTGGTCTCCTACGTCACTTATCACTACTATCACGGCGAGACACTTTTCCCCGGGCAGGGAATAGTCCGCCCTCTGTATTTCACGATTCTAATCACCCATGTTGTTCTGGCGATCGTAATTGTTCCTCTCGTATTGACTACGCTCTACCGTGCGGCACGCGGTGATTTCATCAGACACAAACGAATTGCGCGAGTGACGCTTCCGCTCTGGCTCTACGTTTCCGTCACTGGAGTGATCGTTTACCTGATGCTCTACCACATCTATCCATCTTAACCGGCCGTAATGAGTAACAATCCGAATGAAGGAAACGGGAACCATCCCGAAGTGAAAGTTGCAACGCCGGAGGTGAAGCGACTGCGCGCATCGGGGCCGATTCTTGTCCTGGCCGTTCTCTTTGTGGTTGGCGCTTTTCTGTCATGGTATTTCAGCTGGTTTGGCCGCAACCTCTCAGACGCCGATGTCACGAGCTATCTGGCAGATCACAACCACCCCCGGCACGTTCAGCATGCATTGCTTCAAGTGCAACAGCGCATCGTGACTCGGGATGCAGCAGCCAGGCAATGGTACCCGCAACTGCAGCGATTGGCCGGCGATCCCGAGACTGAGTTCCGCCTCACCGTCGCTTGGGTAATGGGCTTTGATAACACGTCAGAAGAGTTTCATCGGTCGCTGCTGCAACTGCTGAAAGATCGAGAGCCGATCGTGCGACGCAACGCAGCGCTTTCCTTAGTAAGATTTCAGGATTCGAGTGGCCGCGCAGAGCTGAAGGCGACTCTTCAGCCTTACGCTTTTGTTGCCCCGTCGGCGGGCGAGATAGAGAGCGTGTTGAAGGAGAAATCCCAGGTGGCACGCGGCACTATGCTCGCTAGAATTCGGCAATCTGGAGGTGCCACCGAGGAAGTGCGCTCGCCATTACCCGGAAGTCTGCAACGAATCGCAGCAGCTTCCGGTACGAACGTGGCTCAAGGTGAAATACTGCTAACCATCAATCCCGACGAACAGAGTGTGTGGGAAGCTTTGCGAGGTCTCGCGCTCATTGGGGAGAGTGAGGATCTTGATGCGGTAGACGCATATGTGAACGGCCAGGCGCAGGGACCCGGGTTAACCGACCGCACCAAAGCACAAGCGGCCCTGACAGCGAAAGCCATTCAGGGCCGCAAGACGGAATCTCGACAGACTATCAAGCAGTAGGAGGAGCAGGAGGGGCGTCTGGAAGAGCGATACCGTGCACCCCTTCCCAATCTTCCGTAGGAACCATTTCAATCGCATCCCAGGGACAGCCATCAAGAAAAGCCCCGTCGGGCCCTTTGCTGATGCACTTCTGACAGCCGATGCACAAATAAGGATCAACCTCAATGCGTCCAAAAGGAGGATGGTCTTCGTCAGGCACCCAGAACATGCAGGCCTCGATCGGGCAATACTCAATACACGCAGGCGATCCCGCGCATCCGGTACAGCAGTCGGTAGTAATCGCGAGTATGCGAGGCTTCTTCTTGCGAGTTGCTTTGCCGTCGCCCTCTGACATGGGCCAGCGCTTTTCTACAATGTCGTACACGTTTTGATTGTCCCCGGTTGGCCTGATTCGAACGCGATTACTGCAGTCGACTCTAACATAGCAATGCTCTTTTTCTCAACAAAGTGTGTCGGTTCGTGTTGACGCTTGCTGTGGACCAGATGCGGGAGTTTAATGCAGAAAACTATTCGGACGGGAGGCATCAAATGGATACGGTGGCAGGAATCTTTGGATCAAGATCCGACGCTGAACACGCGCTCCGGACATTGCAGGCGCAGGGAATCGCGAATGACCGAGTTGCAGTTTTGACGCCCGGAACCAGCGAGGAGCAAATCGAATCAAACGTAACAGTGAGTGATACTGAACAGTCGGGCATGGGCAAGGCAATGGGCGGCACCGTCGGTGGAGCATTCGGAGCTGCCGGTGGCGCGACACTCGGGGCTGCTGTCGCGAGTCTTTTGGTACCAGGCGTTGGCCCGGTCCTCGCAGCTGGTATCGTCGGAGCTGCGTTGTTAGGCGTCGGGGGAGCTGCGACTGGGATGGCCGCCGGCGCTGCCGTCGAACACCATCTTGCCCAGGGAGTGCCCCACGATGAGTTGTACCTTTACGAAGACGCGCTGCGCAAAGGACGTTCAGTCATCGTTGTGTTTCCCGAGAACGCGGCTTCTGCTGAAACAGTAGAAAAAGTATTTGCCGACAGTGGCGCCGAAAGCGTTGATGCGGCGCGCGACGACTGGTGGATGGGATTACGAGATGCTGAAGCGGAGTACTACACCGGTCAGGGGAAAAGCTTCACTCCAGACGAGGGTGACTATCGTCGCGGCTTTGAGGCTTCACTCCATGCGAAGCTGAGAGGTCGAACATATGATGAGGCAAGTAAGGAGCTGACCGTCTTCAAGGCCGACACTACTTCTGACGATGCCTTCCGCAGGGGCTACGAGCGCGGCTACGAGTACCAGAAGGGCCTGCAGGAAAAATATAAGAGTTGAGAGAGGTCATCCTCAATGTGGCCGTGCTGGTTGGCATCCTGCTGGTTAGCGCGGTCATCACTCAATGGTTCGCCCGCACGATGTACATTCGCTGCTCGGCGTGTGGCACCTTGAACGCAAGGCGCCGAGCAAACTGCCGTTCCTGTGATCAGGAACTGAGGTAGTCCCTCCGTTTCAATCCTATGACACAACAACCCCTGATCCCCGAGGAGTGGCAGACGCACGCCGAACGCACTGCCTACCGCGAAACACCGCGCTACGTAGAAACCATTGCTTACGCGAGAAAGCTGGCCGAGGCATCACCACTCATTCGTTTTGAAAGTTTTGGGAAGAGTGGTGAGGGGCGCGATCTGCCGTTGCTGCTCGCTGCCGAAGAGGAGGCGTTCACTCCTGAGGTCGCAAGGGCGGCGAACAAACCGGTAATATTGATTCAGGCCTGCATTCATTCGGGGGAACCTGATGGTAAGGACGCCGGATTCGCTTTGCTCCGCGACATCGCCATCACCAAAATTCACCAGGGCTTGCTGCAGAATGTCGTGGTCCTGTTCATTCCGATCTACAACACGGACGGGCACGAAAGATCCACGCCGTACAATCGCATCAACCAAAATGGCCCCACTGAAATGGGCTGGCGCGCCACAACCACGAATCAAAACCTCAACCGGGATTATGTGAAGGCAGACACGCCTGAGACGCGTGCCTGGCTGGCGTTGTGGAACAAATGGAATCCTGATCTGTTCATCGACTGCCATGTGACCGATGGCGCTGACTATCAGTACAACATCACCTACCAGTTTGAGCACCATGACGGGATTGCTCCAAGCGTGCTCGCCTGGGAACGAGAGGTGATGGACGAGAAAGTATTCCATGCAACAGAAAGGGCGGGGAATGTGGTGTCGTGGTATCTCGAGTTCACGGACAATCGCGACTTCTCGCAGGGGATTCGCGATTTCAATGGCAGCCCGCGGTTCTCAACTGGTTATGTTCCGTTGCGGAACCGTCCAGGAATCCTGATCGAGACGCACATGATCAAGGACTACCGGTCGCGCGTGATCGGCACCTACGACTTGCTGCGGTTTACTATTGCCGAGGTCAACCGCGAGCCGCAGAAGTTGTTAAGCGCGCTACGCGAAGCTGATCAGAACCCACTGGCGCAAGGATCAGGCTCAAAGAACGAAGGCTCGTTTCCGATTTCCTTCGAACTGACTGACAAGGCGGTGCCCTACAAACTGAAGGCGCTCTCTTCTCACACGGCGCTCAGCGAAGTATCTGGAGAGGTGCGAGTGATCTTTGGTGCCGAGCCAGTTGAGATAACGGTACCGATGTACAACACCCTGCGCGCCGACAAAGCGGTGCACGTGCCGCTTTACTACATTGTGCCCCCACAATGGCACGAGGTGATTGAGACACTTCAGCGACACGGGCTGGAACTACAGGAGACTGAAGAATCCAAGACGATCGAAGTGGAGAGTTATCGCTTTAGGAACGTGAAGTGGCCGCCCGGGCCATTCGAGGGTCGATTCATGCCGAGCTTCAACGCTGACGTGGTTCGTGAGTCCCGATTGTATCCCGCCGGCTCAGTCGTAGTCCCACTTCAGCAAAAGCTGGCAAAAGTTGCCCTCAGTCTACTTGAGCCTGAGGCACCGGACTCTTTGGTGGCTTGGGGATTCTTCAATGCCATCTTTGAGCAGAAAGAATACGGCGAACACTACGTTCTTGAAGATCTTGCCCGCGAGATGTTGGCGCGGGACGAGGAACTACGGAAAGAGTTTGAGCGAAGACTAGCGAGTGATCCACGCTTCGCTTCCAGTCCGCATGACAGACTGAATTTCTTCTACGAGCGCTCCCTTTATTGGGATCCTCATATGAACCTCTACCCAGTGGGACGCATTGTTAACGAGCGAGAGCGTCAGGCCGTTCGATGACGTCGCGGGCTGCGCTGCTCCGTGCACGTCTAACAACGATACCGATACCGGCGAAGATCGGAATGCACGCGATCAATGTTCGCGAACTGAGATGCTCGCCAAGCAGAAGCGGCGCCAGACCGAAAGCGATGAGGGGTTGGAGGTAGATATAAGTAGCGACGGTGCTCGAGGAAACGCGTGTCAGGGCCCAGGCGTTTAGATAGTAGGCACCAACGGTCGGCACCAGGATGATGTAGAGCATCACAAGCCAAAACTTTAAACCCACTGCGCCGAAGTGCTCACCCGTTATTTCATACAGTCCGATCGGCAGCGTGAAGAGACACCCAATTGCAAATAACCACGTGATCACTTGCAAGGCGCCATACCTTTTGAACAAGTCTTTCGAGATGGCGATGTAGGCTCCATAACAAAACGAGTTAAGGACTATCATGAGATTTCCTCGTGTTGTTTCGGAGGTGAACTCCGCGCGAAAGGGGTCTACAAGGTAAACAACGCCCACCAGCGCTAACGCAATGCCGGCGATCCTTCTGAAGGATGCTCGGTCGTAGCGCAAGATAATGCTGACGAGCAGAGTAAAGACAGGAATAGTCGTGCCGAGCAGCGTCGCATTAACTACAGTAGTCAACGACAATCCTTTCACAAAAACCAGCTGATTGATGACGACACCGAGCAGGCTACACAGCACCAGTCTGCCGAGATCTTTGCGTGGGATTGTTCGCAACTCGCCAAGGCTCGGTTGGAGGAGCACAAACACGGCGGCGGCGCCGACAACTCGGAAAGTCACGACAGTGACACTGGACACCGCCCGCAATGCAATCTTTCCGAAGATCGGCCAGGTACCAAACATGACCTGTACCGCGACCAGCGCCAGATGCGGAGCGACACTACTCTCCCTAAGCGATGGCCGAGGGCTGATGTGGTTAGCGGAGTTCAAAGGGAAAACAATGGCGCAAATAAGAAAAAGGATCGGGGATAAACCCCGATCCGGTTGCACAACTCAGTCGGTTAAGAGGTTCAGACGACCAGGTACAGTGGATTTTCCAAAATTCTTTTGAACGTTTGCAGAAACTTCGCTCCTGTCGCGCCGTCGATAACGCGGTGGTCACAGGACATTGTCACTCGCAGGATCTGCCGGATCACGATCTCATTGTCGCGGACCACCGGCTTCGCCGACATTGCGCCGACAGCCAGGATTCCGCTTTCGGGTGGATTGATGATGGCGGTAAATTCTTCGATGCCGAACATACCGAGATTGCTGATCGAGAAGCTGGCGCCTGTGTACTCTTCCGGCTTCAGTTTCCGTTTGCGGGCGCGCTCGGCAAGGTCGCGCACCTCGTGAGCGATTTGGCTCAGAGACTTGCGGTCGGCGGAACGGACGATCGGAGTGATCAATCCGTCTTCGATGGCGACAGCAACGCCGATGTCCGCCCTCTCATAGTGCCTCACAAACTTATCCTGAAATGACGCATTCACCTCCGGGTGCGCTACGAGTGCGGCAGCAGCCACCTTGATGATTATGTCATTCACACTGATCTTCAAGTCCGGATCGAGTTCGTTAATCGCCCGACGCATCTCGGCGGCGCGATCCATCTCGATTTCCATCGTCAGGAAGAAATGCGGCACCGGACCGAGCGAAGTCACGAGTCGCTTGGCAATGATGCGTCGCATCTCGCTGATCGGGACATCGCGATACGGGGAGGCACCGAAGGTAGGCGCTGGTTGATAGGCAACCCCCGCTTTGCCCGGCTCAGTCGCCGTTTCAGTCTTACTATCCGCGAAGGTACCGGCCTTGGCCATCGCGTCTTCAATGTCGCGTTTGATGATCCTGCCGCCAGGTCCGCTGCCGTTCAGCGAACGGATGTCAACGCCCGCTTCCGCAGCCATGCGCGCAGCGAGCGGCGACACAATCAACCGACCGGTAGATGGCTGAGTTCCAGTATCAGTTGTTACAGTGCTGGGAGCTCCATTGCCGGCCGCATTACTGCGAACCCTATCCGCATCAGGCACGGGTTGTTGAGCTGGAGTGGGAGTTTCCTTCTGGCCAGGCTCTGGAGCCGCCTGATCAGTTTTTGCTTTAGCAGGTTGTGGTTCTGTCGCGGCTGGTGGGGCAGGTTTCGTAGGAGCGGACGCACCGATGCCGGAGATATCCTCGTCGGGCTCTCCGATGATCGCGATCAGTTGGCCTAAAGGCGCCGACTCTCCCTCTTTGATCAAAATCTTGCGCAGCACCCCGTCGCCGAGCGCCTGCATCTCCATCGTGGCCTTATCTGTATCGATCTCTGCAAGCGGCTCGCCCATCGAGACCTTATCGCCTTCCTTCTTGAGCCACCGCGAAAGCTGCCCTTCCTCCATCGTCGGAGAAAGTTTCGGCATGATCACCTGAGTCGCCATTCGGCCTTGTCCTCTAGTTATTGTTGCAGCTCTTGCTGCTTGGGTGGAGCGCTATTCAGTCATGTATGAGACTTCACGAACAGCAGCCACGATTTGATTCACTCCTGGAATTGCCAGCTCTTCCAGGTTCTTTGCGTAGGGCATCGGCACATCCGCAGCTGAGACTCGCTTAACCGGAGCGTCCAGATAGTCAAACGCGCGCTCCATAACTTCCGCAGCGATCTCTGCACCGACACCGCAGAAGGGATGTGATTCTTCGGCAACGACGAGACGGTTAGTCTTCTTAACGGACTCAATGATTGTGTTGATATCCAGGGGGCGAATCGTCCGCGGGTCGATCACTTCACAGGAAATACCTTGTTGTTCAAGGAGGTCGGCCGCCTTCAACGCCACCGGGACCATCAGCGAGCGCGCTACGATCGTGGCATCCTTTCCGGGACGCTTGATATCTGCGACGCCCAAAGGAATGAGGAAATCTTCACTCTCGGGCACTTCGCCTTTGTTGCCGTACATCCGTTCCTGCTCAATGAAGACAACAGGATCGTCATCACGAATCGAGGACTTCAGAAGACCTTTAGCATCTGCCGGCGTCGAAGGCATCACAACCTTCAGTCCGGGGAAGTACGCAAACCAGGATTCGAGTGCCTGTGAATGCTGCGAAGATACTTGATATGCGGATCCGCCTGGACCACGAAATACAATTGGAATCTTGAACTGGCCCCCGGACATGTAGCGCATCTTCGCAGCGGAGTTGATTATTTGATCGGTTGCGAGAATCGAGAAGTTGAAGGTCATGAACTCGACGATCGGCCGCAGGCCGGCCATGGCGGCGCCCACACCTACCCCGGCGAAACCGAGTTCGGTAATCGGAGTGTCAATGACGCGTTTCGGCCCAAGTTCCTGAAGCAGACCCTTCGTTACCTTATAAGCACCCTGATATTCAGCGACTTCCTCACCCATCAGGAAGATGCTTTCATCGCGACGCATCTCTTCCAGGATCGCCTGGTTCAGAGCCTCGCGCATTGTGATTACGGCCATGAAAAATTTCCTTGAAGTGACTGTGGGTTAAGAATTAGCTTTGCTGTCGGTCGCGCCACCAGGCGTAAGCGGGTTCGCGTAAACATCCGTGTACAGTTCTGCAGCGTCGGGAAGGGGACTCTCTTCAGCAAACTTGAACGCTCGCTCGATGTCTTCCTTAACCTTGTCTTCGATCTTCTTGAACTCCGCTGCGTCGAGGATCTTTTCCTCGGTGAGGCTGGCGCGAAACAGTTTCACGGGATCGCGTTCCTGATGTTTTTCGATTTCCGCGCGAGTGCGATAGTTTCCGGGGTCAGACATGGAGTGGCCCATGAAGCGATAGGTTCTTACTTCCAGAAGTGTCGGCAAGTAATGCTTGCGAGCACGCTCGACCGCACGCGCGGTCGCTTCGCGTACTGCGAGCACGTCCATACCGTCTACGAATTCCGAAGCAATCTCGTATGCGCAGGCCTTTTGCGAGATGTCCTGGAAAGACATCGCCCGCTCCAGAGATGTTCCCATTCCGTACTGATTGTTTTCGCAGATGTAGATGCAGGGCAGCTTCCAGAGTTGGGCCATGTTCAGAGATTCGTGGAAGGCGCCCTGATTGACAGCAGCCTCTCCAAAAAAACAGAGCGTCACCTGATCGGTCTCCTGATACTTCGAACCGAAAGCGACTCCAGTTGCCAGCGGAATCTGTCCGCCGACGATCGCGTGGCCACCCAGAAAATTTATCTTGCTATCAAACATATGCATCGAGCCGCCTTTGCCGCTCGAGCATCCTTCGGCTTTGCCAAACAGTTCCGCCATCACCGCATCGGGTGACATTCCTTTTGCGAGAGCGTGCGCATGCTCTCGATAGCTGGCCAGCACATAGTCATCTGGACGGATCGCAGAGATGGAACCCACAGCCACCGCTTCCTGTCCGATGTAGAGGTGGCAGAAGCCGCCAATCTTTCCCATGCTGTAGGCTTCGGCGGACTTTTCTTCGAAGCGACGGATCAAAATCATTTGCCGATAGATTTCAGTCAGAGTTTCGCGATCGTAGGCAGCAAGTCTGCCCTTTTGTTCCTGCTTGATTGCGGTGTCTTCTTTATGAAGTGTGACCTCGTCGGGGATCACCGGATTGATCACCGCCGTGCCGCCCTTTTCGGCTGCGCTAGCGCGACTTCCCGACTCTGCAGTCTGTTTACTCATCTGGTTTACCCGGCAACTACTGACGCATTTCCGCCAGGTCTGCCTTATACGTCAAAGTTATCTTCGCGATTATTCTGCGGTGCGCAGGATTATACGCGAGATATGTAAGGTCGTGCAAAAAAGACCTTCCAAGCGCACAAAAAGAAGCGCCCACCGTGATCCACAGTGGACGCTGGATAATAAGTCTTCTGAATTATCTTGACGCTTCAATAGAGCTCGGATGAGAGCTCGCAATGGTTAGCACCGTCTTGCGGCTGTGCTTGTCGCGCTGCATTCGGCTGGCTGCGGAGGTCAGCAACTCTTCCGTTGTCTCTCCATCTTCCGGAAAGCAGGCGATTCCTAGACTGATACTCATCTCAACAGTCTTGCCGGTTCGCACCGAAAACTTATGCGATTCGACAGCACCGCGGACTCGCTCTGCGACACTGACAGCCATCTGCGTGGAAGCCATCGGCATGATTGCCACAAACTCGTCGCCTGCATAACGAGTAAGAACATCCATCTGGCGGAGTTCTTTGCGCGCGATGCCTGCAATGCTGGCAAGCACCCGGTCCCCGATGGCGTGCCCGTATGCGTCGTTAACTGCCTTAAAGTTGTCGACGTCCATGCTAATTACAGCCAATGACTCGTGGTTCATCCGCTGACACTCTGCGATTCGCTGGCCGAGTACCATGTAGAAAGCGCGTGCGTTTGGCAGTTCGGTGAGCGGATCTACGAGCGCGCTTTCCTTGGTCTTTTCAAACGCCAAAGCGTTATTGAGCGCACTTGACGCATGCTGACAGACGGACTCGAGCAGGCGAACGTGCTCGGTGGTGTAAGAAGTTTGGCTCTTGGATAAGAGCGTGATTGCACCGAACGAGCCATCTTCTCGAAGAAGTGGAGAAACCAGCACTCCCTTATACTCTTTGGCTAGCTCTTCCTTTATCCCAACCAGATCCAATTCGGGCGAGGCGTTACACATGGATCGTCCATTCGCAATGACCCAACCGGTGATGCCATCCCCGATGTCAATGCGACGGCGCGCGAAGACTTCCGCGTGCGCACCGGCGACATGTGCGGCGACGGCCTTTCCGGACTTTTCGTCAACCACAAAAATGATGCAGGTATCGAAGGAAACGATTGAACGCAGCTTGTTGGAGACTAATGTGACGGTGTCGTTGATGTTGAGAGAAGAACCAATCGTCTGTGCGATTTCGTGTAAAGCGAAGACTTCGCGTTGCGCTTCTGTGATCGACCTGAATCCCGAAGTGTCATGGGGACTGCCGAGTATGTCCGACGCCAGGCCGGCATCTGGTCTGGTCGAGGTCCTGAAGTCCACGAGCGGCGTTTCCGGGTGCACCTGCTCCTGGATGTCCTCCCGATTGATCAGAAGGTCAAACCTCTCAACGTGTGCGACGAACGTATTGACTACTCGCGGATCGAAAGCGCTGCCGGACATGCTCTGGAGTAAAGCTAGTGATTCTTCTCGCGTCATTCCTTTCCGATACGGACGATCGCAACGAGTGGCGTCGTAGAAATCCACCACAGAGATCACGCGAGCCACGAGAGGAATGGCATTACCTTTCAAGCCCTTGGGATAACCGGAGCCGTCCCATTTCTCGTGGTGATAGCGAACGATATCTTCTACCGGGTAAGGGAAGTTGACTCTGCGAAGAATGTCACCACCAACAGTGGGATGAATCTTCATCTTCGCGAATTCTGCTTCGGTCAGCTTGCCTGGCTTGTTCAAGATATATTCGGGCACGGCAAGCTTGCCGATGTCGTGGAGCAACGCACCTGCGACGAGGGCCCTTTCCTCCGGACCGCTGACCTTAAGCAGCGTGCCCATCTCCTGTGCGTAGATTTGCGTCCGCCGCACATGACCATGAGTGGTCTGATCTTTCGCGTCGATCGCAATCGCGAGGGATTCGATCGTGTTCATATGAATTACGGCCATCTCTTCAATGTGCCGTCGCTGTTCCCCTTCAGCGCGTTTCACTTCCTCAACGCTCTTCTCGTTGAAGCGATACAGCAGGTGGATGAGTGCAGTGATCAGAAGTCCGAGGCCGATGAAAGGAATGCCGCCGCCGCGGATGGCCGTGTAGAACAGCACTGCAGACGCGGCACCGGCAACCTGAGTCGTCATTGTCCAGACGATGCTCTCCTGCGAAGGTCGGATGACGACTCGCCCGGTATCAATGCTGAGAAAAATGGCAGTTGCCAGAGTGCTGAGGAGGTATTGGAGGAGAGCCAGAACACAGAGCGGCGCGAGATAGACATTTAGAGGAAGGCCGCTATCCAAGTCAAAGTGCGCCTGATTCGCGAATACCGCCACCAGGAAGCCGTAAGATGAGGCGCAGATGAAAGTTGAAATAATCGCAATTGCGGTAGTGAGAACCACCTGCCTGCGATTGTTCAGACGGTAGGTCGATAGAAATCCGACTACTGCTGCCAGTATCGTCGCCGGACCGGCAGAACCCACAGGCGGCACTGCGTAGATCATTACGGCGAGAAAGACCAGAGCATCAGCGACGGACTTCCGACTCTCGCTTAGACCGTGCACGCTGAAAACCGAAACTGTAAAGCGACTGGCGGCGAAGGTGAGAACAAGAAGGATGAGCCACGGCAGGGTTCCGGTACTGCTGAGAAATGGCAATTCCGCGAGCGAGAGAAGAGCGAGGGCGAGCAGCACCGCGCTGGTGGCCGCCACAGCGATGAAGAGAGCACTGCCCTTCCAGTTCCTTGTTTGCATTGTTATGTGACTATCCCTCCGGGGAGTAGGTGAAGCACACCAGGAATGTCGACGGCTTGAGATCGCAGCAGTAACTGGGAAGGAGAGAAGGTTTGCTAGCTTCGACTTGTCGAGTTGAGTCTGAAGAAGATTGGCCGGTCGTGGACAACGGTGTTTTGCACCGTGTTAAAGATAGCCCTTTCAGTAGGTTGGAGTCAAGATAATCCGCCTAAAAGAGGCAAGTCTGGCTCGTTGCGCCCTCAGCCTGATCCTGGAAGCGCGTTGATGTGGGGCTCTGCGGGAACTCTTTCGGAGAGTTGTAAGGCGAGGCTTTTAGGATCTGTTACCGGCTCTTTGCAGGCGTAATGCTCACAAACATAGGCTGTGGGTAGGGTTTTCACGAGGCCCCGGTCGCGGAGCATCGGAACAACCTCCTGTGCCAGCTCGTCGCCTGGAGGAGCAAGCGCCACAACTTTGTTCGGCAGATAGATTACCCAAATCTGCTTCAAGAGGCCAAGGGTCTGGGAGGCGCCCAGGTCGCCGATTATGGCGATCTCTTTGGGTGCTCTGATGAAGAAATCGAGGGCCCCGAGTGCACGTCCGAACCCGGACGGATATCGGCGCAGGGAGTCCGAGACGAGGCGCAGAATGCTCGTCGCGCGTCTGCGATAGTCTTCGTTGTCGGTCAGCGTTGCGAGACGGAGGAGCACCTCCATAGCGACGGAGTTTCCGGAGGGCGTAGCGTTATCAAAGTAGTCTTTCGATCGAACGATCAGGCTTTCGTGACTCTTACCCGTAAAGAAGAAGCCGCCGTCCAGATCATCCCAGAATTCATCCAGCATCTTGTCAGCGAGGGCTAGACTCTCTTGCAGCCACTCCAATTCACCAGTCGTTTCATAGAGAGTCGACAAACCATCAATGAGGAAAGCGTAGTCCTCGAGGTATCCGTTGAGTTTCGCTCTGCCATCCTTATAGGTTCTTAGGAGCAAGCCGTCGCGTCGCAGATTATCAAGGACAAAGCGCGCGTTTCGTCGGGCGACTGTCGTGTAATCCTGGCGACCGAGGATGACGCCGGCCTCGGCAAAACTTGCGAGCATCATCCCGTTCCACGCCGTCAGGATCTTCTCATCGCGTGCCGGCTTCACTCGTTCTTCGCGTGCCGCGAAGAGCTTCTGTCGAGACCGCTCCAGGACTTCCTGCAGTTGCGGCTCGTTAATCTTGTTCTCAGCCGCGACTTCGGCGACTGAACTCGTGACGTGGAGAATGTTTGCGTCTTCGAAGTTTCCCACCTTAGTTACGTTGTAATACTTCGCGAAGAGCGCGGCATCTGTTGACCCGAGCACCGTTTCAATCTCATCCAAAGTCCAGACGAAGAACTTTCCTTCCACTCCTTCCGAATCGGCGTCTTGTGTGGAGTAAAAGCCTCCGGCACCATCGGTCATCTCTCGCACGACATAGTCGAGGATGCCTTCGGCGATCCCTCGCGCATAATCGTCTTTGGTCAGCTGGTAATAATGAAGATAGAGGCGAGCGAGCAGAGCATTGTCATACAGCATCTTCTCGAAATGCGGAACCAGCCACTTTGAGTCTGTTGCGTAACGATGAAAACCTCCGCCCAGTTGATCATAAATCCCGCCTTCCGCCATCTTGCGAACTGTGTGAGTGACAATGTCCAACGGTTCGCTCGCCTCCGTGCGGTGATGTGTCCGCAGGAGAAATTCGAGCGTCATTGAGGGAGGAAACTTCGGAGCGCCGCCAAATCCGCCGTTCACTGAGTCGTAGTTATTTATTATTCCCCGGGCCGCCGCATTGAGCAGCTCGACGTTTAGTGAGCTGCCCGTCTCGCGCACAGGATCGAGCTTAGACAATCCTGCAAGAACGGACGCAGCCGTCTCAGCAATGTCATCAGGGCGCTCGCGGTATGCAGCAGCCATGCTCTCGAGCACTCGAGGAAATCCGGGCATGTTGTGACGGTCTACGGGCGGGAAATAAGTGCCACCGTAAAACGGCACGCCGTCAGGAGTGAGGAACACCGTCATCGGCCAACCACCGTGATGAGTCATCATCTGCACAGCGTTCATGTAAATCTGATCGAGGTCAGGGCGTTCTTCACGGTCCACTTTGATGTTCACAAAGTTGTCATTCATCAGGCGAGCAATATCTTCGTTTTCAAACGACTCATGCTCCATAACGTGGCACCAGTGACAGGCGGAGTAACCGATGCTCAGGATAATAGGTTTGTCGTCGCGCCGCGCTTCCGCAAAAGCTTCATCGCCCCACGCTTGCCAATCAACGGGATTGTGCGCGTGTTGCAGCAGGTAAGGACTCGTTTCATTAATCAGTCGGTTAGTGAACTTGTGTTGCGACATGACGTGATAGTAGCAGAGTGATAGGAGAAGCAACCTTCCCATCCTCATCGATGGCCTGAAGCTTCAATCATTGACCAAGAGGGCGTGCGCTTGGCCCAGACGCTCTTCGGATAGCGTCTTTTGCAGCAAGGTAGTCATCAAGGAGAGGTTTCAACTCCGGAATCGCTTTCTCCAATGCGGGCGTGAGTTCATCTGCCGTGCGCGGTTCATCGAGCAACACCGCACGAAGCCAAGCAGCTTGAGTCACGTCGCGCCGGAGTTGTGGCGGCAAAGATTTGCTGTCCGCCGCTAGCCACCAAAGTTCCAACGGGATTTTTTGACTCAAGAGCTCGGTAGCGTCAGTACGCAGTCTTCATTTAGTTCGTCGCAGGCGGTTTGCTATACTGTCAAAACTGAATGGCCATTCATTTTTACTCCGTGTACGAAATGAGGATTGATTAATGGAACGTGAAACTCTGGAGATGGACGTGGTGTTTGTGGGCGCTGGTCCGTCGAATTTGAGCGGGGCGCTGCATCTGGCGCGTCTGGTGAAGACGCACAATGAAGCAATCAGTAAGGGTGAGAAACAAGGAACAGCGCTCGGTGACATCGAGATTGGTGTGATCGAAAAGGGGGCGTCGGTTGGTGCGCACATACTCTCTGGCGCCGTGATGGACCCACGCGCGCTCAAAGAATTGATGCCGGATTTTGTAGAGCAAGGCGCGCCACTCGAATCTCCCGTGAAAGAGGATTACTTCCTTTACCTGACTTCCAATCGAGCAGTGCGTTCACCGCTCACCCCGCCGCCGCTAAAGAACCATGGCTACTATATCGTCTCGCTGAATAGACTCACTGCCTGGCTTGGCGACAAATGCGAAGAAGCGGGCGTCAACATTTTTCCGGAGTTTCCCGGTGCCGCAATGCTTTACGACGATGACGATCGGGTGATCGGTGTGCGCACGGGCGACAAGGGCATCGACAAGGAAGGGAAGCCTAAAGCCAATTTTGAACCCGGCGTCGATCTGCACGCAAAGGTAACGGTTCTTGGTGAAGGTCCGCGTGGATCGTTAACGAAAGAACTGACGCAACGACTTAACCTCGACGAGGGACGAGACCCGCAGGTGTACAGCGTTGGCGTCAAGGAGCTGTGGGAATTACCTGACGATCGTTATCCCACGGGGCGTGTGACGCACACCCTCGGCTTTCCATCCGATGCGAAAACCTACGGTGGTGGCTGGATCTACGGCATGCAGAACCGCATCCTCAATATTGGTTACGTGACCGGCTTGGACTACCAGGATCCCCTCCTCGATCCGCATGCAGAGTTTCAGCGGTTCAAATCGCATCCCTTTGTTTCGCGCCTGCTTGAAGGCGGCAAGATGCTTCGCTACGGCGCAAAGACGGTTGCCGCCGGCGGATATTTTGCGATGCCCCGAATCTACGGTGACGGAGTCCTACTCGTGGGCGACTGCGCCGGCTTCCTGAATTCTCAACGACTGAAGGGTATTCATTCCGCAATCAAGAGTGGCATGCTCGCCGCTGAAGCAATCTTCGAGTCATTACTCGCGAACGACTTTTCAGCAACCCAGTTGCAGCGCTACGAGCAGTTGGTAAATGAAAGCTGGATCATGCCGGAGCTGCGCAAGGTCAGAAATTTTCACGCCGGTTTCAAACATGGTCGCTGGCTGGGACTGGTAAATACGGGTTTGCAGTTTATTACGGGCGGTAGATCGTGGGGACTCTTCGATCGCAACAAGGCCGAGCCGGGGCACGAGGTGATGAGGAAGCTTTCGAGCTATGGCTACAAGGGCGACAATCCAGAGCAACGTTACAAGGGGCTCAGGTTCGACGGGAAGATCACCTTCAATAAGCTAACTGATGTTTACCACGCTGCAGTCGGCCACGATGAAGACCAACCGGTCCACCTTCATGTGCTCGATACAAATATTTGCGCGACTCGCTGCGCTGAAGAATACGGCAACCCTTGTCAGCGATTCTGTCCGGCGGCTGTTTATGAAATGGTCGACGACAGCGCTAATGGAAAAAGGAAACTGCAGATCAACTTCTCCAACTGCGTTCACTGCAAGACCTGCGACATCATGGATCCCTATCAGATCATCAACTGGGTAACACCGGAGGGTGGAGGCGGGCCGGACTACAAAGGGATGTGAGGACCCTCTTCCTTTCAAGTGCCGACGCGGATGGGCGCCCGCTTATTCTGTCTCTTCTTTCTCCTGAACACTAAAGTTGACCTTGCCGCGCATCACTTCTTCAAGGGCGATGCGTGTCGGTTTGTGCTTGACGGGATCGATCTCAATCCGTGGACGAGCGCCACGTTGCAATTGCTTGCTGCGCTTGGCGGCGAGAATTATCAGGCGATACTTTGAGTCGACCTGAGGCGCGCGGATTTCAGCTAACGCGTTCTCGAGCTCTTCATTTGTAGTAGTCATGCTGATTGTCCTCCGATTATTTGTCTTATCTCGATCTCGTTTAAGAGCCACTTAGCTAGGGAAACTTTCTACCACCCGCTTGATCCGCAACTCTTGACGGGAAAGGCGCGCTCTTTCGGCAGCGATAATCGCCGTAAGGAGATCGGCCGCCCGGTCGACATCGTCGTTAATAATCACATAGTCAAATTCCTGATAATTCTTCAGCTCGGTAGGCGCGTTTCGCAAGCGCAACTCCAACTCTTCAGCTGAATCCGTACCCCGGGTTACCAGTCTTTCCCGCAGTATCTCGAGGGAAGGGGGGAGGATAAAAATGCTCACCGACCCGGGCAGCAGCGCACGCACACTGGCAGCACCCTGCACATCAACTTCAAGGATGATGTCGCGTCCTTCGCCGACATCGCGAGAGACTTGGCCGCGGCTGGTGCCATAAAGTTTTCCGTGCACCGTAGCCCACTCGAGAAAGTCATTCGCCTGAGTCATCGCTTCAAATGTGGGCTGCGTAACAAAGAAATATTCCCTGCCATCAACTTCACCGCTGCGCGGCTGGCGTGTGGTATACGAAACAGAGTAGCTCAGATCAGGCAAGCGACTGAGGGCACGCTTGATCAATGTCCCTTTGCCGCCGCCTGAAGGAGAACTGACCACAAACAGAATGCCCTGGCGTCCCGTCGTAGTTTCTTCCTTCTCAACCTGTTTCATTTCACTCAACATTTTGGACTTGCTCGCGCAGCTTCTCTACCTCAGCTTTAATTCCGAGTGCGGCCTCTTTGATGGTTAGCTCAGTCGACTTCGAAAGTGTGGTGTTGGCCTCACGATTCAGTTCCTGGAGAAGGAAATCCAGCATCTTGCCGCTCTCTCCGGTCGAATTGAGGGCCTCGCGAAACTGTGTCAGGTGACTACGTAACCGCACCATTTCTTCGCTGACGTCACTTCGGTCTGCGAGGTAAGCAATCTCCTGAGCCATCCGTGATTGATCCAGTTCGATTAGCTGAGTCTCACGGTTGAACATTTCCGCGATTCGCTTCTGCAGGCGTACTCGATAGGCGTCTGCCAATCCTCCGGCAGCCGCTTCAATCACAGGAATCAGCGCTTCTATCTTGTCCAACCGATCGCTCATTTCATCGCGCAGGGCCGCGCCTTCTTGTACGCGCATCCGTTCGAGTTCATCGAGCGCTTGTTCGAGAGCCTGGTTGATGCCGGAAACCATCGTCTCGTCCATGCCGTCACGAGCGGGTTGCAATGCGCCAGGCAAGCGCGCGACGACATTGATGTCGATTTCTCCGGAGATTTCGAAGTCGCGTTGCATTTCGCGCAGGGCGCCGACGTAGCCTGCAATCAGTGGGCGATTGAGTTCGTAAGCAACTTGAGAAGTACGTTCAAATGTAATCATGACATCGACCCGACCACGAGCGAGACGGGAACTAATCCGGCGTTTAATAGAGGCCTCGAGCGCAGACAGTTCACTGCCGAGACGCAGATGGACATCGAGGAAGCGGTTGTTGACCGTTTTCAGATCTACGGCAACGGAGAAGTTGTCTCCTGTCGCTCCTCCCCGTCCATATCCAGTCATTGATTTCATAATTGTTAGTAGTCAGCAGACAGTAGTCGGTTAGTAGTGCTGAGGTTGCAGTTAGCCCGCAGGCCCGGCTGAACCAGTAATTTGATGAACGGGTTGTCATTGCCCGTATCAATAGCAGACTGAAACCAACTACTGACTACTGGTACTCACCGAAAGTTCTTCTTCCTCATCCGCAAACTGCATTTCGTAGAGTTTTCGATACTGGCCATTGCGGGCAAGCAGTTCAGTGTGACTGCCCATCTCAATGATGCGCCCAGCTTCCATGACAACGATCGCATCCGCACGGCGAACGGTCGACAGGCGGTGCGCAATCACAATCGTTGTCCGGTTGCGCACGAGGTTAGCAATCGCCCTTTGCACAAACCGTTCTGACTCAGCATCGAGAGCCGATGTCGCTTCATCCAGAATTAACAACGGCGCATCAACGAGCAGGGAACGAGCAATCGCCAGACGCTGTCGCTGGCCGCCGGAGAGGAAGACGCCTCGCTCGCCGACAATCGTTTGATAGCCGTGCGGCAACTCCATGATGAAGTCGTGCGCGTAAGCAACGCGCGCAGCATCCTCGATCTCCTCTTGCGAAGCCTCCGGCTTGCCGTACGCGATGTTATGGAGCACGGTGTCATTGAAGAGCACAGTCTCTTGAGTAACGAGTGCAATGTGACGCCGCAGACTCGAGATTTTGGCGTCGCGCACATCGATGCCATCCCAAAGCACCTCGCCCGACCGGGGATCATGGAAGCGCGGAAACAGTTTGGTTAACGTGGACTTGCCACCGCCGGACTCGCCTACCAGCGCCACCATCGTGCCGGCCTGGACCTTCAGGTTGACGTTGCGAAGCACGGGACGAGACTCATTTGCATAACCGAAGGAAACGTCGCGGAGCTCGATCTCGTTTCGCAAAGCCGGCAACTCGATAGCGTTTTCTTTCTCAGGAATCTCAGCGTGCTCATCCATCACTTCCCACACGTGATGTGCGGCGGCGAGAGCCTGCTCCATGCTGTTTTGGAGACGCGAGAGTTTGCGCATCGGGTCATAGCTACGAAACAGGAAAAAGAGAAAGGTCAGAAACTGCGCCGCATTCATCCGACCTGAGACGATTTCGCGCTGGCCGAAATAGAGCAGGAAGACTACGAAGATGACCCCGAGCATTTCGATTGAAGGCGGAGCAATTCCGGAAATTCGGGCCGTACGCAGGTTCGCGCGGACGATTCGGTTTGCAACAGTCGTGAAGCGTTCGGATTCGCGCGCCTCCGCTCGGTACGCTTTGACGATGCTTTGATTAGACAATGCCTCCTGCGCTGTGTCTGTCAGCTGTTTGCTGCCTTCGAAGCTGTCACGAGCCAGATTACGAAGCCTTGTCCCAAAGCGGGCCGTAAGCAACGCAACGAGCGGAGCCAGAATCAGGGAGCCGAGTGTCAGTCGCCAGCTATAGAAGAAAGATGCCGCCAGGAAAGCGATGAGCGTGAAACTCTCGCGCAACATGTCGCGGATCGTACTTGTTACGGCTGTTTCGATCGCAGCGGCGCTTGAGACAAGACGCGAAACAAGGTAGTTCGTCCGATGGCGTTCAAAGAAGCTTGCCGACTGCGAGAGCACGTGGCGATAAAGATCCTGCCGCAGTTTCAAAACAGCAGCCTGGCCGATACGGGCCATCAAGTACGTGGAGAAGTATTCAGCAATGCCCTTAGTGAAGGTAAAGACAAGCAGCAGGATCGATATCGTTCGCCACGCACCGAGGCCCGAGGCCGGAATGATTCGTTCTAAACCGAAGAGAGTAGCTGTGCGCCGTCCGGCTCCCTGAGCAAAGGCTTGATCAAAAATCGGAACGATCAGACCGCCAATCGCGCTTTCCAAAAGGCCGACTAGAAGCATCGCGAAGGTTGCCAGAGCAAAGATTCCCCAATGAGGCTTCAAATACCTAAACAGTCGTCTAAGATCTTGCATTACTGGTTGCGAAACTCTTTGATCCGTTGGTATAAGGAAGGGTAAAGACCGTTGCTAAACTTAGAGGCCAACTATACTTATGCTTGCTGAACTGCGTCAAGGCTAAGCAATTTTCGGTTCTCTTTCTCTGGACCACGTGAAGTGAGTTATACTCCGAATTCGAATTCTTAAATCAGATTCCCCTCCTAATAGGCTTCAACTTTGGAACAACAGCCAGCCACCAGCAAGTATGCCGACAAGCGACTGCTCATCGTTGATGACGACGCAGACATGCGCCTGCTCCTCGCAGAATATTTTCGCCGCCTGGGATTTCAGGTGGATGAACGAGACAGTGGAGCGGCGGCTCTGGAGCCCGCGGCGGGCGGCCGGTTTGATTGCTTCATTCTCGATGTCTCCATGCCTGGCATGTCAGGCTTTGAATTGCTCAAGCGAGTAAGAGCTCGAGGCGTGCAGACACCCGCGCTCTTTTTAACGGCGCATGACGCACTTGACTACAAGGTTGCAGGGTTTGAGGCCGGCGCTGATGACTACCTGGCAAAGCCGTTCAGTCCGCGTGAACTGGAGTATCGCGTGGAAGCACTCCTGCGCCGCTCCGGCACAATTCAAGAACCAAAAGAGTCCGATCGCATAGAAGTCGGCGAGCTGATTATTGATAAGCGTCGTCATGAGGTCAGCCGCGATGGAGCGCGAATTGATCTAACACCACTCGAGTTTCAGATTCTGGAATTGCTCGCCTCCGAGCCCGGACGTGCCTGGTCGCGCAATGCTCTGCTGGATCAAGTTTGGAGCACGGACTACGAAGGCTATCAACGAAATATCGATCCGCACATCAACCGTCTGCGTAAGAAACTCGAAGCAGATCCCAAAAACCCGCGATACGTACTGACGGTCCGCGGCGTCGGCTACAAATTGAACGAAGCGCCGTAGGTCCTTCTGAATTCCCGCGTCTTTGTCCCCGGTTTACCACTTATCAAGAAGCGACGCCGCCGAGGAGTAGTACTTTTATGTTGTGGATCTTTGGTGCGACCAGCCTGATCGTTTGGTTATTTTTGAAATTCGTCCTGCATAAGAGTGGCTTTATTCATATCGCTTTGGTGCTGGGCATTACCCTACTAGTAATTCAGTTCCTCGCCTACCGCAAGACGAACTATCATGTTGGCTCCCACAGTCGCTAGCTTGATCTTCTTTCGACCCATCGGCAACAATGACTCTCGACACTGCATCAAGTGAGAGGCAGTCTAAATCTCCCCAGCCATTCCGACGAGTTAGGCATTTTGATTTTGGACTAAGGAGTTAATTGCCATGAGTTTCCGTCCTGTTTCTCTGAAATCTCTTCTGCTGGTGCTCCTGCCGATCGTTCTGTCGGTATCCGCGATTGCGCAGAGTGACTTGCCGCGGCAAACCGTGGCGATCACCTATCCGCTGGATGAGACCGTCAGCGTCAAGTTTCGTGGCACGACTTTGCTGCCACGGCTGAAGGGCGAGGCAAAGGTCAAGCGGGCAGGTCGCCGCGGCACGCGTGTGGAACTGTCAGTTGACAACCTGACGCGAGCCTCAGAGTTAGGCGGAATCTATACAACCTTTGTGCTGTGGGCGATTGCGCCCGACGGCCGCGTGGACAATCTGGGAGAGATCAAACGAAGCGGCAGCGCTCTGATTGATTCTAAGCTCGACGTTACGACGCCGCTCCAGACCTTCGCGTTGATCGTCACAGCGGAGCCGCATTTTCTCATGAAGGTGCCGAGCCGCATGGTGGTTCTGGAAAATCTGCCCCCGCAAAAGCCGGGTGGCAGCACTCTCGAAACTGCGAACGTCCAGTACATCGGTAATTCGAGTGACTACTTTCGCGATGCTCGCGTTCCTGAGATTGCCGACCGCGATTATCGAGACACTCCTGTATCGCTACTCGGTGCTCGCCAGGCTCTGAATCTCGCCAAGTTCGCCGGGGCGTCAGGAGACGCACCGACAGAGTTGCAGCAAGCCGAGGATGACTTACAGGCGGCAGAGAAGGCTTGGCGAGTGGACCAGTCTGCGGCCGAGGTTGATGTGCTTGCACGCAAGGCGACTTCGTCCGGTGCACGAGCCGAAGAGATGGCTGCGGCGCGGCGGGTGTCGCGTCTCCGGCGCGAAGAGATACAGCGCCGAGATGAAGCGTTGCGCTCAGCGGAGAAAACCGCCGAAGGTGCGCAACGCGAGATCGAGCAACTTCGTGCCTCCCTCGAGCGCGAACAGCGCGCACGAGAGCTTGCGGAAAGGGATCTCGCCGCGGCCAATGAACAGATGCGCGAGCGTCGTGTTGAAGTCGAGCGGCTGCGCGATGAGTTGCAGGGCGTAAGAGCTGAGGGCGAGTCGGCCAAGATCAAACTGGCTCGAATTGAAGGTGAGAAACAGGCTGAGCAAGCGGGCAAAAACGCGGTTTTGCTCGAACAGCAAAGAAGCGCGGCTTCGATCACTTTGAAACAGACGCTCGCGAAGTATGGCACCGTGAAAGAGGTTTCCACTGGTTTTCGGCTAATACTTCCGGAGAACATCTGGAGCGGACCACGCGATGCTACGCTGGTGGCGGCGATGGCGGCCAAGCTTGAACCGCTTGCGGCGCTAGTAGCCAGCAATCCGGATTACCAGGTAGTGATCGAAGTCTTCACGGACAACAAAGGCGACGAGGTCTCGTTGCAACAGTTAACGCAGGATCGTGCTCGAGTTCTATCCGAACGGTTGCAGTCAGCCGGAGTAGACGCTGCACGACTGCAAGCGAACGGAATGGGCGCCGCAAATCCCTTGACCTCCAACAAGACTGTGACCGGTCGATCCCGCAACCGCCGGACGGAGATAACGTTCACGGCCTCGCCGGCACGGAACACGGCAGCAAACCAGTAGGTATCGATGCGTCACTCTTAGGATGTGAGTTTCCCTTTTTGATCTTTGGTCTTTGGTCTTTGATTTTTTGCCTTCGGCACTTCTGTCATCTCATCGGGTAGAGCATCCAAAGACCAAAGACCAAATGCCAGCCCGTACTCGATGTCCCCTCTCGGCCTCCTACAACTGCTCGGTTACAGCATTGGCGCCATTCTCCCTCTTTGGATGGGCGCTCAACTCGTTTCTCGTCGTCACAATCTGACGGCTCTGGAGCGAGTTCTCTTTGCGTTAGCGTTGTCGATGGGCGGGTGGCACGCCAGCAACCTCTTTCTCACCGTCCACGATCTCTTCGGGCTTGGTCTGGATCGCTGGACCACGCTGCTCAGAGTCGCTGATTCCATTTCAGTCATCTGTATTACCTTCGCGTATTCATTCCTGCTTCACGTTCATCTACATCTTTGGGCCGACGCTTCAGGGCGTCCCCTGAAGCGATACGAAAGACTCCGCGTTTATCTCTCTTACATCCCCACTATCTTCCTGCTAGTTGCGGTTCCCCTGATCTGGAGCGGCGACTACGCGCCAATGCTGACCAAGGTGAAGGTATTCGTCTTCCCGTTCGCCTGCTGGATTTCGTATGTGCTCGGCCTGATCGCGATCACGGAGCTTTTGATCGCGAGAAAAAGCGAAAGCCGCGGGACGCGACGGATCATGCAGACGCTAGCGTTGTCGTTTGTAGCAATTGGAATTGTGATCCTTGCGGCGCTGGCCCTGGGCCTGGGCGAGGGCACGACGGCCGGTCGCTACCTGAAGACGGTCGCGAATCTCGGGTCGTTGCTGCCTTCAGTTCTGCTGGCCTACTACATCTATCGCTATCGTTATCTGGAACTGATCATTGAAGAGAGTCTGATCGTTGCGACTTTCGCAGCGCTGGTACTTACCGTCTATGTCTATGGAATCCGCACAGTCGGCGATTGGATGACGACGCGTTTCGGCGTCAGGCAGGGAGTAGTAGAGGCGCTACTGATTCTCGCGCTCGCGCTAGTGGCGGCGCCCCTGCGGAGCTGGCTGGAGAGTCGTTTTCATCGTCTGTTTGAAAGAGAAGCAGCGCTCTATCGTGAGATTGTGACGCGCATCGGGTCTGACGCTGGACAACACAAGCAGTTGCCGGAGTTGCTCGGTTTCGTCGAAGCACGAACTGCTGAAGCCCTCGGCTTGCGAAGAGTAAAGATTGTGGCCCGCAGCTCGCCGTCCGATGAGTCATTGGGCCTGGGAACAGAGACGAGCCGCTTGGCCATTCCGGATTGGATCGAGGAGGTGCTCGATCGTTCCCAACGGAATGGTTGGGCTCCGGTAGAAGATGATCCCGCGCTGACAGAACACGGCTTTCAAGTCGCTTACCCTCTGCACCGTGAACAAGAAGTCGAAGGAGTGCTTTTGATCGAAGGCGTTCCCGGAAGTCTGACTGCTGATACGCGTGCCGTCCTTGAGGTGCTTGCAGGTCAGGTAACAATCGCGATCGAGGACAGTCGACTTATCGAAGAGAACGTGCGGCTCGAACGCCGCGTGGCAGAGGGAGAGCGACTCGCGGCACTCGGTCAGATGGCAGCGGCGGTTGCTCATGAGATCAAGAACCCGTTATCAGCAATTAAATCGATCGCTCAGGTGATGCGCGAGGATAAAGACCTGAGTTCAGAGTACTCGCGCGATCTCAGCTTGATCGTAGGGGAAACAGATCGGCTGAGTCAGAGCGTGACACAACTCCTCAGCTTTGCCAGAAAGGAAGTTGTTGAAGAGTCACCAGTGACCATCGGCGAGCTCGTCCGCTCTGTCGTCGGTCTTTTCAAAGCTAACGCGGCGCAACAGGACATCAGTCTCGAAGTGAGTGTCGACACAGATGATGAGCTTTCCGGAGCTGAGGTCGCGGCAGTGCGTGACGCACTTTCCAACATTCTCTTGAATGCACTGCAAGCCACATCCGCTAACGGTCAGATTGCCATCAGAGTCGCGCGAGCCAAAGAAGACCTCGTAGTCGCAGTGCAGGACTCGGGCGCGGGGATACCTAACAAGCTTGCCGAGCGCATTTGGGAGCCATTCTTTACAACCAAGCAACGCGGAACGGGGTTGGGCCTGGCCATCGTCCGCAAGCGAATGCAGGAAGTAGGCGGCACAGCTCGGGTGGCGTCGACTTTGAACGGCGACGGGGCAAGGTTTGAGTTGCGTATCCCGCTTACGAACCGTCTCGCGTCCAACGTCCAAAGTCCAAGGCCCGCTCGCTAAAGCAGGACACTGACTCTGCAAACTTGCGCGGGACCAACTTTGGACGTTGGACCTTGGGCTTGGGGCTTTAACTATTGCCTAACCGATCTTCTCGCCGACATCACCAGAATGATCGCATCTCCCGACGGTCCGATGTTCAAGGTGCCGACGATTACCGGCTCGTTTTCGCGCATACTGATGTCCGTATTGAGTCCCGTGCTTTCGTAATTGATGATAGGCGCACCTGAGCCGTTCGCTGCGAGTGTGGTTCCCGTCTGGATAGGTATCCTTGAGCCGAACCCAAAACCTTCCATCCGCACAACCTGCTGTCCCGCTGAATCACGAGACAACTTCACCAGATTGATCTTGAAGTCGCTGAAGCTCGGCGTGAATTCCGTAAACGTCCCCTTACTCGCATTCGTCATCGAGCCGACCAAGGGCGCTCCAAGCCATTTCAGATTCAGCCGCCCGTTGTTCTTCACACGGTTGATGAGTGTCGCTCCGAGTCGATAGTTTTTGAACGGCAACGAGGCCCGCAACTGCCTCATCACGGGATCGAGAGCTGCCGGCAACTTCGCATTGTCTACTTCCTGATTGGTGGCAATCAAGAGATAGAGCTGGGTGTCCAGATTGATTTCTTCGTCTTTGGTTTCGTTTTGCGCGATTGGCGCGTCGGATGATTGGGCCATGACGCGCCGGGTTGGCGCGACAGAAAGAAAGAGCACAGTAAACAGAATCGTAGCGAGCATGTTACGCGGAGTCATAGCGGTCTCCTTTAGGGAACTATCGTCTTTCAGTTTTACAGACTTGAAGAGCGCTGATGCGCCAGCGGTTGAGAGTCGCGCTCTCAACCAGGGCACCCGGGTGAGCGGCATTAATCAAGCTGCGGTTTCGGATGGGCTCTCCGTAATCGGTAGTAACACGCGACAACTTAGCGAAAGTTCCGGGAATCCTGCCCGTCTCAGATCTTAGGTCTCCGGTCCCAAGCCTCGGGTCTCAGGTCTTTTGCCTTGGCTGTAACAATCCACTCTGAGGTGAGGCTTGAGAGTTGAGACTTGGCACTTCGGCCGACCTGGGACCTGGGATTTTGAGACTTGAGTCTTGAGTGGCACGCGAGGCGCTAGGGAATTCATCGTGGCAGTTCTAAACTAATTGGGAAGTGAAAAAACAGGCTTTGCGATTATTGATTGTTGACGACGAAGAGGCCGCGCGCTACGGCATGCGCCGCGCTCTAAGCACGTTCGGGTATGAAGTCTCCGAAGCGGAATCTGCGGAAGTGGCCCGCGCTTTGATAAAACAGCAGATACCTGACCTGATGCTGCTCGATGTGAACCTGCCGGGCATAAGTGGCCTGGAATTCTTGCGTGAGTTGCAGGGTAACAATGGCGACGGTCCACTCGTGGTGATCGTTACCGCGCACGGTTCGGAGCGGATGGCTGTGGAGGCCGTTAAGGCAGGCGCTTACGATTATCTCTCGAAGCCCTTCGAGCTTGATGACCTCCGGCTGGTTATCAAGAACGCAGCAGAAACCCTCCAACTGAGGCGTGAAAACCTCTCACTGCGTAAACGGATCGAGCTTGAACGAAGTGAGCGCGGCGCTCTGATTGGCAATTCCGCCGGCATGCAACGCGTGCGCAGCATGATTGAAAAGGTGGCGGAGACGGATGCCACCGTGCTTGTCCGTGGTGAATCGGGGACAGGTAAGGAACTAGTCGCACGTGAGATTCACGAACGAAATAGCGTCCGCCGCGAGGGTCCATTTGTCGCCGTGAACTGCGCGGCCCTTCCCGCGGAGTTGATTGAGTCAGAGCTGTTCGGGCACGAGAAGGGTGCATTCACAGGAGCGGCGGCGCGGCGCCAGGGAAAATTCGAGCAGGCTAACGGTGGCACGCTCTTTCTCGATGAGATAGGCGACATGAGTGCTAACGTGCAGGCGAAGCTCTTGCGCGCACTCGAGGAGCGACGCATCGAGCGCCTTGGCGGAAACGAATCGATCCCGGTTGATGTGCGCATCGTCAGCGCGACGCATCGGCCGCTCGAACAAGAGATTGCCGCTGGAAACTTTCGCGCGGATCTGTTCTATCGTCTTCAAGTAGTCACTATCGAGATTCCCCCGTTGCGGGATAGACGCGAGGATATTCCTCTGCTGTCCGAGACTTTCGCGAAAGCGGCTGCGGAACATTTCGCGTTGCCGTTTCGGCCGATAGCGCAGGGCGCGCTAAGGCGTCTGGTTGACTACAGCTGGCCGGGCAATGTGCGTGAGTTGAAGAACACCATGGACCGTGCAGTGATCATGGCGGAGGGCGACGAGTTAAGCTCAAACGATCTGCCAGGTGAATTCACCCCCAGCTCAACGAGGGGCACAGTCGACGCGACCGACGATGCAAAGGGGGGTCTGCAGGTTCCTTTCACAGCTGACTTCCGCGAGGACCGGCGCGAGTTCGAGCGGCGCTACATCACCCGTTGTCTCGAGCACACGCAGGGAAACGTCACGCGCGCTGCTGAAATTCTGGGCATGCACCGCCAGTCGTTGCAGCACAAACTGCGTCAACTCGGACTTGGCCGTAGGTATGTGGCGGTGGGATCAGATTCGCCGGAGACAGTCGAATAATGGCGACGGCCCACAAGTAAGTTAGATAGAGGAAGCATAGATTCATGAAAGCACGTCTTGATGCAATAATTCGGCTCAACCAGGCTGAATACCTTGAGCGGCTCGTGCCGCAAAACGATTCTTTGCTAAAAGAGATGGAAGCGTATGGAAGCGAGTATCACGTTCCCAGCGCCGATCGCGAAGTTGCATCTTTTCTCGAAATTACCACGCTGGCCATCGACGCGCGTCGCGTACTCGAAATCGGCATGGCCATCGGTTATTCATCGATTCATCTGGCGCGCGGGATGCAACCTGGTGGAGTAGTGGTGACGATCGAACCTGATGATGAGATGATTCACGCCGCTGAAGGATTTCTGTTCCGCGCCGGACTACGCGATCGGGTACGCATCGAACGCGGCAAGGCCCTGGAGGTGATGCCGCGGCTGAAAGATACTTTCGATCTGGTCTTCATTGATGCTCTGAAGGAAGAGTACCTGGAATATCTCGAACTCGCGCTGCCGCTCCTGCGAAAAGGTGGAGTGGTAATCGTGGACAATCTACTCTGGGGTGGTCAGGTGGCGGGCGAGATTCGGTCACCGGACCAGGAGCGCTCGACAAAGGCACTGCGAGATTTCAATCAACACTTCGTGAATCATCCGGAGCTGCGGGCCATCGTATTGTCGGTCGGGGATGGCTTGGGGTACGGAGTGAAGGTGAGCTAATGGCTTTCGGCTTGGGTCTTAGGCCCTGGGTGGTGGGCCTTGAGATCGCTTGAACATTTCGCTACTTCGGAACCAAAGACCAAAAGCCAAAGGCCATAAACCAAAGACGAATCATCTATTGATCAACCAACCGACTCCATCAGCAGCTTCCATTATCGCCAGCGGAGGTGTCATTGCCTTCCGCACCGACACCTTCTACGGACTGGGAGTAGACCCCCTGAACGCTTTGGCGATACGAAAACTTAGAGAATTAAAGGGGAGGGAAGACACGAAACCTATCCTGCTGCTTATCTCAGACCGTGAACAGGTGACGCGCTTCGTCGCTGAGACCTCACCCATATTCACGAGAATCTCCCTTCAATATTGGCCTGGTCCGCTTACGCTAATCGGAATCGCACGGCCGGAATTACCTGTCGAGTTAACTGCCGGTAGCGGCACAATCGGCGTACGGCTTCCGGATGAAGAAGAGGTTTGCGCTCTGGTACGCGCCTGCGGTGGCGCTCTAACAGCGACCAGTGCGAATCTGTCGGGGACTCCCCCTGCACGCACCGCAAGGGAGGTAGAGAAATACTTTGCTGACCGGATCGATCTGATTCTAGACAGGGGTGAGGTAACGGCAACCGCGCCGTCAACAGTCCTCGATCTGACTGGAGAAGAACCGCGCGTGGTGCGTGAGGGCGCGATCACGTTTCGTGAGTCAGATCTGAATTGAGAAAAGGGTCACCACACTCTAAAAAGTTGAAGCAGACATTGGGTGTTGGACTTTGGCCACTGGACTCATTTAGTTACTGACCGTCAGGTTCCTCACGAATCCCCAATCGCCGCTCGCATCAACTTTAATGTTTCCCACACTCTTTTTCGCGATCACCATATTCGCTGAGTACCACAAGGGAGACACCGGCACGTCGCGGCTGACGATGCCCTGGATGCGGGCGTAGAGGCCTGCGGCCTTCTCCCGCTCCCAGGTGTTCAGGGCCTCATCCAGCAGCGCATCGAGTTCCTTGTTGCTGTAGCGACTACGATTTCGAGACGCTCGAGTCTCGGTGGGAATCTCTGACGTTGCGAAGAGATCCTTGTAGAAGATTGGATCCTGATTGCCGCCCACCCACTGTCCATACGAGATCTGAAAATTCCCGCGCCGGAGTTCATCGAACAAGGTGTTTAGTTCGGCAGTCTGGATCGTGACCGGAATTCCGACGGCTTTCAGATAATCCTGAATCACTCCCGCGTAGTTCCTGGCGGCCACACTCGCGCCGGAAATCTTGTAGACAAGCGGTTTCGAAAAACGCATCTGCGGCCCATCACCATCCGGATCTTTAAAGCCCGCTTCATCGAGGAGCTTCTTCGACATGGCCGGATCGTACGAATAAGTTGTCCCGGATTTATAGGCCCACGACTCTTCCGGCAGGATCGAGTGGGCCAGCTTCGCCTGGTCCAACAGCAAGTCGTGAATCAGGCTCTCGCGATTGATTGCGTGGGCAATGGCCTGTCGCACCTTCACTTCGTTGAGTGGCTCTGATGCCGTATTGAACGTGAGCAAGTTTAGGTTGGAACCGGGGAACTGGAGCACCTGCAGCTTCGGGTCGTCGCCCAGTGACTTGATCGCATCAGGCGACAGATTTGTCGGAAGTGGCGCAATGTCCACTCGGCCTGAACGAAGCTCTGCCTGCAACGCGTTCGTGTCATTGATGACGCGCACGCGTAACGCCTGAATATGCGGCGCGCCTTCCCAATAGTCAGGATTAGCTGTCAGGTCAACAACCTGCTGCGAGGTGTCGTAACTTACGAACTTGAACGGACCGGAACCGACTGGATGATCTTTCTGAGTCGCATAACTGTCCTTGGGAATGATGGCAACAGGGACGAGGTTGCTCAACAGTCCGACCCAAGGCTTGGTCAGTGTGATTACAACTGTCTTGGAGTCCGGAGCTGTTACGCCCGCGATGTAGCTCTTCTTTTCCGCTCCAGAGCCCTCGAAGAAGCTGGCCGACTTCGCAAAGCTACTGGAGAAGACTAGGTCGAGTGTGTATTTGGCATCGGCCGAGGTGAGCAAGCGTCCGTCATGGAACTTCACCCCCTCGCGCAAGTTGAATGTAAATGTGAGGCCATCATCCGAACGCTGAATGTTGTCTGCCAGCTCACCCACGTAATCAAACTTCTCATTCTTCTTCACGAGGGTATTGAACATCAGCACGCGCACTCGTTCGCTGGCAGCGTCGACAGACGGCGAACCGATCGGATCAATTGTCCGGATGTTATCGCTCAGGGCGATGACAAAGACGTCGCTTTTACGCCGGCAGGTGGCCCCCACCAGCACCGTGAGCGCCAGACAAAGAATCAGGAACCCGCCTCTCCTCGCGTTCATACGACTGTCCCTCCGTAAGTGTAGTTGAGTTTTGCATTGAGTTGCGCGATTTCGGCCGAGAGGGACTGGAACTTTTCCACGTCCAGCGGTAAGGGTGGTTTTACTATCGCCTTCAGAGCGGCGATGCGTCGCAGCGATCCG
Organism: bacterium; assembly: GCA_040005515.1. Lineage (GTDB taxonomy): Bacteria > Acidobacteriota > Blastocatellia > Pyrinomonadales > Pyrinomonadaceae > PSRF01. The sequence continues at coordinate 54,339 of JBDTYQ010000008.1, forward strand.
CGAATGCGTTCCTTGGGAAGCTTGTTGTCTTTGGCAGCCTGCAACAGAGAATGATAGCCGCTACGGATATTTTCCGGTCGCGCACCGATCAACATCATGTCTTCGCCTGCGACGAAAGCGCGAATGGTGGCGGCGTCTATGCCGCAGTGTCTGGCGATCGCGCCCATCTCCAGATCGTCAGTAACCACGAGATGCTGGTAACCGAGCTCATCACGCAGGAGCGTTGTGACGATGTTGTAGCTGAGCGAGGCAGGCTCGAGCAGGCCGCCTGTAACTTCTTTACGAATGTCGATATTAGGGAATCCGCCGTGGCTGACCATGACGCAACGCACGCGGTCATCCTTGCGCTGGAAGAGTTCGATGTAAGGAGCGAGGTCCTGCGCAAGCAATGCATCGTGCGACAGTTGCACAAGTGGCATCTGCTCGTGCGAATCTACTTCGCCGGCGCCGATCCCGGGAAAGTGTTTGAGACAGCCAATCAGTCCCGTCTCTTGCAGGCCGCGAAGGTAAACCGTCGTATAGCCAAGCACCTCGCCTGGTGACCGGCCAAACGATCGCGAATAGAGACCGTTGGACAGCAGGTCGCGCTCATCCGTCATGATTTCCATGACGGGAGCGAAATTCATGTTGAAGCCCAGCATGCGCAGGACTTCCCCGGTCACGCGGCCGAGCGTTCGTGCCGCCGCCAGATCTCCATGCTCGCGAATTGGTCGCGCCGCAGGCATTGGCGTGAAGATCTTGCGCAAGCGGTCAACCAATCCGCCTTCCTGATCGACACCAACGAGCGGCGGACTTGGCAAGAGCTCTTTCACACCGTCGATTAGCTCACGGACCTGCTGCGGGCTGGCGACGTTGCGACCAAAGATAATGATCCCGCCCGGCTGGACTTCAGCGATCAGATCACGAGTCTCTTGATCGAGAGTGGTGCCTGGCAGACCGATGTAGAAGAATTGTCCTACTTGTTGTTCGAGGGGAAGGGAATAGAGTGAATCCGTCGGCATTGGTAAGCAAGAAGCCTTTGACCCTTTTCAATTTGAAGTACGCAGCAGTTTAGCACGCCCGCAGATTCGCAAGTAGCCATAAGAGAGTTTCGAGTTTGGTGTTCCGAGTTTCGCGTTCGGAGTGCGGGGATTCGGTGGGAACCAATTCTTGATCGATTGTCCGGACTACAGATTCTGAAGATCCAACACGACTCGGAAACTCCGAACTCCACACTTGGAACCCGAAACCCGGAACTCTAAACATCGATCTTTATTTATCTTTAGACTACTTAGTAGTATAAACCAAAGATGCCGCGCGAGATCCCAACTCAGGAAGCACTCGTCGAAGCTGTCAAGAATATTCCCCTCACCTCTGAACTCTTCGAAGAGCAAAACGGAAAATTAAAGTACGCAACCGATCTTGACGTAATCGTGCACGGACGCGACTACGGGAACGGCAAGAGAGTTGGCCCGTACATGCGTCTACTCTCTTATGACTGCGGCGAAGTGATCATGCGTCAGGGTGAGTGGGGCGGAAATACTTTTTACATCGGGGTTGAAGGTGTGCTGGACGTACTTGTTCAGGACGCGACTGGTGGCCAGCGAAAGATCGGTGAACTGCCACCGGGCATCTGTTTCGGTGAAATGGCTTTGCTCGCGGGAGTTGAACGCAATGCGACGATCATCGTGCCTGCTGATCACAAAGCAACCGTGATCGAGGTTACTCGGCCGGCGCTACGCCTCCTGCGAAAGCTTCCGCGATTTGGGCAGGCGCTTGACGAGACTTATCGCACACACGGCTTTGGTCGCCTCATAGAAGAGTTGTCGGAAACCGTCACCGACCCTCTAAATAAAGACGTCCTGGAAAAGTTAAGAGACATTTCGAAGTTTGTCGTGTATGGCAAGCACCATGTGCTCTGCCAGGAGAATTCTCAGATCGACAAGCTATTTCTGATTAGAAGTGGTTGGGTCAGACGTTCTCGAGGGCTTTCCTTTGACGCCGAATCAGCAGGCATCGTGATGGGCGTTGGCGTCAGTATCGGTGTCGATTTTCTCGGTGCCGGAAATTGCCTCGGCCTCGAAGGCGCCGTGCAACCAAGCGTTTGGAAGTACAACGCTTCGCTCATGGCGCGGAGCGAAGTATTAGAGATTCCGATCGCGCCACTGCTCGACGATCCCGCCTTGCGCGACCGAATATTCAGAACCCTCAGTTCATTTTCCAATGCGGATGACCGTTTACCACCGACTCTCGAATCAGTGCCTGACTTGCGACCAATGGCGGCCGCTGAACAGGAGATAGCCACCGGCGTGGTTGATGGCGCGAATCTGCTGGTTATGGACATGGATCTTTGTGTTCGATGCGGCAACTGTTCGCTCGCGTGTCACAAGGTCCATGGTCAATCGCGGCTGTTGCGACGCGGGATACAGATCATCAGACCCGTCAAGCTTGGTGTGAGTCGCAACCAGCATGTCCTTTCGCCGCAAGTGTGCATGCATTGCAAGGATCCGGAATGCCTCACCGGATGTCCCACGGGTGCGATCTTTAGAGATCCCAATGGACACGTTGATATCGACCCCAGTACCTGCATCGGCTGTTTCGATTGCGCCACCCAATGTCCGTATGATGCGATTTCCATGGTGCCGCGCGACGATGGCATCGGCCATGACTTTGATCTCTTCGGCAGTTTGAAACAGAAGCTTAGTCTCGGAGATCCACGGCCGCCGCCGGCACCGCCAGCGTCTGATGACGTAATCGCGATCAAATGCAACTTATGCGAGGACACCACTCTCAATCCCAAGGGCGCTCGACGCCCCGCTTACTCCTGTGAAGAGAACTGCCCGACCGGCGCACTTGTACGAGTCAATCCGTTAACCTATTTCGACGAGATCCAGAATACCCAGGGGATTATCTTTCGTGATCAGACTCACGCCATCGGGCGAAACATTCACAAGAGTGATCCGCTGGCGAAGGCGTGGCATATCGGCGGCGCCGTCATCACGCTGGCGGTAGCGCTCGCGGCAATCTGGGGAGTTGCAGTTCACGGATTTAATGGCCTTCTGATTGGCACGTGGCTGACAATGCGTTGGGCTTCCGGAATCGTCGGACTCTTCGGCGTGGCTGCGGTCATGACCTACCCATTACGCAAACAGATCTACAGGCGCAGGGCAGGCGCCTTACGCTACTGGATGCTGGCACACGTTTACCTCGGCGCGCTCGCGGGTGTTGTGCTGTTGATTCATGCCGGAACACATACAGGCGGGCTCCTCACCACATCGCTATACGTCACATTTGATTTCGTAATTGCCACTGGCCTACTGGCGATCGCCTCTTACATTATTGCTCCGCGAATCATGACGCGTATTGAGGGTGAACCGCTTCTGATCGAGGACCTCGTTGCGCGACGAGACGAGCTCAGGCAGGAGTTTGAAGCGATCGTCGCGAAAAGCCAGGGCTGGCTCCGCGATGAGATCGAGGAGAAAGTCCGGAAGCGATTTCTCACAGTTAGATTCCTGCTGCGACAACTTGTTCGTCGCGAGCAGCTGAAGACCCTACTGGCCGAGGCTCGTGAGGAATTCAAGGAACGCCTGCAGAGAGACGTGACAGACGACGAGCGAGTGCTTTTGCTCAACGCAGTCGAGGCCGCAGTTACGCTGCGCCGAGTGGAGTCGTTGATCTTTCTGCACAATGCTCTAAAAGTCTGGATCCCTCCGCATGTGATTGCTACCTCCTTAATGTTGGCGCTGATGGTGACTCACATTATTCAAGTCCTGTTCTTTGCTACCAAATAGGCACGGTTTTCCAACATGATTTGATTGCATGCTGGAAGGCTTGCGGGTTGTCAAGAATTCCTTTAATGACTGCTCAAAACCACTACATCATCATTCGCGAAGACCTGGTACAGGATCCGATCACGATCATCAGTGACGGTTTGCTGATCGGACGACTGCAGGAGTGCGAGCTTCTTCTCAATCACCCCGCCGTCTCGCGCGCGCAAGCGGGAATCAAAGAGATCGACGGCGTCTACTATCTCTTCAGCCTGCGTCCGGCGAATCCGCCGAAACTAAACGACAAGGTAGTTGAACAAAACGAAGCCCTGGCTCCGGGCGATGTGATCGTGATCGGGCCGTTCCTTCTGGAGATCGATCGCGCAGAGGGCGGACTGGTAATCAAGGTCGCTCTGCAGATTGGGATTGTTGCCGGCTCGCAAGATGTCAGCAGTTCGGATGTAGTCACGGACAAGTTGCGAACTCCTGAATCGGAAAAGAAACAGGCGAAGGCGCCGCGTGCCGCACCCCTTCCGGGCAACAAGACCCTGGATATTTTCTGGGACAAGCGCATTCGGGAAGCAGGGAAGATGATTCGCCCGTCACCGCTCTTTCCCAAGTCGCGGCGACGGGCCGGCAAAGCTCAATTCAATTGGGCCCCCACCTCGGATCTCGCTCGGCGTTGGCCCGTCTCATTTTTGATCTGGAGTACTGTTCTCGTCGCCCTTGTTTCAGTAGCAGGCGCCTACTGGTACGCAAACGCTTACGCGCCGGCGCCCTTGTCGAGCAGTCACTCTCGCAGCGAGTTCGCTTTGTTCCCGCCTATCGCCAATAAACCCAACGCTGACTCGTGCACTAGTTGTCATTCCTTCAGGGCGTCGATGGATTCAAAGTGCGCGAACTGCCATCAGACAGATGCTTTCCAAGCCACCGTTATCAAACCGCACGCTGCTGCGGGTATTGGTTGCGTTTCGTGTCACAGCGAGCATCAAGGAGCGGAATTTCGACCGGCTTTCGCCGCGTTTGCTACCTGCAAGTCCTGCCATAACGATCGGAACATGCACACCTACAACGGTCGTCGAGTCAGCACTCCCCATGGAGGCACGTTTGGTTATCCTGTGGTCAACCAGAAATGGTTATGGCAGGGCCTCGACAACGATGAGTGGTCACTCAAGAGAATAGAACTTGCGCGTCTTCCGACAGACACCGACGCACAATGGCGGAGCAAACAGTTTCATGCGCTGCACGTGCAACGCGTGCGTAAAGTTGAGGGGATTCCCGGCAACGCACAAGGTGAGTTATCGTGTTCGAGTTGTCATAAGTCTTTTGATCCGATCGATCGCGAAACACCAAAGACGACATGCGCGGCGTGTCACAACGGCAAGATCGAACCGGGAACGAATCGTGAACTGATCGCCAGGAGCCAGCCCAACTGCACGTCATGCCACGTGCAACACATTAGAGACAAGAAGCACTGGAATCCTTCGTTGCTGGTCATGTCAGCCGCTACGCCTTTCAAAAAATCCTGACAACACCGACTGGTGTCGGAATCGAGCACGCTTAGCAGACCCTTTAAGAGGAAAATACGATGCCCGCCCGCCCCTACCTCGAACGAGTGCTTTCTCACGTCTTCATTGTTCCATTAATCGGCCTTGTTCTGTTCCTTTGCGTCACTGGGGTGAAAGCGCAGGACACTGTCACGGGTGCCTTCGAAGGAATCGTCAGCGACAGTCAAACCGGCGTCGCCTTGAAGGGTGCGAACGTCGAAATTACAAACCAGCAAACAGGGGTGAAGTTCACGCTGCGCACCGACTATCGCGGCAGCTTTTTCCAGGGACTGTTGCTGCCGGGAATTTATCTGGTGCGCGTCTCGATGCCGGGTTACGCAACCAAGGAAGTGCCGCAACGTTTGCGCATTACCTACACTGGTGAAGTTGTACCGGTACCTGTCGCGCTCGACCCGATACCTGCAGGAGCGACGCCCGGCCCTACTCCTGTTCCAGCAACCGTGTCTGCGGAAGACATCGACATCCGGGCAACGATCGGCACGACCGATGGCCGGCGCAGTGGTTCCTTTACGGAGAGGGAAGTCGTCACGCTGCCGCTCGGCGGCACGACGCTGACGCGAACCTTTGATGAACTGGCGTTGCTCTTACCGGGAGTGGCGCCACCGCCGCAGACGCTGGGGAACATCGCCGGGCCAGGAGTAGGCGCGGGAGTTGGTTCGGCGGGTCAATTCGCGGTGAACGGATTACGTTCGCGCGGCAACAACTTTACGGTAGACGGTTCGGACAACAACGATGAAGACATCGGGGTGAGGCGGCAGGGATTTCTCGCGCTGGTGCCGCAGCCGCTCGAGTCGATCCAGGAGTATCAGGTGATCACGGCCTTAGCCCCGGCGCAGTTTGGACGCAACATCGGCGCGCAGGTGAATGCGGTTTCGAAGTCAGGCGGCAATGCTACCCACGGAGCCATTTACACTTTCCTTAATTCCAGTCAGTTGAACGCTCGCAATTTTTTCGATGGTGAAAATGGCAATGTAGGATCTCCACTTCGCTCTGCCAGCAATCAACCGGTGTTACTCGATGGAAACCCGATTCTCATTCGGAATGAAAGTGGTGGCGAAGACTCACTCACGCTCGGGCAGGGGGGATTCGTGCTTGGTGGGGCACTGGCCCATGACCGAACTTTCTACTTCGTGTCCGCTGAAGGTCAATTGCTCAACGCTACAAGAGAAGAAAGTTTTGCCGTGCCCACTGTCGAACAGCGCGGTGCGTTTGCGACTGGCACTACCGCAATCTTTCGCGACCCTCTCGGAGCGCGCGACTCCGGCGGCAATCTGGTGGATCAGGTCTTTGCCTATCCAACGACGATCCAGGGTGACGGCGTTTTCAGTCTCTATCCTTTCCCCAACAACCCCAGCGGCGTTTACGGCTCGAATACTTTTACCCAAGTGCTGCCCGCAAGCGGTCGTGGCGGTGTTCTCTCCGGCAAGATTGATCACAACCTGAGGTTCCAGGGACGGCACCAATCAATCACTGGCCGTTACAACTTCACGAACGACTGGCGCAATATTCCCGCCGTTGGCGGCGCATTGTTCTCAGCGCTTCGATCTCGTGTGCGCACACAAAACTTTTCTTTCTTTACGAACAGTGAAGTAAGTGCGCCTGCCTCAAGCAGATCAGTCTTCAACCAGCTGCGACTCTCCTACGGACGAACACGTCTGAACTTTGAAGAGTTGCGCGACGTTCGTTTTCTTCGGCCGAGCACGAGCCTTCCGGATGTCCCGTTCCTACTGAACGCGCCTTTGCGTTTGAACTCGACCCTTCCGCGCGTCATCAACAATGTCCAATTCGAAGCGAACCTTGGTCCTGTGCTTTACACAACAGATCCGAACGGGCCGACGACTGAGGCGGCCCTCGGACCGATCGGTCAGGTCAACATCGCCGGCTTCAGCCCGGTGGGTGTCGACGTCTTCAACTTTCCGCAACGCCGTGTGAACAACACCTATCAGCTAGCCGATTCGCTCACGTACAACGCAGGCAGTCATCGATTCGCATTCGGTCTGGACACACGCCGCACTGAATTGAATAGTGAACTTCCGCGGAACGCTCGGCCGCTGCTTACGTTTAACGGCGCACCCGAACTCGATGTGACGGCGGCAAGGACCCTCGTATATTCGAGTCGATTCATCAGGCCGGAAACTTTTGCGGCAGCTTCTGCAGCGTCTGGCTTCTCACAAACGCTTGCAACCGGTGGTGAGACTGGAATCAATCTTCGCTTCTATCAGCTCGACTTTTTCGCGCAGGACGAATGGCGAATACGGAACGGCCTGTCGCTCTCGTACGGATTGCGTTACGAATACAACACGCCTCCAAGGGAAGTGAACCGGCGCATTGAGAGTACCTTTGACGATCCATCTCTAAGCGTGGTTCCCGGACTGCGCCAGTTTATCGCCGGGCGTACCAGGATCTTCGATCCCGACCGAAACAACTTCGCGCCGCGCCTAGGAATTGCCTGGTCGCCGCGTTTGTTTGGAAGGGATAAAACGACAGTGATCCGCGGTGGCTACGGTATTTTCTACGATCAAATTTTCGGCGCAGTTGTGAGTCAGTCAAGGAACGTCTATCCGAGTTATTTAACTCTCGATCTGGCCGGGGGATTCGCCAACCTTCGTTTTATCCCCGGCAGCAATTCATTCGGTGACTCTTGCAATGCCGCCAACCGCTGTCCCTACGAACTGATCAATCCGCAACTGGCGACACTCTTCGGCACAAGGTTGGTCCGTCCCGGTACGCTCAACACTCTTAACCCCAGCCTCAGTTTTGCCCAGATTGCGAGCATCGTGAATCTCGTCGGCGGTGGCCCAGTGCCATCGCTTAGCGGGTTCGGCGTGACGCTCCCGGCGCGACATCTCGACATGCCGATGGCTCATCACTACAGCGTCACTTTCGAACAACAGCTAGGCCGGGACCTGGTTGTTTCCGCAGCGTATGTGGGAACGCTGGGAAGAAGTCTTCTGCGTTTCAACACGCCAAACCTCGGCCGCAACGCAGTGCTGACGCCACTCGCATTCAACACCTTGTTAAGTGCTGAACCGATGCTGTTCGGACTGGCGCTCCCGCCCGGAACTCACATCACGCCCGATGGCAACATCGCCGGAGGCAGACCACAGAGCACTGTCGGCGCGGTCAACCAGTTTGAAACCACAGCCAGCTCTCGTTATGACGCCTTACAACTGCAGACGCGGGGTCGCCTGAGTCGCTCGCTGCAGTATCAGATCAGTTACACGCTCTCGAAAGCGACGGACGACGTTTCAGACATCTTTGATCTCGCAGGGGCCTCGTCGCTGCCGCAGAACAGTTTCGATCTTGACCGTGAGAGCGGCCCGGCAAACTTCGATGCGCGACACCGTCTCTCGTATAACTTCGTCTATGAGCTGCCCCAGTTGTCCGCACACTGCTCGTTAGTTCGCAGTATCTTTGGTGGGTTGCAATTCACTGGCACTGGACAGTTTCAAACGGGTCAACCGTTTACCGTGAACAGCATCTTCGACGTTAACCTCGATGGAAATCTGACGGACCGGCTGGATAACCTGAACGGTCTGAGTATCACCGGCGATGCCCGGCAGCCTTTACTGCTAACCACGAACAACACGGTGACGATGCTTGCGGCTGTGGGTCAGGATGGAAGAGTTGCGAGAAACAGTTTTCGCGCCGGGAGCTTGCTGGATCTGAATCTGTCGGTGATGAAGGATATCGCGTTCAGGAACGTGCACCATCTTAATCTGCGCATGGACGTCTTCAACTTTATCAATCGCACGAATTTTGGAGTTCCTGTTCGACTCCTCGAAGCGCCAGGCTTTGGACGAGCGACGAACACGGTGAGCCCCGGTCGTCGAGTACAGTTCGCTGTGAAGTACTCGTTCTAAGAGCCTCGACTACTGCACAGGTTTTCTTCAAGTCGAAAGCCATTATCTTCGAGGAGTTTTTGCCCGCCCAGTTTGCCCCTCAGCTTCGAAAGAGCGAAATCTGGCGTGAGCCGGCAGAGCGGCGCTCTGGATGCTTAGGGTTTACGCTCGCTGATCCAAAGCGGAGTCGCGTACGCCTGCCGGCACACTCCAAAATGAGTCTTCAGCAGCCTGCGAGGGCCCGAATGTAAGTGGGCCTAGTTGCGGAAGGAGGGCTCCTTTCAAAGTATCTCAGGAAGATGCATCAAAAACAGCGGGCGCCGATTCGTTAGATCATGGGTAATGTTTCTATTGCGGATTGAGATTTGAGGCTGAGAGATCGCAATGCGGGTTAGTCCCGAAATTGTCCACAAAATCGTTGACCTGAGCCGAGCCCGTGTGTAGACTCTCGCCACATCTCAGCCAACGAGCGCGGCCCATGGACACCTAAAAAGACGCTAACAGCCCCGCTCTCCCCGAACTCGCATCCGCCGTTCTTTTTCATGCTCCTACCCAGAAGGAATGAACAATGCCCCCCATCTCAAATCGTACCAGGGTATCGAACTACCGATCTGCTTTACGTATTGCCATCTTTGGCGGCATAGCGTTGCTCGCAGCATGGGCAACATTCACTGGCTACAGTGCCAGCCTTGAGGGATCGAAGGGGGTTAAGAGTGAAGCACTCGCTACGGCTCCGAAAGACACGAAAGCAAAGCAACGCGTCAACCTCAGCAAGACGTACGGCAAGCTGCCATTAAGCTTCGAAGCAAATACCGGCCAGACTGATCCACAGGTGAAATACTTCGCGCGTGTTGCGGGCTACAATCTTTTCTTCACCGCCACCGAGACCGTCTTTGTTTTTAGAGGAGCTGGTAAGGCGCAAGCAGCGGCGGACCAGGCAGATGATGAAGTGCAGGATGCGGATCCTGTAACTCAGCAAGATCATCGTGACCGTCTTCGCCGACGTCTTAGCGACGAAGCGAGCGCCAAAGAAACTGTCTTGCGCATGCGCCTCGATGGAGCCGATACCGCCGCTGGTTCGATCCAGGGCGCTGAGGAGCTTGCGGGAAAGGTCAATTATTTTTACGGCCCCGATCCGGAGAAGTGGAGCCCTGATCATTCGACCTACGGCAAAGTGTCTTACAACAAAGTCTATCCCGGAATCGACCTGGTCTTTTACGGAACCCAGCAGCAACTGGAGTATGACCTGGTCGTCGCCCCCGGCGCTGATCCCGGGTTGATCCAGATCGCGTTTGAGGGAGCTGACGGTATTAGCGTTGATAAGAAAGGCAACCTGCTACTCAAAACTGGAGCCGGTGACATTCAGCAGAACCGGCCCACAATTTTCCAGGAAGTTGACGGCGTCAAGAAAGAAGTGAAAGGCAACTACACTTTGAGGCAGGGAAATAAGATTGGCTTTCGAGTGTCGCACTACAATCGACGCAAACCCCTCATTATAGATCCTATCTTAAAGTATCTCTCTTTCGTGAATGGCAGCGGTGAGGGAATTGGGATCACCACCGACCCTGCAGGCAATACCTACTTCACGGGAAACGTTGATGATAACAATCTTAATGCGACTCCAGGAGCGTTCCAGATCGCTACCGCAGGCGGCCTTGACACCTTCGTTACGAAACTCAACCCAACAGGACACAGCGTTGTATATACGACTTATCTCGGCGGTCCGAACGATGACTATGCCAACGGAATCACAGTTGATGCGGCAGGAAACGCTTACATCGCCGGCGCCGCGGGAGCTTCATTTCCAACGACCGCCGGCGCCTTTCAAACCACGTTCGGAGGTTATCTCGATAGCTTCATCACCAAACTCAATCCCACAGGCAGCGCGTTGGTTTTTTCTACTCTGCTTGGAGGAAACGGAACTGATGAGGCGGACAACCTTATAGTAGATTCAGCTGGTGCGATTTATGTTTCGGGCCTCGCCGGCTCATCGAATATGCCGACGACTGCGGGAGCTTTCCGCACGACCTACGCTGGTGGTGACGACGGCTATGCAGCGAAGTTGAACGCCACCGGGACCGCTCTTAATTATCTCACCTATATCGGTGGCGGCGGTTTTGATTATCCCATTCACATGGCGGCTGACAGCGCGGGAAATGTATACCTCGGAGGCCAAACGTCCTCCCTTAACTTTCCCACGCAAAATCCGCTGCAGCCGTCAATTGGTGGTCCATCACGAGGCGTCTTTAAGAGCTCCAACGCTGGGGTTACATGGGCATTGAGTCGAAGCGGCTTAACGTCGACGTTTGTTTATGCCATGGCGATTGATCCCACCACGCCATCGACGATCTACGCAGGAACAGATGGCGGAGTATTCAAGAGCACGAACTTTGGCGCAACCTGGAACGCAACTGGGCCGATGCCTGCCCGCTGGGTTCGTCAGATCTTAATCGATCCGACTTCGACCAACACGATCTATGCGGGAGCCGACGTTGGTGTCTTCCGGAGCACAGATGGTGGTGCGACATGGGTGGCCCGCAGTAACGGTCTAACTTTTCCGAATATCACTGCCGATATCCGTGGACTGGCAATGCACCCTTCCGTTCCTGATACGATTTTTGCCGCAGGGTTTGGCGGAGTATTCAAGACTACGAACGCAGGTGCTAGCTGGGTACCGCTAAATGTCCCGTTCACGTCAAGTTCGAGCAACTCCAACACCAATGCAATCGTCATTGATCCTTCAAACGTCAACATGGTTTATGTATGCATTGCCGGAGCTCGTGTCTACAAGACCCTCAACGGCGGGACCAATTGGAGCTTTGCCGGAACAGGCTTGCCTACAACGGTAAACACTTTGGCGATTAACCCGACTACTCCTAACACGCTTTATGCCGGCACCAGCGTCGGAATGTTCAGGACGACTGACGGCGGAGTGACTTGGACGCAAATCAACGCCGGCTTGCTTCTGGCCCGCAGCGATGGTTCCACGAGTACGCCACTAATCAACTGCATCGCGATTGATCCGACAAATCCAACAACTGTTTATGCCGCTCCGAATTTCGCAGCCGCAAACAATGGCAGCTCATATTCATTTGCCACCATTTTCAAAAGCGTTAACAGTGGCGGCACCTGGACGGCGCAGGGCAACGGCTTCAATAACGCCTTCACGAGGTTCTCCTCGGTCGTAGTGGATCCAGGCAACGCCTCTAATGTCTACACCGGTACCTTCGGTGATACAGACGGTTTCATCTTCAAGCTGAATCCCTCCGGGAGTGCTGCTGTCTTTAGCACCTACCTGGGTGGTGAGCGCAACGACACTCTCTCCGGCATCGCCCTTGACCCTTCTAATAACGTATACGTTTCGGGTACCGCTGGACTCGGATTCCCTACAACTGCGGGAGCATTTCAAACAACGCTGAAAGGCTTTAATGACGTCTTCGCCAGCCAGCTCAGCGCCGCCGGCAGCGCTCTGGTCTACTCCACCTACCTCGGTGGAACTGAAATAGAAGGCAGCCTTGGAGGACTAGCGGTTGACGCTTCCGGCAACGCGTACATCACGGGTTATACATTCGCAACGGACTTTCCTGTGACCCCCGGCGCTTTTCAGTCGGCTATCGGCAATCCCGCAACCCGTAATAATGATGTTTTTGTGACGAAGCTAAATCCCTCCGGCAGTGCACTGGTTTACTCCAGTTACCTCGGCGGTGAAGGCAATGACGCTGTCAATTTGTTCTACGGCAATCGAATCTCACTCGATGCAGCAGCGAACGCCTACGTTTTGGGCGTAAGCACCAGCACTAATTTTCCGGCCTTCGACTCTGTTAATATCGGTGTGGCAACCCGAACATTCGTCGCGAAGATTGACGCGAACATTGACTCGTACAGCATTACCGGACGTCTTACTACAAGCACCAACGCGCCGATCGCAGGCGTATCCGTGACAGCATCGACCTCTACTGGTTTCGTTCGTGATGGAGTCTCAGACAGCCAGGGCTATTACTCAATCATCAGCTTGCCAGTAGGGAACTACACTGTCACTCCAGGCAATTACGGAAGCTCCGGGCACTTCTTGTTTACGCCGCCCACAAGAACGTTTAATGGGTTAGCCTCGAACCAGACAGCCAACTTTACCGGCACTCCGGTCTACTCCATCTACGGGCAAATCAGTCATGCCACCATCCCCGGTCTTGGCATCTTCGATGTCACCGTAACCCTCAGTGGCTCAGCGTCACAATCAACAATCTCAGACGCCCAGGGAAACTTTGTCTTCAATGATCTTCCTGCCGGCAACTACACTGTCACCCCCAGCAAGCCGGGCTTTACGTTTAGTCCAGTGAACAGGGTTTACAACGCTATTGCTACTGACCAGTTTGCGACCTTCACAACCACTTCGGGCTCTTACTACACCATCAGCGGAAGAGCCGCCACACCCGCCAATGTCGGGATCAGCAACGTCAACGTGGCGATGGTTCTAAGTCCGCTACGGGGCCATCAACAGGTTTCAGCAGTGACTGATGCGAACGGAAACTATTCGTTTCCAAACCTTCAGGCAGGTGGGAATTATACCTTCCTGGCCACGAAGCCCTTGCTCAGCTTCACGCCGCTGAGTCCTATCTTCAATAACCTTAGCGGGAACCAAACTCTAAATTTCACTTCTGCTCCGGTAACGGGATTGCTCGGTAAGATCGTATTCGTCAGTTCCTCGACGACTAGCAGCAATGTCAGCGTTATGAATGCTGATACGACTGGGGAGATAAACCTAAATGTTCTAAATAATCAGTGCAACAGTGACGCCGAGAGCGGTCCTACGTGGTCACCCGACGGTTCCAGAATCGCCTTTTCAGACTGCAGCAACAATATCAATGACGATGTAAACCTCTATGTCATGAAGTCTGATGGCACGGGGGTTACGCAGGTGACGAATCAGCCCCAACAGGAGATCTTTCCGAGCTGGTCTCCTGATGGCACGAAGCTCACTTACACTTTTGGGGAATGTAGCGGCACGGACACCCTAATTCCCGAAATATTCGCAATCGATGCAACCGGGGCAAATCGAAGGCAACTTACCCACAACTCAATAATCGATGCCTACTCCGATTGGTCTCCCAATGGATCATCGATTGTCTTCGCGCGAGCAAACACCAGCGATTGCAATTCAAGCGGCTTTACGGCACACATTTTCAGAATGGATTCACTGGGAGGAAATGAGAGCCAGCTGACGAATACGAGCACTTCGAGTGAAGTAACGCCCATGTATTCACCTGACGGTTCGAAGATCGCCTACTCCAGCCAGTTTGATGACCCCGCCAACAACACATTCAACGAAAATATTTATGTGATGAACGCAGACGGCACGAATCAGATCAAAATCACTCCTGACACTATCTTCGCGTTCAAGCCGACTTGGTCGCCGGATGGAACCAAGCTTGCTTTCCAGGGCTTTCTTACGGGTGTCAACGCTGCATACCAACTCTTCGTGGTTAACGCCGATGGAACCGGACTCGCTCAGCTTACCGACGACGCAACTGAGAGACGGACTCCGTCGTGGCAGCATTACAGCATCAGCGGTCACCTCACAGGCAACACGGAAGGTCCTGTGACTATGGTACTGGCGGGCACACTAACGCGGGTTACGCAAACGGACGCCAACGGTGATTACATCTTCGGAAATCTCACACCTGGAGGCAATTACTCTGTCACTCCGGTGAGTACGGCGTTTACATTTACTCCAGCCAAGATTGACGTGACGAATCTGACTGGCAATCCCAACGCCAATTTGACGGTAGCGGCCGCCCAGCCGACACCCACGCCGCCGTTGAATGATGATTTCGGCGGTGCACAGCGAGATCCCGCGAGGTGGAACCTCGGTACGCAGACACAGCCGCTTGGTGCTTACGATCCGCAGGTGACCGTAGTGCAGCAGAACGGTCAACTCGTCGTTACGCCGCGCAGCAATGTTCCCGATCTGCACTTCAATGGCTACGTTTCGGTAAATTCTTTTGACTTCAATAATGCAAGCGCGACCGTAGAAGTGTCGCAGGCCGCTACTGGTGGAGCAGATACAGTGTTCGCGATCGGCAGCGATCTCGATAACTTCTTTAGGTTCGTTGTGCGTTACGGCTCCAACGCTCCCGACATGTACAACCCATCCCAGCATCAACCGTCTGGTGGTGGTTTGAAAACGCCCGGTAGCGTTGCGCAGTTGATCTTCCAGATCCGAATTGGTGGGCAACTGACTTCGCTAAGCATTCCCTACGACGCATCCCTACATCGATTCATGCGTTTCCGGCACGATCCCGCTCAGAACGCGATCGTGTTTGAGACGAGCCCTGACGACCAGGTCTACTTTGAGCAGCAACGCGTCGTTCTGAGCCGATCAGTTTCAGCTCTAACAGTGGAGTTAAGCGCAGGAACGTCGACACCCACTAACCCGGGCCAGGCGATTTTCGATAACTTCCACTTAGTCACGAACACCTTCCAATTCAGCTCGCCAACTTTCAGCAAGAATGACGCCACTATTGGCGAGGGAGCGGCTCGAGTGACCCTCACAGTCTCGCGTGTCGGCAGCACTTCGAGCCCAGCTACCGTTGGCTACATAACTCGCGACACTGCTGGTCTGGCTAATTGTAATGTCATCTCGGGCATCGCCTCGTCGCGCTGCGACTATGCGACCTCGATCGGTACCGTGCATTTCGACGCCGGTGAGAGTTTCAGAACATTCTCCGTCCCGATAGTTGATGATGGTTTTGCGGAGGGGCCCGAGACTTTCACCGTCAGCGTGCGTAACGGTTCCGGTGGCGGCATCGGCACGCCGAGCCGGGCAATTGTTACGATCAATGACAACGAAGGAACATCAGATGGGCCAAACCCGGCCTATCAGACGCCGTTCTTCGTGCGTCAACAATATGTGGACTTCCTGAGCCGCGAACCGGATCCAGCCGGTTACCAGGGCTGGCAGGACATCATTAACCACTGCACTCCCGGCGACACGGAGTGCGATCAAATTCACGTGTCGTCGGCATTCTTCCGTTCGCCCGAATTTCAGGAGCGCGGGTACCTGGTCTATCGCCTCTATCCGACTGCTTTCGGTCGCAAACCAGACTACGCCGAATTCATCCCTGACCTCGCGATGGTAAGCGGCTTCCTGACGGCCGATGAACTGGAGGCGCAGCGGGTTGCACTGATTAATGAGCTCATGACGCGACAGGAGTTTGTAGATAAATACAACGCCCTGAATAACACTCAGTATGTCGACACGTTGTTGATGAGCGCGGGAGTCATGCTCGCCAGCCGGCAGACATTGATTGATGATCTTAATACGCTTAGGAAGACTCGGGCGCAGGTGCTGCGTGAGATCTCCGAGAGTCCCGAGGTCTATGCCAAATTCTACAATCAGGCTTTCGTCGTGATGCAGTACTTTGGCTATCTTCGTCGCGATCCCGACGCCTTATATTTGGACTGGATTCGCGTGCTCGAAACCACCGGAGATTTCCGCGGCATGGTAAATGGTTTCATGAACTCGCTGGAGTATCGCTTCCGCTTTGGAACATAATATAACGCTGTATTCGTTCGCGTAGTCCAGAGCCGGTGGACCAGCATCTTCGCGGGCAATCCAGAACGATCAGGTGTGCGCGGCTTGACCACAAAACAGCTGAAACTGGAGCGCGAACACCATTGCCCGTGTTTTTCAAAGAGAAGATGAATCCAAGACATGTCACACCACCTTCGGCAAAGAGACCGGACTGGCTGCGTCACTCTTTGTTGACAGGGATCTGGGCCGTTCTCGTGTTATGTGGAATGGCCCAACCTCCATCCCAAACTGCAGCTTCTCGGCCTGGCCCTCCTGAGCTGGTAATTCAAACCGGACATAATTCCCGCGTTAACTGCGCTTTGTTTTCACCGGATGGTCGGTGGCTGGCTTCTGGCGGCGCCGACAACACGATCAGACTTTGGGACGTCGACTCGGGCAGCGAACTTCGTGCTTTGACTGGTCACACTAACTGGGTCAAATCCCTGGCGATCAGCCGCTCCGGGGAGAAGCTGGCTTCCGGAAGTAATGATCGCACAGTCAGGGTGTGGGACGTTGCTAGTGGTCGCGAACTCCTGCGGCTCAGCGGTCATGAAGGACCAGTCGAAGCGTTGGTCTTTAGCCCCGATGATCACTGGCTGGTCTCGGGAAGCAAAGATACAACGATCAGGGTGTGGGACCTTACCACTGGCAAGGAGGTGCGAAGGCTTCCCGGCAACACTGGTGGAATCACTGCCCTTGCATTCAGTTCTGATGGCAAGACGCTCGCGTCCGGAAGTGTCGACAACACGATCAAGCTTTGGGATGCGGCGAGTTGGAACCTTGAGCACACCCTTACTAAACACACGAAAAGAATCAACTCTCTTTCTTTCAGTCCGGATGGACAACGTCTCGCATCCGCCGCTGGGGACGGTTCGATCCTGCTATGGGATCCAACCCAGGGCCGAGAGCGACTCTCTCTGAAGGGTGCCTCAGCTGCGATCCTCTCTGCTGCGTTTGTCAGCGACGGGGAATTGCTTTCGATTAGCGCGGACGGGACGATTAAGTCATGGGATCCGGCGAGCGGAAAGGAACGACGAGTTACTCCCACTGACCTCGGAGGTGAAGAGATGCTCTTCGCCTCGTTTGGTCGGAGCGGCGCTCTCGTCGCCTCCAGCCCGGGCAGCAAGGCGGTGGATCTCCGCAGTACCGACACGGGCAGTGTAACCGGTCGATTAGAGAGTCATTCAGCGAGTTTTTATTCGGTCGCGTTTAGTCATGACGGAAGATGGCTCGCGTCTGGAGCAAACGACCGGACTATTAGACTCTGGCAAATTGCCACCGGACGTGAACTGCCGAGACTTACCGGTCACGCTGGCTGGGTTAGAGCGATCGCCTTCAGTCCGGACAGTCGCATGCTCGCCTCGGGTAGCAACAGTGGTGAAGTAAAACTCTGGGAAGTAAACGGCGGTCATGAAAGCTATAGCGTGCCTTACAACCAGGAGCAGATCCATACAATCGCTTTCAGTCCGGATGGGAAATGGCTCGCTGCGGGGGGCACGGGCCAGGCAATTCACCTTTTGGACATTGCAAAGAAAGATACGCGAAATTTGACCGGACACTCCGGCGAGATCACCAGCGTCGCTTTCAAACCAGACTCATCAGTGCTCGCGTCGGCAAGTACTGACAAGACCATCAGATTGTGGAGTCTGACAGGCGATGAAACGCGCACTCTCGCGACTCTCGACGATCAGGTCAATGCGATCGCATTCAGTCCCGATGGCAGAGTTCTGGCGGCAGGTACCGCAGACAATCAAGTCACATTAATAGAGCTCGGGACCGGCGCCGCTCGAAAACTCTCGGGTCATAAGGGTGAAATCCTCGCGCTTGCTTTCAGCCCTGATGGGCGTTGGCTTGCATCGGGAGGCCTGGATGAAACCGTAAAAGTCTGGGACGCTGCGAGTGCAACCGAAGTGCGTACCCTTGTAGGCCCATCGGGCGAGGTGAACACACTCGCTTTCAGCAACGACTCACGCTGGCTAGTTTCCGGAAATGGGGCAGGCAGCATGATCGTTTGGGATGCTGGGACTGGAAATCTCGCGGCTAATATGATCTCAGTGCCAGGACGCGATGACTGGCTGGTTGCTACTCCCGGCGGGCTGTTCGATGGATCTCATGCTGCTTGGAAATTCTTGCTGTGGCGTTTCGCGCAGAGCACGTTCAAGGCGGCTCCGGTCGAATCGTTCTTCAACGAGTTCTACTATCCCGGATTGCTCGCCGACATTTTTGCCGGAAAGAACCCGCAGGCGAAACAGGACATTGTCACGAAAGACCGCCGGCAGCCGCAGGTGACCGTGGAGACGTCGCAAGTCTTTCGACCCGATGAGAAAATCAATCAACGTACTCTTCAATTAAAACTGCAAGTCGCAGAAGCGCCGGCCGGTGGCGAATACGGTGCCGGAAGTGGCGCGCGTGACTTGAGACTGTTTCGCAACGGGTTGCTCGTGCAGGCGTGGACGGGTGATGTCCTCAAGGGTCGCGCCCAGCAGACTATTGAAACGAGCGTGCCCGTTGTTGCCGGCGAGAATCAATTTACCGCTTATGCTTTCAACCAGGATAACGTGAAGTCGCGGGACTATCAGTTTGCACTAGAAGGTTCGGAATCGTTGAGACGAAAAGGGGCCGCTTACCTGATCGTTGCCGGGGTAGGGAACTATGCCAATCCTCAGTACAACCTCAACTACAGCGTCGCCGACGCGAGTGCCATCGGCGAACAATTGAAGAGTCAACAGGAACTACTCGCGCGTTACCAACCAATTGAAGTCGTTTCTCTCTTAAATGAAAACGCCACCAAGGCAAATATTCTGCTCGCTCTAAGATTGCTGGCAGGAAAGGTGACCGGGCCATTGCCCAAAGGAACACCGGCCGACCTTTTAAAGATCAAACAGGCGCAGCCGGAAGATGCAGTGATCTTCTATTTCTCCGGACACGGCACTGCAGCCGAGGATCGCTTCTATCTAATCCCACACGATCTTGGCTACACAGGATCTCGATCAAAGCTTGATAGAGCCGGGTTGGATTCCATCCTGAGCCACAGTATTTCTGATTTGGAACTGGAGGAGGCCCTGAAATCCGTCGACGCAGATCAACTGCTGCTGGTGATTGACGCGTGCAACTCGGGCCAAGCCCTGAATGCGGAGGACCAGCGACGGGGTCCCATGAACGCGCGCGGGCTTGCGCAGTTGGCATATGAGAAGGGCATGTACGTCTTGACGGCCTCTCAAAGCGATGAGGTCGCCTTTGAATCGGAAGGATTGAAACACAGCTATCTCGCTTACGCCCTTGTCGAGGAGGGGATAAAATCGCGAGCCGCTGATGCGGATGGCAACGGACAGGTACAACTAAACGAATGGTTTGACTACGCTACTGAGCGTGTACCGCGGATTGGCAAGGAAAAGTTTCGGGCCGGCAAGCAACTCGAAGAAGTTGATCCGGACGAACAGCGAGTGCAGAGACCAAGAGTCTTCAATATGCGTGAGGGCGGCGCGGAGCGTTTTGTGATTGCGCGGCTCGCGGGAATCGGCTTGAACAAGTAAGCGCGGGCCAGGCATTATCGAATCATCCATGGACGACCCCATCAAAATCGCGGCGGAAGCGGACACTCAGGAACAGAACTCTCTTGATCAGTTCGCGACGATCAAAGTCCCCCAGGAAGCCATCATCGGCACGACCATCGGTGGCCGCTATCGGATCAAGCGCAAGCTCGGGCATGGCGGCTTCGGCGTGATCTATCTAGCGGCTGACGAGAAGATGTTGTCGCGTCCCGTTGTCGTGAAGGCGCTGAATGACGATGGGAACGAAAACGAGTACTCCGTGAAAAAGTTCAAGCAGGAAATCGAGGCGCTCGCGCGTATCGACCATCCCAGCATCGTCGGCATCTTTGATGTCGGTGAGATGCCTGACGGCAAGCCTTACATCGTCATGCAGTACGTCGATGGCTTCAGTCTGCGGTCAGTCATAACTTCCGAGGGCCTGGATTTTTGGCGTACCGCGAACATCATGCGCCAGGCGGGGCGTGCACTGAGTGCGGCACACGATCGCGGGATTCTGCATCGCGATCTGAAGCCGGAAAACATCATGGTGCAAACACTCGGTGGCGGCGAGGAGCAGGTCAAAATCATCGATTTCGGTATTGCGAGAGTAAAGAATTCTGTCGTCTCGTTCACCACGGCCAGTGATAAGACGGTCGGCACGATCGCTTACATGTCGCCGGAGCAGCTAATCGCTGGTCCAGTCAGTCCGGCAAGCGACGTTTACTGTCTTGCAGTGATCGCTTATGAACTGCTGACCGGCAGAAGACCTGCCAATCCGGAATCCGCGTATCAGTTGCTTGAGATGCAACGTGCCGGGGTCAGGATCAAGCCCACCGATCTGCGTCCCGGTCTGCCGCCGCAAGCAGAAGCGATCATCCTCAAAGC
>JBDTYQ010000009.1:0-74874 GCA_040005515.1 bacterium
GAACTTAAGAAGGTCATTCTTACAAACTCGAAACTCGGAACTCAGAACTCGAAACTGCAGAAGGATCTTGACCAAATGCACTCGTTCAGTTAAACCTCACAGGCAATGAGTGTTTCACAAATTCAACTCGATGCCCTCGCAATTTTCTCTCATCCAGATGACGCAGAGCTGTCCGTTGCAGGCACTCTCTTGCGGTTGAAGTCGCAAGGTTATCGCACCGGCGTGCTCGACATGACGCGTGGCGAGATGGGTACGCGCGGCACGCCGGAGATTCGCGCGCATGAGGCTGACGCAGCTGCAGGGCTGATGAACCTTGACCTGCGTCTGAATCTCGAACAACCAGACGGCCATATCTGGCCCACCGAAGAAGCGCGTCGAGCTGTCGTCCGGATTATTCGCAGTCATCGTCCGCGCGTTTTGCTCACTACCCACTGGGACGATCCCCACCCGGACCACGCGAACACCAGCCGCATTGTTCGCGATGCGGCACGACTGGCAACCATGGCCCGTTATGACGGGGAAAACGGTCAGCACGCTGTGAAGATGCCGGCGCTCATGCACTCGCTCTACTCGCGACTCGTCGTGCCTTCCTTCATCGTGGATGTTTCCGAATTTGTAGATGACAAGATGAAGGCGATCAAGGCTCATGCTTCTCAGTTCTACAGGGCGGAGTCAAAGGAGCCAGTCACGCGCATCAGCGACCCGGGATTTTTAGAGCAGATCGAGTTGCGCATGCGTTACTACGGCTCGATGATTGGTGTGTCTGCAGGCGAGGCGTTCTACGTACGTGAGGCTCTTAATGTAGATGATCCGGTGGCGTTGTTGACGAGGCCGATGAATATTTATTCTTAAAAAGGATTTTTGGTTTCAGGTCTTTTGTGCTTAGAACTTGATACTTTGTACTTTGAACTCGTACCACTAAGTACTAAGTTCCAAGCTCTAAGTACAAAGCACAAAAACCCAATTTAGTTAGTTCTAGTTTCCCCATCCTCATTCTTACTCACTGGTTTCTCCAGAACCGAGCGGGCGATCGCGAGCGTCGCTACTGCGCGGGCCGATTCTCCAGTCAGACTCTTTAACAACTGGATTGCGCGGAAAAGATCATCACGCCCCAGGGCGCGAAAAGCGCCAAGCAGATCAAAGTCTTCGGCGGATACATTTGTGGCGACTACCATATTCTTCGTTTGCAGTCGCGCGCCTACCTGACTGTCTTCCCCCGAAAATCCTTCCGTTGAGTTAGCCGCCTTGATCGCTTCATCAATCGTTTCCCAGGCCCGCACGCGATCAGCCTGTACTAGACCCGTTGCGACCGCTACCAGTGATCGCGCGCGATCCGGATCGGAGCCGCCGATCCGCCTGGCCTCTGTGCTTGCTGCTTCAAGCAGTTCAAGCGCTCGCGGTCGCTCGGAACTCATCAACAGCTTCGCGACGCGTGTGTAAACCCAGACGCGTTGCAAACTAGTCAACTCGCCAGTCTTCGCGATGCGTGCTGCCTCGGCCGCGTTCTTGTCCTGAATTGCTGCCTGCGCGAGTTGAAAGTCGATATACGCGCGCACACCTTTGCGTAATTCCGAATCTTCGATCTTGTCGACCAGATCTTTAACTCGAGGGTCACCCTTGCCGGCCAGGGCAACTGCAACGTCAGCGTAAATGCCGTCACGCTCTTCGGAAGTACTAGCGCGGTCCAAGCGCGCCTGCATTCTCTCAACCGGATCGCTGTTATTGTCCGGCGAGAAACCATTGGTTACAGCCCGATTCTCGCCACTGCGCATGTCTTCAGGAACGTCTCCACTCATGGCCGCCATCTGGGTGCGCAATTCGGGCGCTCGCTCAGGCGCGTATTGCTCGAACAATGGTAACAGCCGGCGGATGGCCATGAATTTTCCGGCGCGTCCTGAAGTTGTGCGATCCTGATCAGGTGGGGCCAGTGGTCGCAATAGAACCTGTGCCGCCACACGGAAAAAACTGGTACGTATAGCGGCTGGAAGATCCGGTCGTGGGCCAGGAGGACGATCTCGCATCTGACTAGAGCCGCCTTCAGTATCGAAAGTGACATAAAGAAACGGAGTGAAGACATAGGACGAAAGGCCGAGGACGGTATTGGCATCGGCGTTGGGATCCTGTGCGACACGCGCAATTAGTGAAACGAATGCCCGATCTGCCGCTTCGGCATTCCTTTCACGTAGCGCCGAGAGAAAGAAGATCGAATCTCTGTTGACCTGATCGAGTGCAGCAGCCGCGAACTCCATTGCTTGTTTCACGTCTCCGTCCTCCAACAAACGGCGAGCGAGAGCCAGGCGCTTCGCGGCAGAAGCGGATGCCCCAAACTCATTTGCACCCGAACGGTTCGGTTGCCGAGCGAGGTCTTCCGACTCTTTTGTGTTGGCTTCATCGAGCTTCGCAAGAAATTCTTCGCCGAGAGCGCGATCGCGTTTAGCCGCGAGGCGCAAAACCTCTGAGCGCAAGTCCGGACGCCGATTGCGGAAGACTGCACGTCCGCTCTGGTCCTGCTTGCGCATGTCTTCAGCGGCACGCCGGGCGCTCTCAGCATCCTCAATGTCGGCAGCTTCCCAGGCGCGACGGAAAAGACCGCGTGCCTTTTCAGAATCAGTTTCCCAGAAAGCATCGGCGACGCGCGCCAGAACACGCGCGCGAAGCTTCTGCTCATGAAAACTTCGCGCCTCATCAGCGAGCGTTTGCAGTAACGAAAGCGCCACGATCTGTCGTTGAGCGGCAATCGCTTCCGCTTCTTCGTTCCTCGCGGTTTTACGCGCTGAAGTTTTGGTTGGCGTAACCTCTTTCTTGTTGGCCGTTGCCTGAGGATGAACTGTTGTGCAGGAGACGAGAAGGCAGCAGACGAGCGATGAAGCGCGAAAAGCCATGGTGTTCTCCGGGGCGATTCGAAGGATAGGTTGAACTCACGCTTACACGTGTGAGGTAAGGTTGAGTTCCGGAAACAGAGGAACTAAATCAGGCTCGTCTCAAAGCATAGGAAGAGAAGCGGTCAGTTGAGACTAGACGGCAATCACTTCCATTTCCGGATCTACTTCCTGCTTGAGCATCCCTTCGATGGCCATCAACGTTCCGGTCAATGAACTGGGGCAGCTGCCGCAGGCACCTTGATAGCGAATACTTAGGGTGTGTTCCTTGAGTCCAAGGATCTCTAGGTAGCCGCCATCGCCCATCAACGCCGGTCTCACCTTTTCATCGAGGATCTCATTGATCTTCAAAAGGCGCGGGTCATCGCTGGTCACTGCGGCAATCGAACCTCCGACCGCCGCGCCCGCTGCTGCGGCAGCGCTTCTTGATGACAATACCGATTCCGCCGCGCGAATTGGCACCGCGAGAATGGGCAGCAAGTCGTCCCAGTCGCCTTCGTCATCCTTCTCCACGGTAATCATCTTGTCCATGTAGAAGACCGACACGACGTGACTCACTTCAAATAATGACTTCGCCAGGGAGTCGTCCTCTGCCTGCGAGGAAGAGCTGAAGGACTTGGCCGTCCCGTTGCTTACCGGCTCGCGGAGAATAAACTTCACGGCGTTTGGATTCGGCGTCTCTTCGATATCGCTGATCTTCGGCATTTCTTGATCTCCATCTGTTCGCCCTGTCACAAGCAAGGCTCTTAAGTGCATTCTTTAAACTGCAAGCATTATAACGGCTTTGCCCAAAAAACCGCAGGAGGCCGCCCTTTTGTCGAATTTCCACTGAATTCTGCGACGCAAAAACGCGCGACGATTGTCATGCAAGACTTCTTGCAAAGAAACAGAATTCGGGCATATACTCCCGCCCTCACTTGCCCCTACCCCTTACAAGGTGAGACAAGTTGAGTTAGAGGCAGACGATTGCGAGGGTCGTCTGCCTCTTTTATTTTGTGTGTTCTGTAGTTGTCCGAGGTTCAGTTGTATTAGTCTGTGTTAGCTCGATAACTGAGTTCGACAGGCCTTCCCGAAACGGACTATTGCGAATGAACATCGGCATCACTGTCTATCCAACTTATGGCGGCAGCGGCATCGTCGGCTCCGAGCTGGGGAAAGAGTTGGCAGCGCGTGGTCATAATGTCCACTTCATTTCATCTTCGCTTCCCACGCGGCTTACTGAACTAAATGAGCGTGTGCATTTCCATGAAGTTGAAATGATGTCGTACCCACTTTTCGAGCATCAGCCGTACACACTGGCGCTCGCCACGAAGATGGCGACAGTTGCGGAAACACAGAACCTGGATCTACTTCACGTTCACTACGCCATTCCGCATTCGATTTCCGGCATCCTCGCGCGCGAGTCGTTAAAGCCGAAACGACGCCTTCCCATCATCACTACGCTGCACGGCACGGACATCACACTTGTCGGCGCTGATCGTTCGTATTTGCCTATTACGCGGTACGGCATCATGCAGTCAGACGGGGTGACCGCGATTTCGCAGTACCTCAAAGACGCTACTCGCGAGAGTTTCCAGTTTGACGACATCACCGTGATTCCAAACTTTGTTTGCGCGACGGATTATCAACGACACCCTGTTGCTGACTTACGACACGAGCTGGCCCCGGCCGGCGAGAAGTTGCTTGTCCATGTTTCAAACTTCCGTCCAGTCAAACGCCCTGTGGACTGTGTTGAGATTTTTGCCAGCGTCTTGCAGCAAGGCATCGCAGCGCGTTTGGTGATGGTTGGAGATGGAAGCGAACGAATGAATGCGGAGCACCGGGCGGACTGTCTTGGGATTTCCGACAAGTGTTCGTTCGTCGGCAAGAAACCAAACATTGTGGACTACCTCTCTGTGGCAGCTGTTCTACTACTGCCATCTGAGCAGGAGTCATTCGGGTTGGCGGCGCTCGAGGCGATGGCCTGCGAGGTGCCGGTAGTCGCATCGCGGGTCGGTGGACTTTCGGAAGTCGTGACAGATGGGGAGACCGGTTATCTGCGCGAAGTAGGTGACGTTGAGCAGATGGCTGAAGCTGCGGCGAGATTGCTAACTGATGAAGCGCTAAGGACCGCGATGGGCACGCGGGCGAGGGAATCGGCATTATCGCGTTACAGCACTGACATCGTCATTCCCCAGTACATTAAGTTTTATGAGCAGATCTTAGCGCGCTAAACAACCAGGCGTTACATCCAACCATCGACGGCTTACGATCAGAGCGTAAGTCGCTCTCGTGGCAGAATATTCGTAACGGGCGATAGCTCCTGATAAGAAATGACAGGCAGTCTTGGGAATTGAGCCGCGATCAGTCGACGCAAGTGCGGACGCAGCTCATTCGTGGTTAACAGGCTGGGGTTTTGTGATAGAGCCCGCGACTTGGTCAGTGCCTCTCGTAAATTTCGGAGAAATGGTCCTGCTTCGGGAAAGTCATAGATTGGATCTTTCTTACTCTTGTCCCTCATTACCAACTGTAATCCCGCTTCGATGCTCGTACTATCAAGTAAATAAACTTCGAGGGTTGCCGAGCCTCTTGTGCGTGAATGCGTGATGTAGTCTTTCAAGCCGCAACGCACGTACTCCGTGAGAGCAACGGGATCGTTGCGGGACCAATCCACTTCAGCTGGCAAATCTGGTTCGTCCAGCACGAGCGCACTATTAGCAAGTTCATCGAACTCCATTAGCCGGTTTAAAACGCGCGGAAGATCGCGGATCGAAAAACCTTCTGAGACCAGCCGGCCAAAGACGCAGGCAAGACGTTCATTCGGGTACGCAGCACGGACAGTGGTGACGAGTTTAGGAAATACTGTTTGAAGTTGATTAAGAGTTTGTTCTGTCCAGGCGAGGTCACTAAATTCCCCGGCCGCCTCTCGCAGGCAAGCCGAGAGATGCAGCACGAGATACTCCACTTGGCTCCAGCCGGCGTGCTCCCCTGCATAGCCCTCGATTGTCTCGCCCTTGATCCAGCTTCCGAGGTAACCGTTGGCCGGGTTGACGCCCGGTTGCGAATCCCCTTCCGTCAAATCCTTTGCAGGTGTGTTCACAAAGATGTACTTTTCGCGCGCAGTGCCTCCTCCGCGCGGTAATCCATTGACCGTGATCTGATAGCCGAAGCTTGGTAGATCGTCCGCGTTTTCAAATTCAATCTTCCCGAACGCAATCCCAAGCTCGTAGTACAGGCCATCGCGCATCATCGGCAGGAGAGTCGCTTGGAGCTGCGAGTTTGGATCGGTGTACGAAGCCGCAGTTGCTAACCCATTGCCCAGGCGAATCAGGATCTTGTTAGGAAGCAATTGGCTTATCAACAGTTCCGCCAGTGCTGTCTGCTCTGTCGCCACAGCAGCTTCTTCAATTGCGTGCCGGAGCGCACCACGGTCGAGGAGCGGTAGGCGGCGGCTGGCGAGTTCGCGCATCACCTGGAGACCGTTGAAAGCTTCGGGTTCGGTCTTCATATCTGCGAGTGAGTCTGTGGCCCACTTCACCCCGCGAGTTGTGGCCAGAAGCAGACCCGGATCATCCCAGAGCACTTCCTCGACGGCTCGACTAAGCTGATGAACAGGGTTCCATGGGGGACTACCGCCAGAAGTCCCGTCCATGGTCAGGCCGACGCGACCGAACGGACCAGGGACAGGATGCTCGGCCCACCAATCAAACCAGCTAGTGGTGAACGAACCGGCAAAGCGAGTAGCACCTGCCAGCCTTATCTCAAATTCGTTTGCGGAAAGATCGGTCGATTCTTCGAAGAGCAGTTCAGGTTTCGGTAATCCGAGTCTTTCGCTCCACAGACTAATCACCGGATCAAGGCTCTGATTCAGATCATCCGGAGTTGTGCCCGGCGTTGCTTGTGAGACACGCACTTCCAGATCGCCCACTCGCTTTTCCAGCTTCGGTTTCCAGCGGTCCATTACGAAGCGAGCGGCTATGTCGCCGTTTGTTCCAACGCGACGATTTCCGTTGTTCTGGGGAGTTGAATCCACGTTGCTCCTTCTGACTATGCCGGCGCATCCACTACGAATGCACTTTCGAGTTGCACCGCAGTCCCAAGTTCCGCGCGGGAGTAGACCTGGAAGTCAGGAAATTCGAGTTCCAACAAGCTGCGCAGGTAAGGACGCAGACTGCCGTCGTTTACCAGAAGAACTTTTACGTCGGGTGCGGTTTTCCATTTGTCCCGCAAGAGGCCGAGCAGTTCCTGCACGTCCCTCGGAGCCATGCGAAGAAAACTGCGCCGACCGTTTCGTTCAATTTGCCCTTTAAGGGAAAAGTCCTTCTCAAATAACGGACTCAACTCCCCAACTCTCAGCGCTCCATTTTGGCTGTATTGCGATTGCAGCGTCGTCTGCACTAAACGGGCGCGGATTCTCTCGGCAACTTGAATAACGTCTGCTTCAGGAGGTGCCATCAGGAAGTCATCAATGATTGCGTTCAGATCAGCGATGGAGATTTTCTCCTGTAAAAGTCTGCGCAGTACTACGCTGAGGCGTGGCAGCATTTGATCCGTCACTTTAATGTCCCTACCTGTCGCTGAGGCTAATTCCTCCACCATGTTTTGTACTTCCTGGATGCCCACAAAATCTGCCGCATGCAACTCCAGGATATGGCCCAGTGTGGCAAGGATAAAACCGCGCCGTTCCCAGACAGCAATTTCGTTTTCCTCGAGGGTCTCAAGATCGCTCGAGTCGATCCACGTGGCCGCCTTCCCGTTCCACGGCAAGGTGGTTGCTTTTCCTGTAACATTCAGCGCTAGGCATTCTTCAGATGAAGCGTCCGCGACGTGCTCACTTTCCAGTTGATAAAGGTATCGAGGAACCTCATGAATCAGAATTACGCAATCACCCGGACTGAGATCTGAGTTGATTCGGACTCGTACTCCGGGAAACTTAACACCGGTTTTTTTAAGCAATGCCTCTCGTAGATCCGACAACATCTCTTCAATAAACTGCTTGCCTTCAGGGGTCTCGCCGACCGAACGCTCAAGGTTTGTCGCCAGTTCGATCGCAATCGGGGTAACGACTGGGTACAGGTTCCCCACCTCCCTGTACCACGACTCCTTTCGCTGAATCCTGGTCAAGAGATTCAGAAGCCTTTGGCGGGTGGAATCCAAGGCATCGCTGCCGACGAGCTTCGACGCCTTTGCCGCATATTTGTCAGCCTGGTCCCAATCTCGACGGTCGACAAATATTTCTGCGAGTTCGAGCAGGCAAGGCACGTGATCGGGTTTGAGCTTGCGCGCTGCCTTAAACTCCTGAATTGCCTTCTCTTCGCGTTGTGACTTATCGAGATCAGGTTCGAGGTTTATGGTCTGCAAGTTTCTGATGTTGGGTATGGCTGAGGCTAATGACACTCCCGTCTCGCGACCAGGTAATAGTGATTTCTCGCGCGGCGTTAGTTCGACGTCAGCCGTCGGCTCTGGCGCATTTTCAAGTCCTAAAGCTGGAGCAGCACCTGCACCTCCCTCGCCGGTCACCGGAACCGGTGATTGCTCAGGCGTAGCCGGTGAACTCGGTTTTAGCTCGTCTTTGTCTGAGGATGCATGGATCGCGATCGGTCGCCGAAGCAGTTGCCCGAGTTGATAATGTAGCTGGGCATCTTTAGGAAGACGATTGACTGCTTCCTGAAGCAGACTGATTGCTAACTCCTGTTCAAGTCCTTTGACTGTGGAGGAGATCCAGTCGCCAATGTAGGCACGGCCCGGCGCGAGATCAGCGGCCTTGAGAAATTCTGTTGCCGCCTCTTCGTAGCGCTGCAGGTAATAAAGTGAACGTCCCAACTGGATCCGGTAGGAAGGCTCTTCGACCTCAAGTGTGACCGCTTCTCGATACGCCTTTTCCGCCTCGTCGTACTTTTCTCGAATTAGAAGAAGCACGCCAAGCGACGCGTGACGCTCGGAGCGTTGCGGATCGTCGTCCACATCTTTTCGTCTTAGATGTTCAATCTTGTCGAAGAGGGAATCGGCAGTGGTTTGGTTTTTAGTGCTCTTGTTGAGCAGGGCATGCTGTAAGAGCAGGCCCTGATCGTTGGGCAGTAGCCGCCTGGCCTCCTCGATCTCCCTGATTGCGTCGTTCGGCCGGTCGAGGGCAAGAAGAGCTCCGGCGAGATTTGCCCGATAAACCGCGATGTTAGGGGCACGCTTAACTGCTTCTTGATAGGCCTCGGTTGCCTCCGGGAAGAACTCGGCTGCGAAGTAGGTATTGCCAACCATGTTCCGAACTACCGCTCGGTCGTTCGCCAGCTTGAGCGCCTCAGTTTTTTGCTCCTCAGCTTTCTCGGTGTCCTTCAATTTCAAATACAGTTTCATCTTCTCGACTGCCACGGCCGCTTGGTTCTCCGTATCAGCCAGGTAGCCATAGATCGCGCAGGCCTTGTCGAGTTCCTGCCCGGCCTCTTCATCGGCATTCTGCTGTAGAAGAAGACGTGAGAGATCTCGACGAACGAGCGCCGCGCCATTTGGTATGCCCGCCTTCTCGTAACTTATTAAAGCGTTTTCGTAACCTGTCCTGGCGCCATCCAACTCGAGGAGTTCCTCGTGAATAAGCGCGCGAGCACGTTCGAGTTCTCCGACCAGCGCATCATCGCCGAGTTTGTTTGTGGCGTCGGCGATAGCGCTCGTCAGCATCTTTTGCGCTCGCCCGGCTGCCTGATCCCGTCGTGTCAGCGAATAGGCTAGCCAGGTGGCGTTGAAACACCGGACCCGTATCGCACGCAGATCCGTTGGCGGAACCTTCGAGAAAAGGTTGTCCGCATCTTCAAAGCAGCGGACGGCCTCCGCCTCTTGGACAAGCTGCCAGTGACAGGCGCCCATCAAAAACAGTATGACCGGCTTGAGGAAAGGAGTGGGTGCCCCGGCTGACGTGAGTGCACGCAGTACTCGTATCGCTTCCTGCTGATCTCCCTGGCGCAGCGAAAACGCGGCGCGTGCGAGCAGGTCGAGGTAAAGACGTTGACGCTTTGGCAAATTGAGTTCGGGACCAATCTGCAATAGACGTTCGGAATTGCACGGTTCGGCAACCCTGCAGTTGTCGAAGTCGTAGAAGAGCGTCTCGCCCGCGATATCGGCGACGATTGGAAAGGCTTTCTCTGGTGCCAGCGCGAGGATATGGTAGAGCCACTCTGCAAGGGTCGGGGTGTATTCAGGATCTTCGAAGCGCTTGCTGGGCAACGACTTTGGAGCGTAATTAAAGACGTCGCTCTTCGCTCTTGCTGCTGACACGTCTACTGCCGCCGCTTGAGCTTCAAAGGCCACCAATCGCCGGTGGTGGTACTCGGCGCCGAGTTCATGAACTTCCTTGTGGAGTGTTCTATTGAAACGGCGAAGCTCCTCGATGAAATCTCGCCGACGCTGCTCCATTTCGATCCCCCAGCCACCACCCATCTGGGTGATCCAGGACGGACGGCGACCGAGCTCAAGCAGGCTAGCCGGCCTGGTCTGGGTTTCTTCCTTATCCGGCAGCCCGGCTTTTTCAGCTACCGCTTCAAGCAACTCAGCATTGAACCAGCGGAGCGGCGATGAAGCGACGATCACCTTCCGCAGATAGTCGCTCTTGATCTGCTGGAGCAACTGATTGACGTCGCCGCTGACAACCCACGCTTCAGCTTCGTCGGACAGCTGATCCTGTAGGCGATACTCGGGCGGACGAGCTTCAAAGTACGCTCGATAGTAATTCAGTTTTTGAGGCAGGCCGCCACCGCGCTTTGTAACCTCGTCTAACAACCGCTGATTTTCAATTCCTATGACTTCCTTAACGTAGCGACGCGATTCCGCTTCGTCGAAGGGTCGGAGCCAAATGGACTCCCGCACAATTTCCTGCGTGATAGCGACTTGTAAGGGGTCTTCTGTGGTTGTTACCAGCAGCACCGAGTGATCGTGCACAAGCCGAGGAATTAGTTTGTCTCGCACCCAGCGGATATCGTGGTCATTCGGCCGGGCATCAAGATTGTCGAATAGTAAAACTAGTCTATGTGGCTTCTGAGACTCGCCGAGCTGTAGCAAATCGCTGACGAAAGCTTCAGTCAGCGAGCGCAAGTCGCCGGGACCGCTAATCGCGTCCTTTGCCAACTCGAGTGCTTCACCGACAGCTCCACTTTCAAGAGCCGACTTCGCGATCGTCGCTCCCGGCACACCTGCGGCCCCCGCCAGACCCGCGGCCCCAGCGGCGGCCCCGCGGGCGATAACCAGGCCGCGGTCAACTCCCGTCTTTCGCCCGGTCGCCGCGGCGTGATACTTCTGCAGCTTCGCATTGAAGTCGGAAAAGTTTTGGCGGCCGGCCTGGTCTTCCAGATCGCGAACAACTCGCTCCATCAGGTCTTCAATCTGCTGTGCCTCCAGTAAGTCCAGGAGCGGGCCACAGTAGATGGAAGTTTTTTCCGCTAGAGAACGTTCTTTAAATCGCGCAAGCAGCGTGCGTTTGCCTGCCCCTTTTGGTCCGCTGACGATCAATAGATCCACACTGCTCTTGCGATCTCTTGCCAATTCCAAAAATCGCTGTTGCTCGGTCTCCCGACCGATAAACGTGCGGGCGGTTGATGGATTGCGGCGCAGACGTCGTAAGTCGGTTAGAGTGAACGAGGACTTTCTTCCCCAGAAATACAAGAGGGTCAAGACAACGATCAGCAAAGCTAGAATTAATAGGGGCAACAAGGTTGCTTGAGGCATGGGGTTGCTCCAAATGAACGGCGAGGTAGTTACAAGTCAAGACAACAGATCGCTAACGGATAGGTGCGCATTATACTCTTAGTGACTAATGGCAACCCCATAATTTTCTGCAACGAGCGTCGAGTAAGACCGTCCGCGAGTAAGTAAGCTCGATGCTCTGGTAAGACTGGCATGCCAACGGTAGCAGCCCGACCACGAAAAGAATGAAATCAATCATCGTCGGAACCGCAGGACATATTGATCACGGGAAGAGTGCCCTGGTGCGCGCGCTTACGGGAACAGATCCTGATCGACTTCCGGAAGAGAAGCGGCGCGGCATCACCATCGATCTGGGTTTCGCTGATCTTGATCTGGGTGACGTTCGCATCGGCTTTGTCGATGTGCCGGGCCATGAACGTTTTGTGAAGAACATGCTGGCCGGTGCGCACGGACTTGATGTGGTAGCGCTAATAATCGCCGCTGACGAAGGAGTGATGCCTCAAACTCGAGAGCACTTCGCGATCTGCCGGCTGCTCGGTGTGCAGCGCGGGTTGATAGTCATCACTAAGACAGATCTAGTTGACGAGGAATTATTGGCTCTCGTGCGTTCAGAAGCCGAAGAACTTGCGGCTGGATCATTTCTGGACAGTGCGCCAGTCCTAAACGTAAGCGCGAAAACCGGTGCAGGCTTGGACGAACTAAGAAGGACCTTACGTGAAATCGCTCAGCAGGTACCGGCGCGTTCATCCAACTTTGTCCCGCGATTGCCTGTGGACCGGGCATTTGCGATGAAGGGCTACGGTGCGGTCGTTACCGGCTCTCTCGTTTCCGGGACAATCGCAGAAGGGGATGAGCTAGAACTGTTGCCTTCTCAGGCGAAAGTGCGCGCGCGAGGCTTGCAGGTCCACGGAAAGTCAGTCGAACACGCAGAGGCGGGCCAGCGAACTGCTGTGAATCTCGGAGGCATTGACACTGCGTCAATCGAACGAGGAATGGTGCTCGCGCCTTCCGGACGCTTGCGTGCAACGCAAATTCTCGACGTCCAGCTCGCGATGCTTAGCGACGCACCGCGTCCCTTGCGTTCGCGTGCTCGCATCCGCTTTCACATTCACGGCGCTGATGTGCTAGCGCGCGTGCGAGTGCTTAACATTGGCGGCGAAATCGACCCCGGCGAGAGCGGCTTTGCGCAATTGAGTCTTGAGGCGCCCGTCGTCGCGGTCTCTGGCGAACGCTTTATTCTTCGTTCCTATTCACCTTCGCAGACTGTTGCCGGCGGGCAAGTACTTGATCCCTTTGCCGGGAAGCATCGCGGAAGGGAGATCGCCGCCATCCGCAGTCGATTGAACAAACTGACGAACGCATCAGCTGAAGTTCTGGTCCAGATCTTCGTGGAGTCCGCAGGGGATTCGGGACAACGCCAGGAAGATCTCGGCGCACGCACAGGATGGAATGACAACGCACTCAAGTCCGCGTTGTCCCGGGCTATCCAGACTGGCGCAATCGTCGACTGTGCGGGAGTCTTTATGGCGCAGGAGACGGTTGCTCGATTGAAGCTTGCCGCTGTTGAGGAGGTCACTGCGCACCATAAACGTGAACCATTGGCTCGAGGTCTTGGGCGCGAGACGTTGCGCGAGCGTCGCTTTTCGCACAGTCCGGTGGAAATTTTCCGTTACGTGCTGGCAGATCTGGAGAAGGAAGATGTGCTCGTTTCAGAGAAGGATCTGGTGCGGGCGCGTCAGCACCTGGTCGAACTATCTGCGGACGATGCCAGACTGCGCGAAGGCCTGGCCCAGGTTTATCAAGACGCCGGACTGGAACCACCCGGTCTGGATGAAGCAATGCAATCGGCCGGCGTGACCAGTCTGCAAAAAGTGCACGGCAGGAAAGTCATGCAGCTTCTGATCGACGCCGGCATCCTGGTGCGTGTTCAGGGAGAGCTGTTCTTTCACCGCGAGGCGCTGGATGGATTGATCGGAAAGCTGCGCGAGTTTGCGACTAAGCATCAAACACAGCCCGCAATCGACGTCGCTGGCTTCAAGGATCTCGCAGGGGTCACGCGCAAATACGCGATTCCTTTACTTGAGTTCCTGGATCGAGAACGAATCACGCGGCGCGATGGTGACCGACGAATAATCCTTGGATGAAAGGCTTGCGTTAACTTGCAATGAGGCGTTAACATGCAGCCCACTAAGTGGCTTTACAGGCTTTTTCCAATACCTTCATAACAACTCATTGGCCGGAGGTTCAAAATGAACATTAAAGACATATTGGCCGTGATCGTGGGTTTGGCCGCGGCCTTGGGGGCGATCTACTGCTTCTATCTGTTTGCCACCATCGACGAATCTGCCGGCGGTCATGGTTACCTCTGGAAGGCGATCGGACTTGCTGTAATCGCATTCGTCTGCGGACTGGTTTACTTCCTTGGTCATGTAAACAAGGAAGAGGAGATTCACATCACTCAGTAGGATTGGCCGGATGCGGACCGGTTATCCGCTGCTTCGCGCGCGCGTCACTGAACCGCGCCTTTAGCTATTGCTTACCGCGTAACTACAAACGCCGTTTGTGCACAGACTCCGACTTCATGTGTGCAAACGGCGCTCAGCATGTTATTCACACATAAATCTTAGGGAGACATAGCGCCGATGCTCTTAACGATAACAACGATTAGTCAGGTAGAAACAGCATTTCGTGAACCTACTTATTTCGCTCCAATGATGTTGACGATGCTGGGTCTGGGCGCTGTGCTGTGGCTGGTTGCAGCCGTCCTGGGATTTGCGCGCGCTAAGGCCTTTGGCCCATCGGCGCGTTGGTTCACGTTTGCTGCAGTGAGTCTCATACTGTTTCACCTGCAGTTCATTGCGCTGGGCTTTGGACTGCTGACAAAGGACAATTCGATCGTCTTTGGGCTCCTGACGTTCTTTGATATCTTCGTAATCATAGCTGGCTGCTGCGCCATTATGGGTTTTGTTAGATTGACGAACCCGCGCTGACGCGTGGGAATGAAGTTCGATTAGATGAAAAAGAGAATTCTGTTAAGCGCCGCGCTCGCGATATTAGTGAGCGCGGCGTTGCTGTTTTTTTCCGGCTGTGCGGCGGTTAATCGCTCGACAGTTCGCGCTGATTTCGTTAAGACGCAAGGCAGCCGGTTCGTCGTGAATGGTGAGCCGTTCCGCTTCGTCGGTGCGAATGTTGCGGTGATGTATCGGGATGAAGATCGTGCAGCGATGCCTGAGACGCTGCGCCAGGCATCACAAGCTGGCATTCGCGTGGTGCGTGTGTGGGCGTTTGGAGAAGGCGGACCGAATGACGTGGGCCCGCTTGCCGACTTTGCCGACTGGCCACGAACTCATCCGTTCCGTTGGGCTCCGAATCAATGGAACGAAGAAGCGTTTGTGCACCTCGACAAGGTGCTCGTCGCGGCCCAGGCAAACAACCTGCGCGTCCAGCTCTGCCTGACAAATTGGTGGCGCGATACGGGAGGCGTAACGCAGTACCTGCGTTGGGCCGGCATCAATGATGCAGACGATAAACAGTTTCCCTTCGGCATCAATGCCGAGCGGGCAATGCTCTTCTACACAAATGAAACCACCCGCCTGCTATACCGTCAGCATCTGGAAAAATTGGCAACTCGCCGCAACAGCATTACCGGAGTTCTCTACCGGGATGATCCCACGATCTTTGGTTGGGAGTTGATGAATGAAGCGCAGGCAGTGACTGGACGCTGGGCCGAGCGACGCGCCTGGCTCGCGGAGATGAGCACCTATCTGAAATCGCTCGACGCAAATCACATCATCGCGCCGGGTGATTGGGGCTATCGCACCGCTGGTGAAAGGCGCGAGTGGCTTGCGGATCACAGGCTGCACAATATCGACTACTGCGACGTGCACAATTATCCGCGTGAAGACGGCAACAGCTTCGTGGACTCTACGCAGGCGTTGCTGTCATTCGTTGAGAATCGCACAGCAGCCGCAGTCTCGACCGGCAAACCGCTGGTCTTTGGCGAATTTGGAATGGGACTGAATGGCTACAACGGAACGTCACAACAGGAATGGTTCCGCGCCTATTTCGATGCGAACATTCGCACCGGATCCTCCGGAGCGATGTTTTGGATCCTTACTCCTGATTCGCATCGCGGTTTCGGCGTTAGTTACACAAGCCCTCGCGACGGGGCTCTCTTCCAGGAAATCAAACGCGCATCGGAGATCTTCACTGCACTTCGAGCTGCCGCGCCTCCCGAACGAGTGATGGATCCTGCTCGTCATCTTGTGCCGCTCCAGTTTGTCTGGAAACGGCCGGAGGGCGATCCGGCGACCGTCCCGCGGATAATCGTCCGAGAGGACAAATCGCTTCATTACGGTTTCAAGCCGCAGATGGCATCGAATACGCGGTTTGAAAAACTGGGAGGAGGACCTGGCTACATCTGGGGGTTCGGCGCGGGCTTCGTTGAGTATGTAATTCCGGCCCGTGAGGATCGCCGGCGCGTCAGTCAAATCATCGTGCGCGCGCACATTCAGCCTGTGCTCCCGGTCGACGCGAAAGTTGATTGGATCCGAACGCGTGTGACGTTATTTGTTAACGGTGCTGACTGCGGTTCTAGACTGATTCCGGTGGAACGAGTTGGAGAACCATTGATTCAGGAGTGGCGCGTTGATGGATTTTTTGTGAGGCTACGAGCAATGCGCGGCTTGCCGCTCGTGATTCGCTTTGCGGTGACACCCGAGGCCGACTGGCCCTACGGCGTAAACATTTCCAACTGGCCTGAAGGTTATGATTCCCATGACGCGAAACCGATCGAGGTGGAGATTAGGAGGCAGTAGGCAGTAGGCAGTAGGCAAGGACGAGAACGTCAGATAAGAGATGTCAAATGATATATGGAAAATGTTTTGCTCTTATCAGAACACTATTCGTTAGCCTTCGTATTCTGCCTACTGCCTGCCAACACCTTCATCGCCTGGCCATCCAACTCATAAACATCCGCAGCAGGTACCAGGCCTAACGAAACTGTAAAAGCAGGTTTCAATTTGTGTAGTGTTGAAATCAGCTCATCGTTACTGAAGTACCTTCGGCCACGCGCGTCAACTATGATGTCGCCTTCCTTGAGTTGTTCCAACACTCCGGATTCGGACAAGGACACGCAAACTAGATCCGGGCGATTTGCTCGCTCGGCATAGTAGGAAGCCAACAACGGACTCTCACTGGCCACCTTTGTTCCCGGCTTCGCGCGCCGCGCTATTTCGAAAAGCGCGTCTCGCATGGCGGCGTCATAAAACTCATCGTGCGGAAAGTAGTAGCCTGCTCGCGGCATCCCACCGCCGATCGCATTTGTATAAAGACGAAAGTGTGGCGCAGCGTTCAGCGCGGTGGCGAGCGAAGTGAGCACCACGAGCGCGGCCAGTCCGGCTTTCACGTACGCGATTATTCCTTCCCCACGAAAAACCGATTTCAAACGTTCACCGATCCAATGGCCAGCTGCCTGGACGCCGATGGCAGTTACGATGAGCACCGCCGGCAGCAGGCTGGTGAAGTAACGAGTAAACTTCCCACCACCAAAACTGAACGTCATCATCCACAGAAACATCCAGACTAGAATAAAGTAGCGTCCGTCGCCGAGCTTGCGACGGAACAGCATTGGAAAGCCGATCAGAAATCCAGCCACTGTCAGGACAGGTAGCTTCACAAGCAAAAACAAATGATAGAAGTACCAGGGTATGCCTTGCAGCCAATCGGTAAGACGGTGCGGATAGAGCCTTCCCATGAATTCATAACCATCATGACCGACAAGCTTTTGACCCGCGAACTGCCCCATCTGATGCCACGTTGCGGGAAAGAGAATCGTCGGGTTTAAGAGCACGAAGACCACACCCATGATGCCGTAGTAGATCAGTAAGCGTTTCTTACCCAATCGCCAACGTGTTTCAGGAATCGCCTGGAAGATGAAGTAGTAGCAAGCGGGAACCGCCAAAAGCTGAGGCAGGTATTTCGACGCCATCATCGCGCCGAACGCGGCGGCTGTGGCCCAGTAGAATTTTTCCGCCTCAAGGGTCGATCGTGTCTCCGCGACCCGTTGTCCTCGCAGCCAAAAGATGTTCGCGAGCAGGAAGAAAAAGATCAGGAAGGTATCTTCTTTCGCAATCCTACTGAATCCGATCGCCATCGGATCGAAAGCCCACAACGCGGCGGCAATCAACCCAACTTCGGCGCCGAATAGCTCGGTCGCCAGCAAGTAAATCAGGACGGCAGTCAGAGCTCCGAAAATAATGCCGGGCAAACGCAGGGCTGCCTCAGGCGAGATCGGTCTTTGACCGCCAAGCGAAGGGATGCTGTTCCACTTGTCGCCGAGAACGACGGTTGCGGTCAGCAGGGCCTTCATCAGGAACGGGTGTTCGCCGTTCGCCGCAGTTAATCCGTGCTGCCGGTAGTCGGTCACCGCGTGAAGTTTATTAAGCTCGTCCTCGCTGAGTCCTTCGGCGGCGAGACCGGTAACGCGCAGGCCGAAACCTGCCAACACCAGAACGGCAAGCGCCGCAATTATCAATGTCCGGCTGGCAAGAATCACGTCGCTTCCCGGAAATAGATCCGGTCGCAGAGCCGCCGTGATGATTGCTTCCGCTTTTGCCGCCAATGCTGAACTCCTTTTGTGTGTTCGCCAACTAGACGGTCATATTACCGTTCGCAGTTGCTCGCCAACAAAGGGCGAAAGGGTAAACCTATTCCGGGTTGACCGCAACTTGGCTCTAGTCTCTTGGTCCAATTCATCACGGCGTCACGAAAGCCTTGCAATTCATCATCACATCAGCCAGAATCCGGAAAATTTTCGTGTTGTAACTGCGTACCGCATTACCACCTTCAGCCCCAAAAAGGGAGGGAACGATGGCAGAACCTCAGGAAAACATTCCCGCGGGTACCTCCGCGCAACCCTTTCGCATAGATCAGAAGCTCCACCAAATACTTTACAAGTCTGAAAGCAGACCTGCACTCGAACCGTCTCCGGAAAATGTATTGCCCGAGCCCGTCTACCCCCAACATCCCAATCCAGTGGAAATGACGAGGCGGGAATACCAGAAGCTGAACGCTAAACGCACCTGGAAGACCTGGGGTGCGCCTTACTTCAGATCGCGCTGGCACTCAGGTGAGTTGCGGCCGATCATTCCCTATCTTTTCACTGAGTGGAAGTGCAATCTCGATTGTCACTATTGCTGGTCTTACAACAACGCTGTCAAAGGAATGACGGAAGATGTCGGCAAGCGCTCGATCGATTGGCTACATTCAATCGGCGCGCGCGTGCTGGCCCTCATGGGGGGCGAGCCTCTGCTGCGGCCGAAGTTCATTCACAAGATCGTCGACTACAGCGCGAAGAAGGACATCTTCGTTTACCTGCCGACCAACGGTCGCTTGCTGAAGCCTGATGTAACCGATCGTCTCGGTGACGCCGGCATTGCTACTTTCAACTTGGCGGTGGATTCGGTGAAGGAGAAGAAGTCTCTGCCGAAAGCGCTGGATCCCATTCGTCCGTACTTTGATTATCTTGTGAAGCGACAGCACCACTACGGTTACTCCGTGATGTTCAATATCAACATCTGCCATAACAACATGGATGATGTGAAGGAGTTGACCGAGATTGCCCACGACAACGGCATCGCCACTGACTATCACGTCAACGAGACGCCGATGATGGAACAGTCGCACTTCAAACACCTCGACGAAAATCAAACCTACCTGACGCCCGAAGACTGGCCCAAGGTGGACGCCTTGCTGGATTACCTCCAGGACAAGCGCATGAACCATGGCTATAAGATGGCGAACCCGGTTCAGCACATGGAGGATATGAAGAAGCTGATGCGCGGAGATGTGCCACCGTGGTCCTGTCGTGCCGGCCAGAATTCATTAATCATTCGCACCGACGGTTCGCTGGCACCGTGTTTCCCGATGTACTCCGCCACCCACGATTGGGGCACGGTCGGCAATCACAAGTTTGATGTAAAGCAACTCGATGAGATGAAAGTGGAATGTACGAAGCACTGCCTTTCCACTTGCAACTACATCCTCGGCTACTGCTACGACAACATGCGCGTAATCACCTGGGGAGTGAAACAGGCGCTGCATGGATTCAAAGGGGCCAGCAACGGCTTCTAGGAAAGACGTAACAAACAGTTGGTTTGCCTGGGTGCAGAGAAAGCCGGAGTCAACCTGGTTGGCTTCGGCTTTCGTTATGCGCTTTTTGAAGAGCCCGGGCTAAACAATCCTACCACCGCGCATCGTGAGGACGGAGATCACGGCATTGATACCCACACCGATAGCGACCGCGCTCCAATAACGACGACTACTGTTTTCTGCTTTGAACCGATAAAGCGTCGCCAGGCCGAGCGGGATCCAGATCCCGCCTGAGGTAATCAGGCCCGGACCGTACCCCCCGTGTGTGATGCTGGTGACCGAATGAGTTATGCCGTTTACCAGCACCGTCCCACCCAAAATTACGATCAGCATGTTTTGAAATCTGAAACGCTTCGCCAGGATGACTCCGATAGTCATCAGCACGACACCAATCCCCTGGGCGACGAGGAACCTTGTCGTCGAGAGATGGACTCCTCTTAACTTTTGCAGGTAAGCCGAGTAGCCGCCGCCAAGAAAGTATTCCTCGGCGATGTGGATCACGTAGGTGATCGGAAAGATCCAGAGCCAGAGCGTGACGGTGCGTTCGGACAATGGTTTGCGGTCCATGTAGAAGTTATACCAGAGGCAATTGAGAACCGAGAGCAGTAGTTAAGGTCTTTGCAAAAGCAGGATCACAATTGGATCAAATTAGTATGAATGACGAAACATAATTGAAATGGGAACTGGGGAGTAGTTAGCGGCTCGAGATAAAGCTTGTTGAAGTTCATTCGGACATGTGGGATAAGGTGTCGTCCGATCCAACCAAATCAAATGAATGCGACAAATCTGAAGGAGTCCTCAACGAACCCTACATCAGGGTTAGTCAGAGGCCTGGGACTTTTCGATGCCACGATGCTTGTCATGGGCGGCATCATCGGCTCAGGCATCTTCATCAACTCCTACGTCGTCGCGCGCCAGGTTCATACGCCTCTCCTGATCCTCGGCGTCTGGGCTCTCGGCGGACTGATCGCGCTCGTGGCAGCGTTCATCTGGGCTGAGCTGGCTGCGTTGCGGCCGGAGGTCGGCGGACAGTACGCATATCTGCGAGAGGCTTATCACCCGGCGGTTGCTTTTCTCTACGGCTGGGGCTTACTGCTGGTCATTCAAACGGGAGGCATGGCTGCGGTGGCAGTCACCTTCGCGCGCTACTTCTTTGAATTGACCAACTTTCAATTCGGCGACGGCTTGGTTGCTGCAGTCGTGCTGAGCATTCTGACGATCATTAACTGCATCGGCGTGCGGGAGGGCAGCACAGTCCAGAGTTTCCTAATGGTGCTGAAGATCGTCGCAATCATCGCACTCATTGTCTGTGGCTTTCTGCTGGCTGGCCCTCATCCGGTGACCACGACTGTCAGTCCGGCCGCACCATCACTCAGTCTATTGAGTGCAATCGGCGCCGCGATGGTTCCGGTGCTTTTCTCATACGGAGGCTGGCAAACGGCGAGTTTTGTTGCCGGAGAGATTCGCGAGCCGCGCCAGAACTTGCCGCGCGCGCTGATCATCGGAGTGATAGGCGTCGTAGTGCTGTACCTCCTTGTGAATGTAGTCTACGTCTACGTTTTGAATCCTGACGGTCTCGCCCGAACTACCACACCAGCTTCCGACGTAATGAGATTCGCTCTGGGACCGACCGGCGCGCGTTTGATAGCTGCGGGGATCGCGATTTCTACTCTCGGATTCTTGAGTCAGGGAATGCTGACGGCGCCGCGTGTTTACTTTGCTATGGCTGAGGATGGCTTGTTCTTCAAGAGCGTGGCAAAGGTTCATCCGAAGACGCACGTGCCAATGTTGGCGATCGCCCTGCAAGGATTTCTGGCCGTCGTGATCGCGCTCTGGGGACGTTACGAACAGATTCTTAACTACGTCGTATCGGTTGATTTCATCTTCTTTGGCCTGACAGCGACGTGCATTTTTGTGCTGCGCAAGAAGGAGACGGTGGCGCGCTCGGACAGTATCCGCGTTCCAGGCCACCCGGTTACTACAATCCTCTTCATTGCGATTTGTTGGCTGGTCGTCATCAACACCGTCTATCGCTATCCGGAAAATACCGTAATCGGTCTGTTGATTTTGCTCGCCGGCATTCCCGCATACTACTTTTGGCAGCGGAGAAACAAATGACCAGTCCACGAACGGTGACTCAGTCCGACTACATGCATTGGGCCAAGACCAGCTCGCAGGCGCGCTTTAACCTCGCGACGAGTGGTCTGTCGAGTGTGAGGTTGAGAGAGCTCCGAGTCGGAATGGAAGGGTTGGAACTGACTCGCGACGGCGGGTATGGGTATGAACCGCTGCAACAGGCCCTGGCGGCGCGGTTGAGTGTCGAGCCCGAATGTGTTGTGGCGGCGATTGGAACATCATTGGCGAACCACCTGGCCATGGCAGCCGTTTCTAATCCGGGAGACGAGGTCCTAATCGAGTTTCCCACTTACGAGCCTCTACTGGCGCTTGCCCAATACCTCGGTTTGAACATTAAACGCTTCAAGCGCAACTTCGAAGGCGGCTTTCGTATCTCACCCGAAGAAATCGAAAAACAAGTGACACCACAAACGAGTTTGATTGTGCTGACTAACATGCACAACCCGTCCGGTGTCCTGGAAGATCAACTGACACTGCGGCGCGTCGGTGAGATTGCGATGCGCGTCAACGCGAAGGTGATGATTGATGAAGTCTATCTGGAAGCCCTCTTCAGAAAGCGGCCCGCTACTGCGTTTGCCCTTGGCCCACAGTTCATCACTACTAGCAGCCTCACGAAGGCATTTGGTTTAAGTGGGCTGCGTTGCGGTTGGATCGTCGCTGAACCTGAGTTGGCAAGCCGCATCTGGCGACTGAACGATCTCTTCGGCGTGATGGCTGCGCATCCGGCAGAGAGGCTAAGCGTCGTCGCCCTCGAACAACTCGAGCGCATCGGACTTCGGGCTAACGCGCTGCTCGACAAGAACCGCCGGCTCGTTTATCAGTTCCTCGATTCGCGGGGCGATCTCGAAGTCGTTCGGCCTGAATATGGCTCGATCGTTTTCCCCCGGCTGCGCACCGGCACTTCCGAGAGACTGGTGCAACTGCTTCGAGAGAAGTACGAAACGTCAGTTGTGCCAGGTAAGTTCTTCGAGATGCCTAATCATTTTCGGTTGGGGTTTGGCGGAAGTTCAGACGTGCTGATCGCAGGATTGGAAAAACTTGGTGCGGCTCTGGATGAGCTTGCGCGCGGTCAGTGAGGTGATCAACGGCGTCCCATCCCTACAAATTTCTCTTTGCATAGAGCTTGGTGTGCCGGTTCAATTACGCCGGCCTTCAGTATTCTCCGCCAGCCAGTCATGAAGTCTCTCAGCCGCTTCAATGCCTGCCGCCTCAACAGTGATCTTCACCGGCGGTCCTTCAGGCCAGGTCGACTTTCGCCGCTGCCCGCCGCCGATCGCCTGATAGTAAACCTTGCCCTTCAACTGCGGCTGCAAACTCAGCGGAGCAAAGACAAAATACTTGATCTCAAGATCCGGTGAGTCGAGGACGAGCTTCCCGCGCTGGTACTTGTCGGTCACGAACTGCACCAGCACCACGTAAGCATCAGTCTCTTGCCGCGCGCGTTTGGCCGCATGCTCACGAGTCATTTCTCCGATCAGATTGCCGTCGAGATTCTTGAACTCAGTTAGCCGTTTGATGAAGCTGGCGAAGATCACTTCTTCACTGGGCTGGTGTTTGGAAGTGTGTTGCTTGCCGATCAGCAACTTCACTGGTGAATAGAGCCGGCTTACGGGGACATCGAGGGCTGGCTGCTCTGTAATCGGTTGTGGGGCTGGGCTTTCAAGAGGAGCAGGCAAGGGCTCTGTGCGAGCAATCCGTCGGCCCGATTGGCCGAATGCTAACGCTCCAGATGCGGGACACGAGACAACAACAGCAAAGCAACCAATCACTATCAGCAGAAACTGTTTGTAGCGAAGTCGCGCCATTTGGGTA
Organism: bacterium; assembly: GCA_040005515.1. GTDB lineage: Bacteria > Acidobacteriota > Blastocatellia > Pyrinomonadales > Pyrinomonadaceae > PSRF01. The sequence goes on from JBDTYQ010000009.1 coordinate 23,643, forward strand.
ACCTTCAGCTGTTAAGGACGTTGGCAGCGCCTGATGCGTTTGCGGTGGATTATTTGAATCCCGCATTCGCAAGAAGGTTGCAAGTGGGTCTGTATTTCTGTAACGCACACTGTTAGTTTTCGGGCGCGTTGAATGCCATTCACCCTCGCAAAGTAACAGTTTGCTTTACAAATTAGGTCCCCAGCTCCTAACTGCCTTTCAGACTCGTCTCCAGCGCACTCTTAAGTCCTTCGTATGAACGATTCAAAACTTCTTTGCCATTGATGAAAGTGGTCGGCGTGGCGGCAACGCCAATGCGTTCGCCATCCACAATGTCTCGCTGAACCTGCTCTTTGATGGCTTCACTCTCAAGCGCTGCATCGAATTTCGCGCGGTCAAGACTTAGTTCACTCGCATACGCTTTAAGGTTTTCCACTTGGAGTGCGGATTGATGATGGAACAGGAGATGGGCATATTCCCAGAACTTACCCTGCTCACGGGCTGCCTCCGCTGCCGCCGCTGCTTTTAGCGCCTGTTTATGTTGCGAGAGAGGGAAGTCCCGCATCACGAACCTTACGCGATTGCCATACTCTGCGATCAGCCGCTCGATGATCGGATGCTGTTGCGAGCAACTCGGGCATTGAAAGTCACTGAAGACTACGATCGTCACGGTAGCGTTTGGGTTGCCCTTCATCGGCTGGTCATCGACAGCGATGGTGTAGGTGGGCGGCTCCGGTTCCGTGAGGAACATTTGCACCTGTGCGCCGGCTCGCAACTTTTCCACGAGGGCGGTCTCGGCTTTGTGCGCTGCCTCCTCCCTCAGGCGCTGGATAATCTGATCCTTCACCTCGGCATACTGCTTCTTGATCTTGCCCAGGTTCTGCGCATAAAGCTTTTCCGCATCCGCGTCGGTAATCTTCGGCTGTTTTGCAGTCAGCTCGGCATCGAGTAATGATGCCTTAGTTACGCCTCTCTTTTGAGCCTCCTGCGTAAGGAGCAGATCGTTGATTCTTAAATCGAGCTCGTGCTTGCGCAGCTTGAAGACCGCTCCCTGAATTTCGAAAATCAACGCCCGCAAACTGTCCTCGACATCGCCTGAAGTGATGCGCTTGCCATTAACGGTCGCGAATACACGGGATCTTTCCTGTTCGGTAGTTGGCGCTGTGGCTGGTCCCGGTGCGATTTGTAGCTGCGCAGTTGTGCGCAGCCGGTCCGCGAGTTTCTTTGCTGCTTCTTGCTGACGCTCTTCGCGCAGGTAGACGATGACGTCGTCCTTTACGTCTTTGAACTCACCCGGGATCTGGTTTTTGTTCTTTTCGAAGAAAGCTTCAGCTGCAGCATCGGTCGGCGTAACGACTTTGCTTGTCACCTCGCGATCGAGCAGCGAAAGTGTGCTGCTGCCCTGCCTCTTCGCCTCGGCATCTAACAAGACCGCATTGATCTGAAGATCAACCTCACGTCGTCGCGCGTCGATCACATCCTCGTAGAACTCTTTGATACGGCTCTCGATTGCGTGGCTGATGTCGAGTTTAGTCAACTTCGCGCCGTTGACGGTTGCGAGCACCTCGGGAAGCCGCTGTTCACATCCACAGTCTTCCGCTTTCACCGGCACGCCCGCTGGTGCTACTGCCGCTGGCGACGTTTGCGAGAGAACATTTAATGTGGCCGTGAGGATGAAGAGAATAAGTGTTAAAGACCGCAAGTGCATTGAATCTTCCTCTGGTCTGGTTTTCTTTGTTGCAGCCGTTTGCAGATCAACTCAACAATCGCGCAGCTTCGCGAGCATAGTAGGTAATGATCAGGTCGGCGCCGGCTCGCTTAATGCTCGTGAGCGTTTCCATCATCACCCGCTGTTCATCAATCCAGCCGTTTTGCGCGGCGGCTTTGATCATCGCGTACTCACCTGAGACGTGATACGCGGCGAGCGGCAGATCGAATCGATCCCTTACCATTCTCAAAATGTCGAGATAGACCGTGGCGGGTTTGACCATCAGCATGTCAGCGCCTTCTGAATAGTCCAGTTCGGCTTCGCGCATCGCTTCGCGCGCATTCGCGGCGTCCATTTGATAGGCGCGCCGATCGCCGAACGCCGGAGTGCTTTCCGCCGCTTCACGGAAAGGTCCATAAAACGCGGAGGCGTACTTTACGGCATAAGACAGGATTGGCACGTTCAGGAAACCAGAGTCGTCAAGCGCTTTGCGAATAGCCCGGACTTGTCCATCCATCATTGCCGATGGGGCAACGATGTCCGCTCCCGCGGTTGCCTGGCTCACCGCAGTGCGCGCCAATAACTCCAGCGATTCATCATTGATGACTTCGTTTTCGCGGACTACGCCGCAATGGCCGTGCGAGGTGTATTCGCAGAGGCAGGTGTCGGTCATCACCACCATGTCCGGAGTTTGTTTTTTGATCGCGCGGACCGCCTGCTGCACGATTCCATCCTGAGCATAGGCGCCGGAAGCAGCTTCGTCTTTGGCTTCCGGAAGACCGAAAAGCATTAAGCCGCGAATTCCGAGCGCGTAAGCAGCAGCAGCTTCTTTGGCAACCTCATCGACTGAAAGGTTGTGCACGCCGGGCATGGACTTCACTTCGCGTCGCACTCCCTGACCGGGACAGGCGAACAAAGGAAGCACCAGGTCTTCGCGCGAGAGGCGCGTTTCGCGCACAAGGGAACGCAGGGTTTCGGTTCGGCGAAGTCGGCGTGGGCGATGGGTTTGCATTGTCAGTAGTCAGTAGACAGTAGTTAGTAGACAGTAGTCAGTAGACAGTAGTTAGTAGAAACGCGGATTGAGTGCTCCGTGACGTTTTCAGACGTATCGTCGATTCCACCGGCTACTCTCGACCCACTCCTACTGACCACCTTCTTCACCATCGATGATACGCCGGATGTCCCGGCTTCACAGCGACGAATGTTCCGCGGCACGTGGCGGTCACTTTGTCGTGGGCAAGGAGTTCGCCTTCCACAACCGCGCGATCGTCTCTTGATTCAACAACTCGTGCTACCAACCTGACTAATTTATCTGTCGGCGTTGGCCGCAAGAGCTTGATCGTATACTCGGCCGTGACCGTACACGGCGGATGGTCCAGTCCAGCTTTATGCATCAGGTGCCACGCGGCGGTCCAGTTGCAGTGACAATCCAAAAGGGTGCCGATGATGCCGCCACTTAACATCCCCGTAAACGACTCGTGGTACTTCTCAGCTTGCCACTCCGCGATTACCTCACCGTCTTTGCCAGGCTCTTTTGCAAAGCTGCTGATGTGCAAACCTTTTTCGTTTGCCGGCCCACAGCCAAAACAAGCGAGGTTTGGTGCGTAGGTTTCCTGAATGCTCTTCTCGCTCATCACTTCTTACCCATCACGACTCTCGATTATAATCGCCCGGCTTCAGTTTGCCAGTCTCAAGCTCTATGTGCGGATAATTTCATACTTTGCTATCAAAAACATCTCGGAGGATTAAATTGAACCGGTATCGTTTGACTATCATCTTCACGACTCTCATTTGTTTTATAGCTGTGGCCGTTTCATCGGCGGCTGCTCAGCACGGCTTTAGCGTAAAGCAATACAATGAATTTCACGAAGTGCTGCATCCCCTCGAACACGAAGCGCTGCCGGGCAACGATTTCGCTCGCATCCGCGCCAGGTCCAGCGAACTGGTGAAGCATGGTCAGGCGATCGTCAAACTAGGTGTGCCGGCCGGGACGAGTGACGATCAAAAAGCAGAGTTTAAGAAAGAGCTGGCGAAATTCGATAAGGCTCTCAAGATTTTCCGGACCCATAGCCGAAAGGGCTCAGACGCTCAACTCAAGACTTCGTTCAGTAACGTTCATGATTCGTTCGAGATGCTGGCTTCGATGCTCCCGCGAAGTTAGCCGATCTGAATTGGCCGCGGATGAAGCGAATGACGCGGATGAGTCACAAACGTACCTGAATCCGCGTAGTCCGCATTAATCCCCGGGTTCAAGGAGGGGTGCCTTTCGAGGCGGAATAAATAAAACCGTTGCTCACGTCTCCGCGTACTACTCCAAACCAATGTTTGAAATCGAAACTCAAAATCTGACGCGAAGGTTCGGCAAGTTCATTGCCGTGCGCAACGTCAATCTCCAAATACCGAAAGGGACGATCTTCGGTTTCCTCGGCCCTAATGGCGCGGGAAAATCTACAACCGTGCGCATGCTGACGGGTTTGTTGGAGCCAACATCGGGAGACGCTCTCATCGCAGGCAATTCAATTTTGAGTTCTCCGCTCGAGGTTAAAAGGAGGATTGGCGTGCTGCCGGAAAATCTCGCTCTCTTTGAGGCGCTGACGATCTGGGAACACTTGATGATGGTCGGCCCGATTTATGGCTTGAGCCGTAACCAAACTCAACAACGCGCGGAACAGCTTCTGAAGTATCTCGATCTCTGGCCGACCCGGCACAGCTACGTCGACGAAGCATCCCACGGCATGCGCAAGAAGTGTTCATTGGCAATGGCCCTCATCCACAACCCGCAGGTTTTGTTTCTCGATGAACCGTTCGAAGGTATCGACCCTGTCTCCTCGCGAAGCATCAAAGACCTTCTGACGCTCATGGCAGGAAAAGGGGTCACGGTATTTCTCACGTCTCACATCCTGGAAGTTGTCGAGCGTCTGGTTGAAAGTTTTGCGCTCATCATCTCGGGCGAAATCGTCTGCTCTCAAACGGTCGCTGAGACACTCAGCTCAGGTCGCACTCTGGAAGATCTCTTCTTCGAACACGCAGGGGGACACACGACGGAAGAGCTCGAGTGGGTGGGTCAATGAGTGATTTGGCGAATGTCGTCGCGCTTGCCCGCTGTCATTGGCGCGCATACTGGCGGCGCTTTGGTCGCGGCGGCAGCCTCAGCATAGGAAATCAGGGAATCGTCTTGCTGATTCTTGGCGTAGTATTCGTCAAATACCTTCAGCTCTTACACGCCCTCAGTGTCGGTCTCACGAACGGAAAAACTTCGGTACTACAGTCTCTGTTGGCGGGAATCTTTGTCGCCTGGCTATTCCCATTGGCAAGCGGCCGAAGCGAACGTGCCTCAGCAGAGCGATTGCTCCACCTGCCGTTGTCGCTCAGGCAACTCTTTGCAGTGCGACTGATTTCGTTATTCAATCCGCCGACGGCCTGGCTGATTGCTGTCGGCTCGTTAGCAATCTGCTATCCATTGCTGAGTGCGCCCAATCCGGTAGGAGGGATCGTCGCGGCGTTACTGTTCATCGCGACGAGTTGGCAGGTCGGGGTCTCGCTCGCTCAACTAGTAAGCGTCGCGAACTGGAGGCGGAATTTTGTAGCAGTATTTCTGGCGCTGTTGCTCGGGGCGACGTTTTACCTGCTTCGCGGGCCGGATCCGCCGAGCCTCGCCGCGTTGCGTCATTACGATCCGAGGTTGCTGGTCGTCAACGCCGCGCTAGGCAATCATGCACTTCGCGCCATCGGAGTGCTATCGCTACTCCTGCTCGTCGCGTCGAGTCTGGCAGTCTGGTCCTTTCGGCAGAGTCTAAAAACAACGACCAGGAGCTCGCGACGAAGACTGCTGCCGGCGTTGCGGATTCCCGGTCGATTTTCAGGCCTGGTAGCGAAGGACCTTCGTTACTTTCGACGGCTGCTGGATACTTACTTCGGAATTCTCGCCTGCATCCTGTGCGGGCTTCATCTGGTGCTTGCGGCCGCGCCGTCTGCGGATGTGGTCCGTATTGCGATCCTGCTCGTGTTCGTCGGAAATTCATCAATCGCTTTCAACCTCTTCGGTCTCGACAGTCGCAGCGGGCTCGAGCGCTACGCCCTCATGCCCCTTAGCGGCACCGCAACGCTGTTGAGTAAGAACATCGCCTTCGCGTTGCTAGTGAGTGCTCAACTCTTTCCGGTTCTGATTCTCGCGGGTTGGCGGTTGGGATTGTCCGTAAGCGGCGGCGGATTTATCGAAGCTGTGTCGTTGGCGTCGGGTTACCTTGCGTGTGGGAACTGGCTGTCAGTGCGAAATCCGATCAGACTGCAGTTCTATCGGTTCTCATCGTCCGGGGCGGCGCTAGCGGACAGCATCGGTGCGTTGATCTTTGGAAGCGTGCCGGGCGTGGTTGCGATCTATTGTCTGCGAGAAAACGCGGGTGCGGGCTGGATCGTGTTACCCGTCACACTCTTTTTTATCGGATTGTACGCCGCGTCAATATTTAAGTTCGGCAAGCGTTTCGTGCGACGCCGGGAAGAGATCGCCGTCGCGTTATCGTGAGGCTCCATATACTAAGATGCGTTTGACCCTGCGTAGCGCTGAAGGCGCGACGAAAGTCAGGGCAAAGCGAACCGTCGCCCCTAGGTTTCAAATTCCGCGCCTTCAGCTCTCAGAATAAGACAGGCATTCCTGCCGTCTCAGATCTTAAGTCTCTTATGACAAAAGAACTTTGGACTTGAGGCTTGAGTTTTCACTCGGAAAGACAGGAATGTCTGTCCTACTTTTCGGCCAGTTTCCTGCCCGCGTTCAAATTGTCGAAGTTCAGAATCGCGTTGAAGACTAAGAAGTAACTCCCGCGTGTCTGCCCGCGCCACATGGGGTTGTTTGAGAAGAGCACGACGTGCCCCGATCCCGTCGGGACGTCCACCACCATCGCGTGTTGCGCAATCTCATCACCGCCATCCAACAGACCTGAGACAAACAAGTCCTTGGTGTCCGCATAACGGAAGACGACGCGCGGTCTCAGCTCCGGTGGGATCACAGTGATGCCGTTGCGCCGTTGCTGATCAGTCAACGGCGTGGCTTCCCAGGTTTCCGCAGTCGGCAGTTCCGGCGCTTCCACTGGAGGCCTGCCCTGAACGGTGTCAGGGTCGTCTGCCGTTCCACGGCCGGTCGTACGAGGCGTGGTGCGCGAACGCCCGCCTCCGCCGCCAGCGAGATTGCTGACGTTGAAGATCGGTCCGTTGAAGCAGTAGATCGGTAGAGTCTCTCCGTAGCCGTACGCAATCGGACTCGCTGCATCAACCACTTTCGAACGAAGCACTACGCCGATGGCCTTGAGCCGTTGCTGGCGCGCAATCGAAAGACCAGGTGTGAAACCTGAATTGACAGCAAGCTCTGCCGTGTCGGTAACACCGATCAAGAGCCCGCCTTCCTGAGTAAACTTCTGCAGGTTCATTAACCCCGCATAACCTAGTCCCGGACGCATGTCATCAGTCGAGTCGATCTTTCCAATGTTTGGCGTTAGCTCGGTGGTCTTCCAGGGCAGCGGATTTCCCCACATCGGCATGCCGTTTATGATCGCGCCAGTCCCCCGACCGACGGGAGCGAAGATGATCACGTCGTACTTGCGGCGCAGGTCCGCATCCTTAGCCACATCCTGCGTGCTGATGTACGAGTAAGGCACTCCTGCCTGATCGAGCGCTAGCCGCCACCAACCTTCATCCTGCGTGCTGAGCCAGGTGTGCATCACCGCTACTCGAGCGGCGCTGATCGGATGTGTCTTCACCGAGGGCGCAGTGCTTACGGCGTACACCTGCAATCCCAGTGCGGTAGCGACCTTTTGTAAATCCGCCGCGTCGGCCTTCCTGATGACAAAGGAGCCGCGGTTGAATTTCTTGCCGGCTGCGTCGAACGGTTCTTCCGCGGCGTCGATGACTGCATCTCGTAAGCTGTAACGCAGCGTCACGAGACTGTTGTCCGCGTTATGGTTGATGAGATAGATCGAACCTGTGCCGTTGATCGCTGATGGCGATCGCACTTCGCCCGTGACGCGTTCCATCGGAGCGTTGAGCGCCTTAACATCTGTGACGCGTACGACCTGAATGTTGCCGAGTTCACCCATCGTCCAACCCGTATCATCGTAAACATCCTGTTGCGGGTCGGTCGGCGCCCAATACTGATAGTCGAGCAACGCATCCGCAATGCGACTGTATGGCTGGTCCATGCGTACGATGTAACTCCCGGCAGGGAATTGACGCTCTTCCATCTCGTTCTTAGCCGCTGGAGTGGGGGACGCAGCCGGCGTCGCTGCTTCTGTCGGCGACGCGGCAGGCGATGGGGAGACTGCAGGCGAAGGAGTCGGCGTCGCACCCGGCTTCTTTTTCGTTTTCACTGTGACTGTGAATGGTGCGGTGGCGCGATGAACTTCACAACCCTGCGCCTGCAACGTGCGGAGCAAATCCGCCTGGTTGCCGAGTCGCGGATCGTCGGCGGGGAAGACGTACGCTGCTGGCCCTTCGTTGCGGGGCTTATCGATCGAGCGCTTGCTCTTGAGGTAAAAGTTCTTTAGGAAAAGTTTGCTGTTGTTGCTGAAGTATTCAAGCGAAGTCAGCAATCCTGTCTGCTGGTAATTGTTGTTATTGCGCTGTGACCACTTCACGCGCGGCAGCGGCGGGTTCTGGCGGTACCAGGTGCGCGAGTATTCCTCGGCAGAGAGCGTGCGCTCGACCGTGTCCGCGCCGGCGTTGCCGAAGGTTTCGTAGAGGCGGCTGATTCCATTGTGCGTCGCGGCAATGAACATCAGGTAGCCCGGCGACCAGGTGTCGAAGTCTCCGTGCGCAAACACGCCGGGCATACCGAACTTCGTCATTTCCGAAACATTGTTCCAGCCAATCATCTGCCATTCGTCAGTCAGGATCGGATCGACCCAGGCATTGTACGGGCCGTCTCCAATAGTGTTGTCGTAGAGATAGGGCACTGACTCGTGCAGGTCATGCAGCACTTGTGGCTTCCATGCTGTGAACGTGTTGAGCACATTGCGTGTCAGTTTCAGCGAGAGACCGATGGCGTCGCGATTGTTGTCGTGCGCGACGTAATGCCCCCAGTAGAGAAGCGAGGGCCAATTGTCTTTGGGATGCGCGAGGTGCCAGTTGTAAATGTCGACCATCCGGTCGCGGCCATCGACTTCCACCACCGGTGTGATCAGGGTGACAACATGGTCTCTGATGTTCTTGACGTAGGCGCTGTCGTCGACGGCTAGCCGGTAAGCAAGCTCCATCAAAGCCGTCGGTGATCCTGTTTCGGTCGAGTGAATGGTTCCGGTGATGTAATAGATCGGAAACGATGCCGCGACGAGTCTATCCGCTTCTGCCTCGTCCATGTTGATGGTGCGCGGGTCCGCAAGTTTCGCCAGACGCGCGCGGTTCTCATCGAGCTTCGCGAGCAGACTCTCTGAAGCTACCGCGACCGCAATCATCTCTCGACCTTCCTCCGTGGTGCCGATCGAAAAGACTTTCACGCGCGGGCTCGACTTCTCAAGCATGCGCATGTAGCGATAGACCTCGGCGGAGTAAGGCAGTTTTCCCGGCGCACCCGCGATGTCACCCAGTACCGCTTTCGGTGTGGGCACGTTGGGGGATGCGGGAAGATAGTCGGTGAGCGGCGAGTTGAAGAACGTCTCGGTCGTATATTCGCGAATCTTCTTGCCGTAGTCCTCATCAACAGGCTGCTGCGGAGCGCGGCCAGGTTTGATTTGGGCTTGAGCGGTGACCGTGCCGGCAGCGAGGACAACAATGGTTAAGAAAAGCGCGCGCGGAAGAAGGGTTAGGCTCATCGGTTTCCTTTTAGCTTCCTTGAGATGTTCCAGTGAACTGGTTGAAGGGGGCGATGGCTTGGCTTGCAAGCACGATCGTTAACTTTCAATTTAAGTAGGAGACAACTTTTTAGCGAAAGGCAGCCGGCAAGTCAAATGTCAGGGCACGCTAACTTCACATTGCGCCGCAGGTCGTAGGAGATCAAACGCCTGCTGCTGCGGCCCGCGCTCATCCAGACACAGCGTTGCACAAGAAGTTATTCCGCAACCAAGCCCAAGTCAGCCTGCGGGCTGCGACTCACTAACGCCGTTGGAAATCTGCGCGCGTCTAATCCCGACTGTTTCGTGCAAAGTGATTAGACAGATTCAGTTTTCGGAATTTCTAGCCTAGTATGACAACTACCCAGTCCCTCAAGGAGTCAGCGATGGAAGCACGGATTTTTCAACTGAATATCTCTCCCGGCGGCGTCCCTAAACATGCGATCCGTGAAGGCGAGGTTTCCGAGTTGGGGCTGCTCGGAGACGAGCATAACTTTCCCGAGATTCACGGCGGACCGGAACGAGCGCTTTGCCTGTTTTCACTCGAGCGGATTCTGGAATTGCAGGCGGAGGGTCATCCGATCTTTCCTGGATCAGTCGGCGAAAATGTCACCGTCTCCGGCCTCGATTGGAACGCTGTAGTGCCTGGCAGGCAACTGAGCCTTGGCGATGAAGTGCGCGTCGAGATCACGAGCTATACATCGCCCTGCGACTCGATTCCGGAATCGTTTAAGAATGGTGAGTATCCTCGCATCTTCCAGAAGAAACATCCGGGCTACTCGCGCGTCTACGCGCGCGTCTTGCAGGGCGGCAAACTTGTGATCGGTCAAGCTGTGCAACTGCTGGATGAGTCCGCGGGGTAGAAGATTTAGCAGTGAAGTGACGAGTGAGGGTGCTCCTCCGGATGCTCCGTAGTCGGGCCCAAACCTGAATCATGGATGACGTTAACGAACACAGGAAGGAAACTTCCAAAGCGAGTGCTCAACCTCCTGAAGAGTTTGAGCGCGTTCAAATCACTCCGCTCAGTAAGACTGCTGGTGGTGTTCCGGCGATTGTTTCCACCGTCAAGAGTGCGGTGCGCGAGATGGGGCCAGTGCGCGGTCTCCGCACGCTCCTGAAACTAAATCAGCCGGGCGGATTCGACTGCCCGGGATGTGCCTGGCCTGAACCTGATGCTGAGCGCTCGCACGCTGAGTTTTGTGAGAACGGGGCAAAGCATGTTGCAGACGAAGCTACAACGAAACGTGTCCCACCGGACTTCTTTCGAGAGTGGAGCGTTGCGGATCTGTCATTGAAATCGGATTACTGGCTGGGGAAGCAGGGCCGCATCACTCATCCGATGGTCTTGCGGAGTGGCGCGACGCATTATGAACTGATTAGTTGGGACGATGCTTTCGAGTTGCTCGCCGCCGAACTGAATTCCTTAAGCACTCCGGACCAGGCTGTCTTCTACACCTCTGGTCGTGCGAGCAACGAAGCAGCTTTCCTCTACCAGCTATTCGTTCGGCAGTTCGGCACGAACAACCTTCCAGACTGTTCGAACATGTGTCACGAGTCGAGCGGCTGGGCCCTCGGCGAAGCAATCGGTGCGGGAAAGGGGACAGTTGGTCTGGAAGACTTCGACCTCGCCGAAGCGATCTTCGTCATTGGCCAGAACCCCGGAACGAATCACCCGCGCATGCTGACGGCGTTGGAAAAGGCGAAGCAGAACGGGTGCAAGCTGGTGCACATCAACCCGCTGCCGGAAGCGGGGATGACGAATTTCAAACACCCGCAGGATGTGCTTGGGTGGGTTGGGAGTGGTACCGAACTCGCCGACCTGTTTCTGCAAGTTCGAATCAACGGTGACGTTGCTTTGTTGAAGGGGATTATGAAGGAGGTCCTGGCCGCGGAGGAGCGACAGCCAGGGTCGATTCTGGATCGAGAGTTCATCGATAACTACACGGTCGGCTTTTCCGAGTTTGCTTCGGCGATTCGCGATGCCGACTCGAACGCGATCATCGAGCAGTCAGGAATTTCCCAGACCGACATTGCGGCCGCGGCGAAGATCTTCATCGAGTCAGAGCGGACGATCTTTTGCTGGGCGATGGGTTTGACGCAGCACAAGAATGCGGTCGCGAACATTCAGGAGATCGTGAACCTGATGTTGCTGCGGGGACAGATCGGGAAACCAGGAGCGGGGTTGTGTCCAGTGAGAGGACACAGCAACGTGCAGGGCGATCGCACGATGGGGATCACTGAACGACCCACGAATGAATTCCTGGATAGGCTGGGAGGCGAGTTCGCATTTGAACCGCCGCGCAAGTTTGGCCTCGACACGGTTGAGTCGATCCTCGCGATGCACAAACGCAAGGCTTCCGTGTTCTTTGCACTCGGCGGAAACTTTCTTTCCGCCACGCCTGATACCGAGTACACAGCGGATGCGCTGCGGCGTTGTAGCCTGACGGCGCACGTTTCGACGAAGCTCAATCGCGCGCACCTGATCACTGGAGAGCAGGCGCTGATCCTGCCCTGTCTCGGGCGCACGGAACAGGATGTTCAAGGCACAGGCGCACAGTTTGTGACGACGGAAAACTCGATGGCAGTAGTTCAGGCCTCGCGCGGCTTCCTCGCGCCGGCATCGACTGATCTCTTGAGCGAGACGGCGATCGTCGCTCGCCTTGCACGCGCGACTTTGCAAAATCGCGGGGGCGTTGCGTGGGAAGAGCTTGCCGGCAATTACGATCTGATCCGCGAACACATCGCTCACGTGATTCCCGGATTTGAAGACTACAACGAACGCGTTCGCCGGCCCGGGGGGTTTCACCTGCCCAGCGCGCCGCGCGAACGTGTATTCCGAACACCGAGCGAGCGCGCTGCTTTTACGATTCATGAGTTGCCGCGCATTGATCTCGGACCGGGCCAGTTCCTGATGATGACGATTCGCAGTCATGACCAGTTCAATACTTCGATCTATAGCCACAACGATCGGTATCGCGGCATTCACAATGGTAGGCGCGTTGTGTTTCTTAACCACGAAGATATTGCCGCTGCGGGTCTGGCTGCAGGCGACGCGGTTGATCTGACTAGCCACTTTCATGGTGAAGAACGTGTTGCGCGGCGTTTCATCGTCGTGCCCTACAGCATTCCACGTCGCTGCGCCGCTACGTATTTCCCGGAAACAAACGTGCTCGTGCCGGTTCGCAGCGTGGCGGAGAAAAGCAATACCCCGACCTCGAAATCGGTGGTGATCAGTATTCGTCTGGCTGCGAAAGCCGGGGACGTCGATTTGAGCGATAGTGAGTCGTGAGGAATGAAACATGACGTTTGAGTTGGCAGAATTGCAGGCTGAGACTAAGGCTGAAGCATATACCGCGCTCGCGGCACAGTTGCGCAGCTTGCTGGAAGGTGAGCAGGACTTCATTGCAAATACGGCGAATCTTTCGTCGCTCCTCTATCACGGTCTTCCTGATCTGAACTGGACAGGCTTCTACCTTTTGAAGAACGGCGAGCTGGTGCTGGGCCCTTTCCAGGGGCGACCGGCGTGCGTGCGCATCCCTGTTGGCCAGGGTGTCTGCGGTACAGCGGCGAAACAGCGGCAAACCATCATCGTTCCCAACGTGCACGAATTTCCCGGCCACATCGCCTGCGATAGTGCTTCGAATTCAGAAATCGTCGTGCCGCTTGTTAAGGAGGGGAGGTTGATCGGGGTGCTCGATCTCGACAGCCCAACGGTTGCGAGGTTCGATGATGAAGACGCGCATGGTTTGAATGAACTCGTGGAGATTTTTCTCGCAGCGTCAAAGATTGAGGTCAGTCGTTAGGGGCTTCCGTTGTGAAGGTAGACTGATCAAAACTTCATTTGTGTAGGACAGGCATTCCTGCCTCTCCGGGTTCCTGACTGGGTAACAAAGCATGATTGCTATTCGCAAAGCTAACGAGCGCGGCCATTTCGACTTTGGCTGGCTCAATACCTTTCACACTTTTTCGTTCGGCAACTATTACGATCCGGAGTTCATGGGCTTCCGCAGCCTGCGCGTAATCAACGAGGACTTCGTGCATGCCGGCCGGGGGTTCCCGACCCACTCGCATCGCGACATGGAGATCATCACCTACATTCTCGAAGGCGGTCTCGAACATCGCGACAGCATGGGCAACGGATCGATCATCCGGCCCGGCGACGTCCAGCGCATGACAGCGGGCACAGGCGTTTCGCACAGTGAATCCAACCCGGCGCCGGACCAGCCGGTGCACCTGCTGCAGATCTGGATCCAGCCAAGCCAGACACGACTGCAACCAGGTTACGAGCAGAGGATGTTCACGGAAGCGGTGAAGCAGGGCCAGTTGCGGTTGATAGTTTCTCAGGACGGACGCGACGGCTCCGTCACCGCGCACCAGGATGCGAGCGTCTACGCAGCCGTGCTCGCCGCGGGACAGGAAGTGACGCACCAACTCGCGCCAAACCGCCATGCGTGGATACAAGTTGCGCGCGGATCTGTCCGACTGAATGGTGAGGAGCTGGAGCAAGGTGACGGCGCCGCCGTCAGCGACGAAGAGAGTGTTACGATCGTCGGGCGAGAGCCGGCGGAAGTGTTGGTATTCGATCTGGCGTGAGGGATGCCGGCTAATAGGCAGCAGGCACACTCCACCTATACCGCCTAGAAGACAGTTATTACCACCCAATGGGAAGCTTGAAAGTGCTACCGGCCAAAGAAGCCGAACGCCACCAGGATGATTGAAATTGCGATGTCATCTGAGGTTCGCTGGATAAGCCCGCCGGATGGAATATCACCCGGTGATGGCTGAGGGGAACCCCCTGATGGGATGTCACCGGCGAAGGCTACTCCGGAAAGAGTAAACGAGAGTACGATCGCGATTAATAGACGTTTCATTGATCTTCTCCTCAAGGTTGGGGATGCAAGGGCTCTTACATCAAAAATATAGAACAACATCCCGAGATTCCTTGCAAGCTGTGACGTCGCCCGACTAATATCCCGGGCCGTGGTTGCAAGTTGTCTTACACTCACGCTGAAAGGCACATTTCGCATGAAGATAACCTCACCCAAACTCGAAATTTCCCACCTTAGTCTTAATGAAAGAGCGCTGCTGCGTTGCCAAAGCGCTTTGGAGCTGAAGGACAAAGGCGATTACCAAGGCGCGCAGGAAATAATGCGACCCTTCTGGAAGCGGGTTGGTGACCGGCCGGATACAACTGGACTTCATCCTCCTGTTTTCGCCGAGGTTATGCTCTGTGCTGGAATCTTGACCGGATGGATTGGAAGTAAGAATGAGGTTAAGGAGGCTCAAGAGTCAGCGAAGAACCTCATCACCGAGAGCATTGTTTTTTATGAGTCTGTTGGGGATCTGAAGAAGGTTGCTGCTGCACGAGCGGAACTTGCTTACTGTTATTGGCGAGAAGGTGCGCTGGGTGAGGCAAGGATTATTTTCAACGAAGCCCTTGAAAGATTAACGACTGAAGGAAACACTAGGGCCAGAGCGATTCTAAGATTAGCGATAGTGGAATGGTCAGCCTCAAGATACAGCGACTCCTTGAAAATCTTGGTGGAGAACTCGCGGCTGTTCGAGAAGATCACTAGCCGGGCGATCAAAGGGGCGTATCACAGTCAACTAGCCATGACGCTTCGGAAGCTAGCCACGGCAGAAAACAGGGACGACTATTTTCAAAAGGCACTCAACGAGTATGAGAAGGCTGATCAGCACTTCAAGGCCGCGCAGAACACCATCTTCCGCGCCCATGTAAAGAACAATGTTGCGAACATCCTTCGTCAACTATCGCGATTCAAGGACGCCCACAAATATCTTGAGGAAGCTAGGCGACTGGCTGTTAGCGTTAGAGATAAAGCTGAAACTGCTCAGATAGACGAAACACGAGCACAAGTCCTGATCGCCGAAAGAAAATTTGCTGAAGCGGAATCGGTCGCCGGCGGCGCGGTCGCGAGTTTAGGAAAGAGCGGCCGACAGGGCCTCCTCGCAGACGCTCTCATCACTCACGGCATCGCGCTATCGCGGTTAGGAAACAGTCAGCGGGCGAAATTCACTTTTCAACGGGCGATAGAGGTTGCGCATCAGGTTGGCGCGCTCAACAAGGCCGGTCTCGCGGCGCTCACCATGATCGAAGAGCTGAACGATCTATCACCTGAGGTCCTCCACTCCGGATACGATCGTGCAAGTGAGTGGCTCGCCAAATCCCAAAGCCAGGATCTTTCGCTGCGGCTCAGCGCGGTAGCTCGGAAGGTGGTGCTCAGTTTTCGCGGCGAAGTAAAGGCTGAGGAAGCAAAAGAGACACTCTTAAATAAACCCTGCAACTTGCAAAAAGAAGTTCTGAAGTATGAAGCCACGCTGATCAGACAGGCACTTTCCAAAGTCAACGGCAGTGTCACACGCGCGGCTGAATTGCTGAATCTGAGTTATCAGGGACTGGCTTATATCATCGGCACCAGACACAAGGATTTGATCAAGGAACGTTCGCCCATTCGCCGACGGACGCGGAAGGACTAGGCGCAGCCTCGTCATATGCTGGTTCATTTTCAAGTACTACAGATCGGGGATACACGGCTCGGCCAAAGCGCGTATTCCCGAAGCAGCGAAGTTCGTTAGGTTGGGAACGAACCGAACTGCGAACGCCACGCCGACATTAGTTGACTTGGCGTACCGGACCGGCACGCGCTCCTCACACGTGCCGGTCCTTAGCTCTTCTGAACTACGACCGCCGCTCATCCTCCTGCTTTCACGCACGCAGCTAATGACGCCTGCTCTGTACTGCGGGAGCGGGTGGCACAGTCAGCCACTTCCTGCTTCGCCCACCCGGAACATCAAGGAGCGCGGAGTTTTGCCTTACCGATTACCCACGGAAAAACTAATACTTGAAACTTGCTTCGCATCGCATGTACTCTAAGACATGCGTAAACAGCCCAGTTTCCCCTCCCTTCGCCCTGCCCAGTTCGCCTAATCCTCATCGGAAGCTTAATGGCCCAGCAATTGAACGGCAGCGTTAACTGACCAAATGGGGATAAACGGCACCTTAACGACGATGAGCGTTCCCGATCTGCTCCAGTTTCTGGCGGCAGGCAGGAAGACCGGCACTTTGAAGTTTGGCCGCGACAAAGTGAGGAAGGAGATCTACTTTCACGACGGCCTGATCGTCGGCGCCAACACCAACGACCCCAAAGAGTATTTCGGCCAGGTGCTGATCCACTACGGCAAGCTGGATGAATCTCAGCTCCAGGCTGCCATGGAAGAGCAACGCAACTCCGGCGGGAAACTCGGAGAGATCCTTTCCGCGAAGGGCTTTCTCACCGAAGCCGCCGTGCTCGAGATCCTGCGTGTACGCACGGTCGACATCATCTACGATCTCTTTATCTGGGAAGAAGCACACTTCGAGTTCTTTGACCACGAACCACTTCCCGAGGATGTAATCCGCATTGAAGTAGTTCCCACCAACGTGATCATGGAAGGGATTTACCGGATTGATGAGCTATCGCGCTTCCGCACTCTCATTCCTTCCGATCGAGCGGTATTGGAACTCGGCACCGGCTGGACCTCGACGCTGAGCCTGGGCAAGGAAGTGAGGCAAATCCTTTTCTTCGTCGAGAAGCGCATATCAGTGGCCGAGATTTGCTACAACATGCACGCCTCGGCCTTTCATGTTTATGGACAGCTTTACGAACTCGTGGGGAAGGGCATCGCGCGCGTGGTTGGTGAACTGCCGGAACCGGAGCCCGATGCCGCGATACCGGGGGCGTCAGAACTACCCGAGAGTCCGAGTGAACTCCTGTGGCTCGCCCGCCGCGAGTTGAAGGAAGGCAATCCCGAAAAGTCGTTGACTCTCGTGCACAAAGTCTTACAGCTGGAACCCAAGAACGGAGATGCCCAGGCTTTTTTGCAGCAGGCAGAAGATCGGTTCGTCAAACAGGTTTACGCGTCGGAGCTTTCGCCGCATGCTGTCCCCCGGATTCTGGTCCAGCCTGACAGTTTGACGCAGCAGCAGCTTGAACCGCAGGAAGGTTTTGTCTTGTCGCGTATTAATGGTGAGTGGGACGTTCAATCGATTCTCTCGATTTGTCCCTTTCGCGAAGCCGATAGCCTGCGCATGATGAAGACGCTTTTCGACAAAGGCATTATCGGGATCTGAAGCTACTGACTACTGCCCGCTCGTCCTGCCTCCGCCTTCTCAACTTCCACTGGTTGCGGTCTCTCGCCTAACACAACGCGCACCGTGTAAGTCCTGGCGTCGGGCGCCGCGGGGTCCGCTAGCGGAATCTCGTCGTTCTCTTGAATCACTCCATCCAGTTCCAGAATCGCAACTCCGCGATGGATCGCGAGAGGGTTCTCGACCTTGATGCGATAGGTGGCTTTCCCGCGCCGGTAAGTGATCTCAAACTCGCGCCACCAACGCGGGATGCAGGGATCGACTTGCAATCGCTCGCCGCGGAGTTTGAAGCCGAGAATGGATTCAAGGCCGGCTCGATACATCCAACTTGCGGAGCCCGTATACCAGGTCCAACCACCGCGTCCAGTATGCGGCGGCACGGCGTAGACATCGCCGACTGCAACATAGGGCTCGACCTTGTATTTGTGCAGACCGGCACGCGTCGAGGCGTGATTGATCGGGTTCAGTAGCGAGAAGAGTTCGCCTGCGCGTTCGCCATCGCCGAGTGTGGCGTAAGCGATCAGCGTCCAGATCGCGGCGTGGGTATACTGCCCACCGTTTTCGCGAACGCCCGGAACGTAGCCTTTGATGTAACCGGGATCGAGCTTGCTCTTATCGAAGGGCGGCGTAAACAGGATCACCAGCCCGTCGCCTCGTCGAATCAAGTACTCTTCAACTGCAGCCATTGACCGCACCGCACGGTAGTTTTCGGCAGCGCCGGAAATCACACCCCACGATTGCACGATCGAATCGATGCGGCATTCTTCATTTTGCACAGAGCCGAGCGGCGTGCCGTCGTCGAAGTAAGCGCGCCGATACCAATCACCATCCCAACCGTGTTCTTCCAGGGCCTGCTTCAGCTTTTCCATATGCGCCCGGTAAAGCTCTGCCCGCGAGGTCTCCGAATGCTGTTCACAGAGTGGCGCGAAGCCGGCGAGGGTAGTGTGCAGGAACCAACCGACCCAAACGCTTTCACCTTTACCCAGCTGCCCGACGCGGTTCATGCCGTCATTCCAATCGCCGCCGCCCATAAGCGGTAGCCCGTGTGGCCCAACTGCCAGACTGCGATCGACCGCGCGCGCGCAGTGTTCGAGGATCGTCGCGGTTTCAGAAGAGACGACGGGCTGCGTGTAGGACTCGTGGTCTTCCGGACCCAGCAGGGGCGCCTCGATGAATGGAACAACTTCATCAAGCACAGATGCGTCGCCGGTAATGTTGATATAGAACGCTGTGACGAAGGGAAGCCACAGTAGATCGTCTGAGAAACGAGTTCGGACTCCGCGGCCAGTGGGTGGATGCCACCAGTGTTGCACGTCCCCTTCTTTGAATTGATGGCGAGCAGCGCGCAGGATTTGCTCTCGCGCTACCGCCGGCCTGCTGTAGACGAGTGCCATCACGTCCTGCAGCTGGTCGCGGAAACCAAACGCGCCTCCCGATTGGTAGAAAGCGGAGCGAGCCCAGACACGACACGACAGTGTTTGGTAGAGCAGCCAGCGATTCAACATCGTATCCATCGCTACGTCTGGTGTCTTTACCTCCACTGTTCGTAACAGCTCGTCCCAATAAGCAAGCACGCCCTCGAATGCTTCATTAACCTTCGCTGCCTGAGTGAATTGGTCGATCAACTGTCCCGCTGCTTCCTTCGACTCTTCTTCACCAAGCAAGAAGATGATTTCTCGGTTCTCATAGGAGGCGAGTTCTATCGTCACCTGCAACGCCGCGCAGGGATCCAACCCGGCACCGTCGCGCCCGGCTAGATTGGTGCGCCGGAGCGCCGCCGGGCGGGCAGATGTACCGTTGCGTCCGAGAAATTCCTTGCGGTCACAGGTCGCACTTGAAACTTGTTCATTGGTCGCGACAAAAGCCACGCGTCCGGCAAACTCATTGTTGAAGGGATTTTTCGCAAAGATTCTTCCGCTCTGCTTTTCGATCTCGGTCAGCACGTAAGGCGCGGAAGTACTGCGATTGAATCCGAGCACAAGCTCGTTATAGAGCGTGACGGTAATCCGTCGCTTTCTTTCCGTCCGATTGCGCAACCGCAAAAGGGAGATCTTTACCGATCCCTTGAGCGGCGCAAAGAGCAACAGCTCCTGAGAAATTCCGTGACTCGTATGCTCGAAGACGGTGTAGCCCTGCCCGTGACGGATCGTGTAAGGCTCCGATTCGCGGATCGGCGAGGGAGTGGTGGACCAGATTGTTCCCGTGTCTTCATCACGCAGGTAAATGATTTCGCCCGGCGGATCGACTACCGCATCGTTAGACCACGGTGTCAGGCGGTTCTCGCGGCTGTTCGCCGACCAGGTATAGCCGGCGCCTGTTTCGCTTACTTGAAATCCAAAGTCGCTTTCGTTGGCGATGATGTTGGCCCATGGAGCGGGCGTCCACTGATCCTCGCCCAGGACGATCACGTACTCGCGTCCCCCTTGATGAAAGCCGCCCAGGCCATTGAAGAACGTTAACTCCGGCAGCGCCACTGTGGGTTCAGGGTATGTTTGCGATGGCAAGCGCGGCACGAACGCGGTCGGCAACGGCTCTTCAGCTGGAGACCGTTCCAGTTGGTCCTCCAAAGGTCCGCGCTCGGTTACGATCACAACGCGCGCAACTGCGTGGAGCAGGATCCGGTCGGCTTCGGGCATGATGTCGGCCCTTCTCAGGAAAACACCTCCTGGCTTGTCCTGAAGTGCTTGGAGGCCGCTGGTGCGAACAAGTGTTTCCAACTCTCGTTGCAGTTCCTGCACATAGCCTGCGGGATGGTCATTCAGAATCACAAGATCGATCTGCAGACCCTTGTAGTGAAGATATTCGTGGCCACGCAGAATCTTTCGCACCATTGCCAGATCCTCAAGTCGGTTAATGCGGACAAGCAGAATCGGCAAGTCACCGCTGATAGCGTAAGGCCAGAGGCTGGATTGCGCTTTGGTATTGAGCGCTAAAACGTGCGGGCGTGGTCTCAGAGAGGGATCGGAATAGATCACTCGCGCCGCAAGTCTTTGGAACAGGTGCGCCTCTTCTGCGTCGAGATTGAGGTGGCTCATCTCCACTTGTGCTTTGGTCCAGGCCAGCCTCGACTCGCGTTCAAAGATGCTCGGGTCGTGATACTTATCGGCGAGTGTCATCGCCTGTTCACGCGTACTGGCGATGGCTGTGCTGAAAGAGACGCGGGCGGTCTGATTAGGCCGAATGCGAATGCGCTTGCGCAGACTGAAGACGGGATCCAGGACGGCGCCGACTGTATTCGAGAGAGGCCTTTCTTCCATGACCGCAACGGGGTCAGCGGGCGTGTGTCCGCGGCCGAGAAAACGACCGCGATCGGTTTCATATTGCACGGCGCCAAGCACTTCGCCTTCCGCAACGACCGAGTGCACCGCCCAGATTGTTTCGTCCTCTTTTGCACGTTGCCGCCGATGAGCCAGAAGGGAGTTCTCCATCGCAAAAAACTCAGTCTCGATAAAGAGATTACTAAAGGCTGGATGGGCAGCATCGGCTTGTGGCGGTGCCAGCACGATCTCTGCGTAACTGGTCAACTCGATTTCGCGCGTGCGCAGAGAATTGTTTGTGAGCGAGATACGCCGCACCTCGGCGTTGTCTTCGGCAGAGACGACGACTTCCATATGAGTTGTCACACCCAGATCAGATCGCCAGAAGTCTGCCTTGTCCTCCGAGAAAGCGACCTCATACGACTGCGGCTGGCGCAGCACAGGCTGATAGCCTGCAGACCATACGTTGCCGCTGCGCACATCACGGAGGTAAATGAACATGCCCCAGTTGTCACGAGTGACGTCTTCACGCCAACGAGTTACCGCGTTTCGCCCGCAAGCGGAATAGCCCGCTCCCGCAGTGGTAATCATCAGGTTGTACGTTCCATTTGAGAGGAGCTGCGTGCGGGGTGTCTCAAGGTTAGGACTGGTGTAAACGCGCGTGATCATTCCCGGCAGGGATTGGCTCACACGCCCACTCAGGACCTCTTCCGCTCGCGGTTGGCCCGCGGGAACGCCCACAGGAATGCGCTCCTGGAGGAGAAGCTCCGTGGCGCGAATTGCCGGGTCAGCATGAAATCGCTGTTCTATGCGCCCGTCGTGCAGCGCATTTGCGAGCGACACCAAACCCATTCCCTGATGGTGTGTCATGAACGCGCGAATAATTACACGCTTCTCGCCCTGCGGCAGTCGTTCAGCCGTGTAATCGAGTGACTCGTAGTAACCGTAACGACCGAGTGCTCCTTCATCCCGCAAGGCGCGCAGGTTCTCCATCGCCGCCTTCGGATCCACCATCGCGGCCAGCATCGTTGCATAGGGTGCGATGACCAGATCTTCAATCAGTCCGCGCTTCAGACCCAGGCCCGGCACTCCGAAGGGTCCATATTGGTAATTGAGTTGCAGGTCGCGGACGTTGTAAGCCGCTTCTGAGATACCCCAGGGAACTTTGCGCTCGCGTCCATACTCGATCTGCCTTGCGACAACGGTACGATAAGTCTGATTCAGAAGTGTGCCCGGATAATTTCGCATGGTCAGGAGCGGCATCAGATATTCGAACATGCTGCCGGTCCACGAAATCAATGCGCGACGACCGTCGACAGAAGTGAGCTGGCGGCCCAGGCGAAACCAGTGCTCCTGTGAGACATCGGCTTTGGCGATCGAAATGAAGCTGGCCAGACGGGCTTCAGAGGCAAGCAGATCGTAGAAGGAGTTGTCAGGGCTGAGCCCGGTAACGTTGTATCCGATAGTGAATAGCTTGCGCTCTTCGTCCACAAGGAAATTGAAATCCATCTCCTCGAAGACTTGTTCACACTTTTGGGCGAGGCGACTGAGGCGCGATAGCAGAGTTTTCGCTGCAATGGCTGACGCCTCAACGGCCGTAGTGAGTTGAGCAAGCAAGGTTGAAGAAGACTCGTCGCCCTTTGCTGCCGCTGACTCGTTGACCTTTGCCCCCAGGACAGCGAGCTGTACGAGGATCTCGTCAGCAACTTCCGGGATCTCTACTAACGCAGGAACGTTATCCAGCAGGCTTCTGATCTGATCCCATTGAGCCCGCCCTTCGTCATCTAACCCGTCGGTTGGAAAATCATCCCTTGTGAGCAAGGCGCCCCAGGAAGTAAGTGTTCCCACATCTCGCCGGTACGAGCGTACTTGTTGTCGTAGCGATGCAACCCACGCGCTTAGCTCTTCATAAATCTCCGTGCCATGTTCGTGCGAAAGAGCTCCGACGATGTCGTCGATTACCGACCCGCGCTTCTCGAGTGAATCGAAGAGGACAAACCACGAAGGCAGAGGCCGCGTTGCGTCCGGACTCAGAAGTTCCTGGCAGGCTGCGATCTCAACGCGCAGGTGTTTGACGGTAACGATCTCGGTCCGTTGCCGGCTGGACCCGAGCTTTTCCGCTTCATCTTTCACCGCATTGATTGTGTCGTTCAGTCCATCAATCACCCGTGCGTCCAGCAGCGGCACGTCAGGCATCTCGATCAAGGATTGTTTCAGTGCCACTAAAGCGCCAGCGAGGTTGCCACTGTCCACGGTAGATATGTATTGCGGTAGCAGTGGCGCGAGCGTACGGGTGTCATACCAGTTGAAGAGGTGGCCTCGCATCTTGCTCAGTTTGGTAATACTCGCGAAGGTCAACTCCTGCCGTTCGACGAATTCCAACGAGCTGATATAACCGAAGTCGTGGGCCGCCTGTGTTGAGAGCAAAAGCATCCCGATGTTCGTCGGCGAGGTGCGATGAGCCACTACCGGCTTCGGATCCTCCTGAAAATTATCTGGGGGCAGCCAGTTGTCTTCCGGCCCAACAAAGGTTTCAAAGAACCGCCAGGTTCTGCGAGCCACGATGCGAGCAAATCGAAGATCCGCTCCGCTCATGACGCGTGGCGGCGGTGGCGTGCGTTTGCTGACCCAATATGCGACCACTGCCGAGAGCGCCCAGATAACGATGAAGGGAACTGCCACCGGGAGTGCTTGCCGGCGCACGGACAACGTGAGTAATAGCGTCTCGAGCGCGAGTAGCTCAGCCGGCAACATGAAACGCAGAAACGCCCAGACATCATGACGCGCCGAGCTCTCCGCGTCGGCGGCAGTAATCCATTCCAACAACTTTCGCTTCGAGATCAGTTTTCTGAAGAGCGTCCGCAAAATGGCATCGATCATCAGGTAGGCCTGATGCGCGAGGAACACGAGCGAGAGTGCTACCTGCGCGGTGTTGGTGCGAATGTCTCCCCATACCCCCCAGAAGTGACTCGTCCAGGGAACGCCGCGCGGATGAATCAACAGACTTGTTGTCACGTGGAGGTAGACAGGGAAGGCAATCGCAAGGATGACGAAGAGGGTCCAAACGACCGGTGATCGGGGAAAGACAGTCCACGCTGCTAACAACCACAGAAAGAGTGCAGGTGCTACGAGGCTGCGGCGTAGGTTGTCGAGAATTTTCCAGCGGGCAATCAGCGGTAAAGTGTTTCGTACCTTGCCTCCTGTCGCGCTGGGAACAAACGGAAGAATCCAGTTTCCTATCTGCCAGTCTCCGCGTGTCCAGCGGTGCTGGCGCTTAGCGTAGGCGTCGTAGTGCGAGGGATAGTCATCGAGCAGTTCGATGTCGGTAATTAGTGCGGCGCGAGCAAAGAGCGATTCGAAAAGATCGTGACTTAGCAGGGAGTTCTCTGGAACGCGATCGGCAAGCGATGCTTCAAAAGCGTCGACTTCATAGAGGCCCTTGCCCGTGTAGGTTCCTTCGCCGAATAAATCCTGGTAAACGTCCGAGACCGCAGTTGTATAGGGATCGATTCCGGTGTTCCCGGAAAAGATGCGAGCAAATCTCGAAGCTGATGCGCTCTCCAGGGAGATGCTTACACGCGGCTGGAGAATGCCGTACCCGGCTGTGACGCGATTTACTGAAGGATCAATTCGCGGATGATTGAGTGGGTGAACCGCCGTGCCGATTAATTTGCGCGCCACATCTCGCGGGAGTTGCGTATCGGAATCGAGGGTTATTACAAACCGAATTTGCGAAAGCAAATCCTGATCGGCAGTCTGCACAATGAAGCTGGTGTCATGTGCCCCGCGCAGCATGCGGTTGAACTCGTGCAGCTTGCCGCGTTTCCTTTCCCATCCCATCCACTTCTTTTCGGCTGCGTTCCAAAGTCGGCGTCGGAGAAACAGATGGAAGACGGCTGGCGGCTCTTTGCTGTACCGCTTGTTCAAATCGTTTATCCCTCGACTCGCGATATTGATTAGTGTCTCGTCAGCCGGAAGTTCTGCTTCGGCAGCGTCGGCAAAGTCTCCGAGCAGGGCGTAGTTGATATGCTGATCTTGGTTTGCCAGGAAGTGCACCTCGAGCTTTTCCAGCAACGCAAGAATGTTGGCCTCACTGGAGAAGATCGTGGGAATCACCACAATACTGCGCGCATCTTCCGGCACACCTTTCGAGGTATTCATTCGCGGCAACAGGCGTGGCTCGAGCAGGTGAGTGACGTCCCAGTTGAGAATACTGAGTGCGAGATCGCTGGCGATTATCACAGCGATCGGAAGTGTCGCGCCAAGCAATAGCCACTCAGCTCCGGAACGGTACAACGCCGCGAGCAGGAGAGTGACAATCAGGGATGTTAAGACCGCGAACGCACCAAGGTAGGCCAGCGATGGGTGGCGGCAACACCAGCGCCGCAGTCGTTCGCCGGCCCTTGGGCGATAGGCAAATTTTGACTCCAGGAGAGTGAGGCCACCGTCAATCAAATAGTAACCAACATGCGCCGCTGGATTTTTTTCCTTCACGGCAGCGGCCACTGTGGATGCCAGCTCAACCGCAGCCTCCGCAACTTGCAGTTCAGGAACCTTGGTTCGCTTGCTGATTCGCTCAATGACGTGCCTGTATCGATCGCGGGAGGCAAACTCCATTTGCGAATACGCGCCCACAGGATCTCTGCCGAGAAGTGGATCGATAAGACTGACACTCTCGAAGAAGTCACGCCAATCGAGCGTTGAGAGGAGGCGCATGCTGGTGATGATGTTGCCGACAGTGACCTGGGTCGAAGCCTGACGCTGGTGTTCACTGTGAATAACCTGTTCGATACTCGTTCCCTGTCGGCCGAGATGTTTTTCCAGCCACTCCATGATCGGCATCACAGCCGGATCTTGTTCACGAAGTCGCTGCGTCAACTGCACGACGAAAGCAGAGGGAATCTTTTCGCGCTTCTCCAACCGATCGGCGATCAGTGGCACGAGGGCGGCTGGTTGGCGCAACGCAAGCTCAAGTAACTTGTCCGCGAACTTGTCGGCCTGTTCGCGCTCCTCGCGCGCGTTCACGATCTGGACGGCAAGACGACGCAAGTTTTCTACGAGTGCCAGGCGCAGCGTGATGGCGACGGCCCAGAGTTCGCCAATCTTCAGGGGCGCAACTGTCTGGTAAGACTTGATGAATCTTCGAAGCGTGTTGGTATCGAGACGACAATCAGTGTGAGCGATGAGGGCCACAGCGACTGCGTAGATGCGCGGATGATCTTGAAGCGGTCCGCCGGCGAGCTTGGGGAGTTCCTGGTAGTAGCTCTTTGGCAAGTCTTCCCGAATCTCGCGCAGTTGCTCCTCGACCAGATGAAAGTTATCGACGAGCCATTCAGCTGCGGGCGAGATCGAGCGGCCGTTGCGCAACGCTTCGACCAGAATGCGATAGGTCGCAACAAGTTTCCGGCCGTTGTCTTCAAGGCGTGGCAGTAGTCGCGCGCGGCCTTTCTTCTTGACGGTTTTGTGCTCAGCTGCAAGAGAGTGGGCATATTGTTCCAGCCGTTCAACGCTGAAGAGTTCTTCGCGGATTGGTTGTTCTTCGCCACGGTCTGGCGACTTTCCCATGAGCGATGCGAAGAACTCATTCATAAGGTGATACCAATGGC
Source organism: bacterium (assembly GCA_040005515.1). Taxonomy (GTDB): domain Bacteria; phylum Acidobacteriota; class Blastocatellia; order Pyrinomonadales; family Pyrinomonadaceae; genus PSRF01. Next base: position 50,156 of record JBDTYQ010000009.1, read on the forward strand.
TGTGTTGCATTCCCCGAACGGAATGCAGCGGGCCGGAGAGTGTAGGAATTAGGTGTTCAGAATATCACGAATCAAATCGCCGACCTGTTGCTTGCGCAGGGCTTTATTAGACGAACGGTTCGATGGCGGGACTTCAGGACCTGAAGAGGCGCCGCTCAACCCCACTGCCGCAGCCCATCGAGTTGATTGTGACTCTGCAACACTCTCAGACGCGACGTCGCGGTGCGAGCCAATTAAGTGTTTCCCAAGCCAGCCCGCTAGCGGGCGGTCACGATCTAAGGCCGGTCAAGCTTGATGTCAAAATGATTTGACCGACTTTTCAAATTGACTGGCGGCTTGACGGAAAGTCGGTCAACGTTCAAGGGAAAGTAAAGGAACGTTGAGATCTACTAAGGAACAAAATGAAATCGGCTTAGGACACTTGGGGAATGGTAGTTGCAAATACGACGGTTGACGTGGAGCACACTTCGCAGCCCCGGTCATGAACGAAACCTGAGTTTGATTGAAAGAATGAGCAAAATTTCTCTGAGAACCTGGTACATGTGGTCGGTGGTGTTGGTCGGCACGACCACTGCCATTCTGTGTGCCCAAAGCTTGCCGGTGGCACAGCTTGATCGGAGATTTGTCATTCTCGCGATGGCGACCATTCTTATTGGCTCGCGTATCACGATTGAAATACCGCGGGCCAAGGGCCACATCTCGGTTTCGGACACCTTCATCTTCTTGACGATGCTTCTCTTTGGTGGTCAGGCGGCGGTGCTGCTGGCGGCCACCGAAGCACTCACTTCGTCAGTACGCTTCAGCCGCAAGCCAATCGTTGCTCTGTTCAATACCAGCGTCATGGCTTGTTCGACTGCCTTGACAGCTGCGGCGTTGCAACTGTGCTTCGGTTCGTTGACGACACTGCGAGCGAGCTCTTCACCAAACCTTGTGGTGGCGCTCTGCATCATGGCTTTGGTTCAGTATGCGGTGAACTCCGGACTTGTCGCGGTTAGCGTTGCCCTGAAACAGAAGCAGCCTCTCTGGTATACGTGGCGGACAAATTTTCTCTGGACTTCAATGACCTACTTCGCCGGCGCTTCGGCGGCGGGGATTGTGGCCCAGCTGATCTTCAAGATTGGGTTCTATTCATTCGTTGCGCTCGCTCCGATCATCGCCATCATCTATCTCACCTACCGCACGTACCTGAGAAACATCGAAACATCGGCCGCGCAGGCGGAACAGGCTAAGCTGCACGTAGCCGAGCTCAATCGCTTCATTGCCGAGCAGGAACGCATCAGTAAGGCGCTGCAGGAGAGTGAAGAGCACTTCCGTACTGCCTTTGATTACGCAGCCATCGGCATGGCCCTCGTCTCGCCCGAAGGTCGCTGGTTACGTGTGAACCGCTCGCTGTGCGAGATTGTTGGCTACAACGAAGAAGAACTGCTGAATTCGAATTTTCAGGACATCACTCATCAGGAAGACCTGGGAAACGACTTGGCCCATGTCTATCGCATGTTGGGTGGTGAGCTGCTGACGTGCCAGGTTGAGAAGCGCTACATCCATAGAGACGGGCACGAAGTCTGGGCTCTTACGAGTAACTCACTGGTGCGAGACGCGTTGGGTGCTCCGCTGCATTTCATCTTCCAGATCGAAGACGTGACCGAAAGGAAGCGCGCGGAGGGAGCAATTCAAACGCTCTCCCTCGTTGACGAACTCACGGGGCTATACAATCGTCGTGGGTTCCTCGCTTTCTCCGAACAGCATCTGATCTCGCTCCAGCGCGCCAACAAGAGTTTGATGGTTGTCTATGCCGACCTTGATGGCTTGAAACAGATTAACGACACACTGGGTCACAAGGAAGGCGATCGTGCCTTGATCAAGACCGCCGAAATTCTGCGCGAGACTTTCCGAACGTCCGATGTGCTTGGGCGTCTCGGTGGGGACGAGTTCACGGTCTTCGCAGCCGTGGAGTCGGAAGGCGGCGTGGAAACTGTTCTCGCGCGGCTCGAAGATCGGTTCCGTGCGGCGAATGCTCAGAGCTCTTCGCCTTACTCACTGTCGGTGAGCGTTGGTGTTGCTCTCATGAATCCCGAAGAGACTCAAACTGTCGAAGACCTGATGTCTGAAGCCGACCGTGCGATGTACGAGAACAAGCGGAAGAGAAAGGCCGAACTTCCCTGGTCGGGGCTGCAGGAAGTCCAGCCAGAAAGCTACGAAGCCGTAGCATAACCGCGAATTTCAAATCAGAATTCAACGGCAGGTTTCCGGACCTGCCATTTTTGTTTTGTAGTATCCTCACCGCGCAGCATGAGCCCGCCCGAAACAATCGATCATCCCGACGATGCCTCCTCGCCTCACCGTTGGCGCGCACTCGCCGTGCTTGCCCTTGCCGAGTTGCTGTCGATGTCACTTTGGTTTAGTGGCGCCGCTGTGCTGCCGGCGCTTCGAATTGAGTGGACCCTTAGCGATGGCGGAGTAGCATGGCTGACGATCGCCGTTCAGTTGGGTTTTGTGTGCGGCACACTGCTGAGTGCATTGCTCAACCTTCCTGACATCCTCAACGCAAAATATCTCGTCGCATCGTCGGCCCTACTTGGCGCGGCAGCCAACGCGGCTTTCGGCTATTACGCACACGGCGCTGGATCCGGCATCGCTCTGCGTTTCATGACGGGCATGTTCCTTGCGGGCGTATATCCCCCCGGAATGAAAATTCTTGCGACGTGGTTTCGGCGCTCGCGCGGCACGGCGCTCGGAGTACTCGTCGGGGCACTCACGCTGGGCAAGGCATCCTCCTATCTCATTAATGGCGTCGGTAGTTCGAACTGGCGTCATAATATGCTCTTCATCTCTGTGTTAGCCGTCTTAGGCGGACTTGTGATGCTCTTGTTCGTGGAAGACGGCCCGTTCGCCCTGCCCGTCGCCCGGTTCGATTGGAGACAAGCAATCGAAGTGTTCCGCAATCGTGGAGTGCGGCTGGCGAACTTCGGTTATTTCGGTCACATGTGGGAACTCTACGCGATGTGGATCTGGTTGCCGGTAATGATTCGCGCCAGCCTCGCGGCGTCAGGAACACAAACTCAAGCGTTCGCTGAGGTCGCCTCATTCCTGGTGATCGGTTGCGGCGCTGCCGGCTGCGTCATTGCTGGATTGTTGGCCGATCGCGTTGGCCGCACGTTAGTAACGTCAGTGGCGATGGCCGCCAGTGGCAGTTGCTGTTTGCTGATCGGATTTCTCTTTGGCGGGCACCCATTGCTGCTGCTGTTCGTCGCAGGAATTTGGGGAGCGACAGTCGTTGCTGACTCCGCGCAGTTCTCGGCCTGCGTCACTGAGCTCGGCAATCCTCAATACATCGGCACAGCGCTCACCACGCAAACCTGTCTTGGGTTTTTGCTGACGACAGTCTCAATTGAATTGGTGCCGCAATTCGTAAAGTTAGTAGGGTGGCGTTACGCCTTCATTGTCCTGGCGCCGGGGCCTTTGCTGGGTGTCATAGCGATGTTGCGTTTGAGGGGATTGCCGGAAGCCGTAAAGATTGCGCAGGGACGCAGGTAAGCCTACGGAGATATTGATGGTCAACACTGAGTTGAAACAGATAACGAGAAAAATCATCGCCCGGTTGAAACGGGCTTACCCCGACGCGAAGTGTTCGCTTAATCACTCGAATCCGTTTGAGTTGCTGATAGCTACGATTCTCTCGGCGCAGTGCACAGACGAGCGAGTCAATATTGTGACCGCCGACCTTTTTCGGAAGTACCGCAAGCCGCAGGACTATTTGAAGGTGTCGCCCGCCGAACTTCAGGAAGACATCCGCACGACCGGCTTTTTTCGCAACAAGACCAAGTCCATCCAGGGCACTGCGAAGATGTTGACTGAGCAATACTCAGGACGCGTGCCGGAGACCATGGACGAGTTGCTTGAACTACCGGGTGTCGCTCGCAAGACCGCGAACGTTGTGCTTGGGAATGCCTTTGGATTGTCTTCCGGAGTCGTAGTTGATACCCACGTTACGCGGCTCTCGCGACGGCTTGGACTCACCAGGCAACGGAATCCGGAGAAAATTGAACAGGACTTGATCGAGATTGTGCCAAAGAAGGATTGGGTGATCTTCTCGCACCTTCTGATCGCGCACGGCCGAAAGATTTGCAAAGCTCGCACTCCGCTTTGTGCCGAGTGTGTCGTCGAGAAGTACTGCCCGTCATCATCTCTTAAAACCGGAGTAGTACCTGGCAGTTAAGTCGCCGACTTTCGGCGTGTCGGTCCTCTCATTAACCCTCGCTAGCACATCCCACCGAAGGCCGTTACAATGGCGCCGTTCCATACATTCTGAACTGAATCTTCGCTTTTCCGCACATAATGCCGGTTTTGCTCAGTTATTCCGCAATATCCAACAGGGATCGTTTATCAGATGCCGGGTCGCTGTCTGACGCCCTCTTCCTAGCGAAAGGGGCGTTTGTCGCGTGAGCTATCGCTTTGCCTGGCACAATCTATCGGACGAGCAATTGCTCGACGCCCGGATTTACGATCTGCCAATCAAGATCAAGGGGTCCTTCCTCGAGCCCCATATCAAACGTCTCTACCGAGAGCTCAACGAGAGAGGTATTCGCTTCAAGCCGCACGTTTGGCTCTCAGAAGAATGGTTCTCCCCCGACGGAGTTCCCGGCATCGCGATTCCGTTTTATCTGGCCCATCCGCGGTTGATGAAGCTCGAGCGCAAGCAGATGCTGGAAGTTGAAGGCGGAACGGATCAGGAATGTATGCGAATCCTCAGGCATGAGGCCGGCCATGCTCTCGACACCGCGTTTCGCATGCACTTCAAGCGACCATGGCGGGAGCTCTTTGGCTCCTTCGCGCATCCTTATCCGGACTTCTACAAACCAAAACCGAAGAGTCGCAACTACGTTCTGCATTTGCCTGCGTGGTATGCACAGGCCCACCCGGCGGAAGATTTCGCGGAAACGTTTGCCGTTTGGCTCACGCCTCGATCGCGCTGGCGCCGTCGTTATAAGGGATGGCCGGCTCTGCGGAAGCTTGAATACCTCGAAGAGGTAATGCAGGAACTGGCCGGAACGAAACCGCGCAACAGGATGAGGACCAAGGTCGAGCCTCTGTCGGCATTGAAAATAACCTTACGCGAACACTACCGGCGTAAGCGCGAAAAGTATGACTTCGACTGGCCCGCTGTTTATGATCTGGACTTGAAGCGAATCTTCTCAGACGATCCGAACTTCAAGGCAGGTCCGAGCGCCGCAGTCTTTCTCCGAAGCGTTCGTAGAGAAGTGCGACAGATCGTCGCTGAAGGAACTGGCGTTCACCAATACACAATCGATCACGTTCTCGAAAACATGATTGACCGCTGTAGAGAGTTGAAACTGCGAGTGGCCGGTCCAAAGCGTGAGACACGCCGGCGCGTAATGATTGTCTTGACCGTTCAGGTAATGAACGTGCTTCATTCAGGGTACCACCGGATAGCCGTATGACCTTCGAACCGAGAAAGAAATTGCGCATCATCGTCCTCGTTCATCAGGACCTCGTGCCCCCGGACTCGCTTGACGGTTTAAGCGAGAAAGAAAAGCTGGAGGTCAAGACCGAATACGATGTGATTTCAACCTTGAAGAAGATGGGACACGAGGTCTACCCCATCGGTCTTTACAACCAGCTGAGCGACATTGGTAACGCCTTGATGGAGCACAAGCCCCACGTAGCGTTCAATCTCCTCGAGGAGTTCCATGGTTATCCGCTTTACGATCAGCACGTCGTCAGTTACCTGGAGCTGATGAAGCAAGCGTACACGGGCTGTAATCCTCGTGGGCTTACGCTGGCTCACGATAAGGCGCTGACGAAAATGATCCTCGCATATCACCGCCTTCAGGTTCCCAACTTCGGGGTCTTTCCTTTGAACCGAAAAGTGCATCGTCCGAAACGTCTGAAGTTCCCTCTACTGGTGAAATCGATTAGCGAGGAAGGCTCGGTCGGGATCTCCCAGGCTTCCCTGGTACACGACGATGAGAAGCTCACGCAACGCGTTGAGTTTATTCACCGGCAGAACAACACGGCCGCGATTGCCGAACAGTACATTAAGGGGCGAGAGATTTATGTCGGCGTGATCGGCAACCAGAACATTCAGACTTATGCGCCGTGGGAACTGGTAATGGAGAAGTTGCCGGAGGGTTCGGAGAACATCGCGACGCTCAAGGTTAAATGGGATCCTGCGTATCAGGAAAAAGTGGGAGTGGCCACCAGGGCTGCGCAGTTGACCCCTGAGCAACATAAGACTTTGGAACGGCTCTCAAAGCGCATTTATCGCTATCTCTTTCTCAGCGGCTATGCACGTCTCGACTATCGCATGACTGAAGAGGGACAGTTCTACCTGCTGGAGGCGAATCCCAATCCGCAGATAGCCTGCAACGAGGATTTCGCTGATTCTGCTGCACATTCCGGGCTGCCTTATGATCAATTGCTGCAGAAAATCATAACTGTAGGCTTGAATTACCAAGCCGCTGGACAGGTGCAGTGACTAACGTCTCAAGTCTGGGAAATGTCCCTGAATCGCTCTGTATTACCCTTGTAGCGAAATATCGCTAACGAGGCTTGCCCATGACTCTCATACTCATAGCTCTTTTCGTACTAAATCTCTATCGGCACCTCCCTTAAACCGGTGAAGATTAGTAGCGCTATTAGAGCACTCCAATCTACGATTCTCCTCCAAATTCTACTTCACATTGACCGCGTTTATTTTGGATTCAGCCATTCCACCAGCAGAAACACATTAATCATTTTTCCGGATTCCAGATTGTCTGGTCGCTTTCGGTGCGAGTGCGTCACCGCGGTTGTGATTCGTCACGAAACAGTCACATTGCCGCTTGTGCCTGTTTTCACCCGCAGCTACACTCGCTTTAGCTTTCGAGCGGTGCCCCCCCACCAAACAATAAAAGAAAAGTACGTGTTAGCAATTTTAAAGGAGAGGTAAGTTCCCCTTCCTATGAACTTTAAAAATCTGTTCCCCTGCGCGATAGGCGCGTTTCTAGCCCTTAGCATGTCAGCCGTCGCGGTGAGCGCTCAAACCCGCGATATCCGGCCACGACAGATAGCGCAAAACCTGGTCCCCAATGGTCCGTCAGTTTTGACTGATGAACCTGTTATCGTTTCGCTCGCTTCGCCTGAAGATATCAAGGCCGCAGCTTCTCTGACGTTCCCCGGAGTCAGCGGCGGCAAGTTCCAGGAGATGATGCTCGCGGCGATTGACCAGAGACTCGGCGCACCATACGTCTGGGGCGCAACCGGACCTACCGCCTTCGACTGTTCCGGGCTGGTTTGGAGTGTTTTTCAGTCAGCGGGAATCACCTTCGAGCGCGGCAGCGCCCGCACGCTCTGGACACGTTTTGCTCCGGCAACGCTGGATGAACAGTCCAAGTTCGGCACCCTCGTTTTCTTCAGCAATTTGAAGCACATTGGCATCGTTGCCGATGAGAATGGTTTCTATCACGCGTCACGTCACCATGGCGTGGTCTACGCTCCCTTCAACGACTACTGGAGAGCGCATATAGATGGATTCCGGCGCGTGCCTCTCAGCGAGATACCCGTCACCGAGTAGCGCGACAACAATCAAAGGTAAAAGCCGACGTTGGTTTTCAACGTCGGCTTTTTGATTTTGAGTTAAAGGTCGATTTACAATTTGGAGACAAACCCCGCGCGGTGTTCCTCATCGGGCGCATCCCAGACAGTGACAATCTTGTCTACTGCCACGCAACACAGCTTGTGCTCATCGTCGTTGAGGTAGAGCACACCGTCTTCCACCTTTACCACCTCGCCGCGCAGACTGCATGACCCGCCGCAATATAGATCGACTTTCTTACCGACAAGTTTCAAAAGAAGTTCTCTCATATCGTCCCTGCTTCAGCTTAGCGTGCTGGGTTATCTCTAAATGTGATTCGTACTAGTGGCAAAACGTCCGGATCCGCTTGCTGCCCACGTTCAAACTCTATCAGGTCGTAGTAAGCACATCGTTCCGTCTCTGGATATTCCCGGCAAGTGCCGGGACGAGCATGGTAGATGCCACACTGCCGAGTCTCCGGATTTAGGAACTTACAGGCTTGTCCGAGGATAGGATCAGCTTTGCGTCGCAGGACTCGTTCACTCTGGTAGGGACGGGTATAGCGCACCAGTGCCGTCTCATAAGTCACACCAAAATGCTTAGCGAGGCGAATGATATCTCGTTTGGTGACCTGCACTCGTTCATAGATTGCACAACAATAGGCTGGACACTTGGTGCAGTCGTAATTCGCAGGCACTGGTACTGCCATGGTTGGATTACTCATCACGCTTAGCGGCGCTTTGATTTCTTATACTCGCTCAGCAACAGGCCCATGAATTCAGCCCGGCGATCATACAGGCGCTTTGGTACACGCGGGTCGTGTTTGGCTAGAGCATAGGCCGTAATGATCGGCAACGCTACTGTGGAATCGACATAGCAGACCACAGCGTCCGGCAAACGATCTGGATCAACTTTGCCCCAGGAGACTGCCTCGCCGGGCGTGGCTCCGGAAAGTCCACCGGTGTCCGGGCGCGCGTCGGTCACTTGAAGAAAGTAATCGTGGCCGCGTTCGTCAATGCCAAGCACTTCCTGAATCTGCGGTTCGGTTTGCAACAGGAAGTTCTTGGGCGAACCGCCTCCCAGGATGAAGACTGCTGATCGACCCTGCTTCTTGCCGCGACCGGCGCTCTTTACCACATTTCGCTTTGCAGCAAGCACGATGGCGGCCGTTTCATTCACGTCCAAAGACGGGTCGAACGCGAGCTTGTTGCCTTGCAGGGCTTTTGCTGCGACGTTCATTCCGATCGATGAATCTCCCGGGGATGATGTATAGATCGGCACTGCATACTCATACGCAACGGCCAGGAGAGACTTGTCTTTTTGTCCCAACTTTCGCTCGCGCTCAGATACATAGCGTCCACAAAGATAATGAAACTCAGCTGTGGACATCGCCCGCTGAAATTCTTTCGCTTCGATTATCTTTCTGAAGAAGGCATCGGTATCGAGTAGCACGGAGTAATCAAAGAAGATGTCGTAGATGCGTACGACTTCTTCTTCGCGAAGGACAATGTCGGAAGTCTGGGCATTGCCCTGGTGCATCGCGAGCCCGATTCCGAAATGCGTGTCGTGATAGAGATTCGCCCCAGTAGAAATAATCCAATCAACGAAACCGGCTTTAAGCAGCGGTATCAACGCGGAGATGCCCAAACCCGCGGGCGTCAAAGCTCCGGTGATCGATAGGCCAACCGTGACTTCAGGCTCGAGCATTTTCCGAGCGAAGAGCTGACAGGCCTCGCGCAAGCGCGCGCCGTTGTAGGCGAGAAAGGACTCGTCTACTAGATCCGTCAATGTGGTTTCAGACGTTATGGGCGCCGGATCGATTCTTTTTCCCTTGAGGAACTTGCTTCGTTTCTTTGTCATGCAATCGTTCTTTGCTTCAAATGAATTTAGATAACCGACTATTGCGATTTCTCACCGGCAAAGCGCTCCAGGCATTTTCGGCAGAGACATCCGGCATAAAGCGCATTCAACTCCGCGAGCTTGTTATCAGTAACGCTTAGCTCGGTACACCAGCACCGGGGAAGCGCAGCTCCGCAGTCAAAGTCACCCCCGCAGGCCGCGCAAGCAGAGGGTTTCATACTCTCGTCAAGGTCCCGTCGGTTTTCCCAGCTCTCAGACATCATGCCTTTTCAGAAGCGTTTCCGTTTTCTTGTGCGGCTCGCTTTACGAGTAAGCGTCCTATGCGGCGTTCATCTGCTTCGAGGACCTCAACCTCCAAGCCACGAAACGACAAGTGTTCGCCGGAGAGTGGGACCTTTCCCGATTCATTAATCACCAGGCCTGCAATGGTTGTGAAGTCGTCGTCTTCGATCTCCATATCGAAGAGTCGCTCGATCTTACCTATTTGAGTCGAGCCAAGTACTTCGTAGCCGCCGTCAGCGGTTTCGACGATTTCTTCCTCGTCACCGCCGATGTCTTCATCTTCTATCTCGCCCACAATCTCTTCAAGGATGTCTTCCACAGTCACAAGTCCGGCCACGCCGCCGTATTCGTCGATGACCATCGAAAGCTGTACGTGCGCCTTCTGCATCTCCTCGAGGAGTTCAGCGACAGACTTCGTCTCAGGAACAAAGTAGACGGGGCGCACGAGAGGTCCGATCGGTTCGGTCTCTTCGTTATCGGCCCAGCACTGCAATAGGTCGCGAACGTAGATAAAGCCCTCGACGTTGTCTATTTGATCCCGATAAACCGGCAGACGTGAATACTTCGATTCGATAATCACATCACGTGCTTCACGGACGCTCGCATTAGCAGCAACCGCGATAATATCCGGCCGCGGGGTCATTACTTCTCCCACGCGCGTGTCTCCAAATTCGATAATCGAATGAATCAGTTCGCCTTCCTCTTCTTCGAGGATGCCCTCTGCTTCGCCGACATCGATCAGCGCCTGAATGTCGTCAGTGGTGTCCTGCTCGGGCTCTTCTTCGCCGTTCTCCTGCTGTTGCTCCCGGCGCCGCGAGCGATCGAACCACTTGTGAAAGGGATCGGCGACGAATGCCATCACGCGAAAGAAGGGTCGAATTAATGGAAGCAGAAAGAGAAGCGTGGCCTCAGGATTTCGAATTGAAAGTAAGAGAGGGATCAGCTGACGAAAGATTCCCGCGAGCACCAGCCCGGTCGTGAGCCCGACGAGGATGTAACGGGTATTCAAAAAGAGGCTGAGTGAGATTGACGTGACAAGTACGGCCACTGCCACCAGCAGCATCTGAATCGCCGCTGAAAGAGTGAAGCTGAAGCGCTGACGATTTTCCAGGACCTGACGGAGGAATATGGTTGAGCGGGCGGTGGGCCGCTCTTCCGCCTCGCCGATCAGGCGTCGCAATCCCACGTCGCTCAACTGCCCAAAGGCCATATCGACTGTGGCAAGCAAAGACAAGACAAACAGCAGCAGGATCGTGAGTACTATTTCAATTTGCATCGGCTAGTGAATAGTAAAGGGTAAATCGCAAATGGTAAATGGTCTGGATTCGCGTCTGGTATGAATCGAGTAACTCTGATTGCTGCAACGCTGCGAGCCATAAGTCGGTTGGCTATCCAGCGATTTCATCGACTCAAATACCCAATTTCCGCCGCAGACGTAATTCCAGTCTGTTCATCTCGCCCTTATCCGTTTCATGATCATAGCCATGAAGGTGCAGCAAGCCGTGAAGAATGAGCTGCGCAATCTCCCGATCAAATTCAAGTTTATTTTCCAGCGCCTGGCTTTCCGCAAGTTCAACAGCGATGGCAATGTCGCCGAGATTGGGATCCACGGAGGCGTCGAAATTATCGCTTGCGGGAAATGAAAGAACGTCGGTGGGTCGATCAATGTCTCGAAAGCGCTTGTTCAGTTCCTTGATTTGACGATTGGAAAGGAAGGCAATAGTAACGTCAACAACGTCGTCGCCAATTGCTCGGAGTGCCTGCTTAGCAAAAGACTGCCAGCGCTGGCAGTCGATTTTCTTGCGCCGCTGTCGGCTGACAACCTCAATCATTGATGAAAATCTGAGGCAAGGTTACAAAGGCGACTGCAGTCTGCAAGGAAACTGCGCCTGGCAGCACTTGCGAACCCGCGTCCTAGATATTGGTTTTCTTGGTGTGGTCTTCGTAGGCCCGAATTATCATTTGAACCAGCTTGTGACGGACGACATCCTTCTCGGTAAAGTAGACAAAATCGATGCCCTCAAGATTTTGCAGCACGCGCTCGGCCTCTATCAAGCCGCTCCGCTTTCCTGCCGGGAGGTCCACCTGAGTTACGTCACCAGTGATCACTGCCTTCGAACCAAAGCCGATGCGCGTGAGAAACATCTTCATCTGCTCGCTGGTTGTGTTCTGGGCTTCGTCGAGAATGATGAAGGCATCGGACAAGGTTCGACCGCGCATGAAAGCAAGCGGTGCGACTTCGATCACGCGCTTCTCCAACAATCGTGTCACGCGTTCATAGTCGATCAGATCAAACAAAGCGTCGTAGAGGGGACGCAAGTAAGGATCAACCTTCTCTTGCAGATCGCCCGGCAGGAAGCCGAGCTTCTCACCAGCCTCGACTGCCGGACGAGCGAGGACGATCCGATTGACTTGCTTCTGCATCAGGGCCTGGACGGCCATAGCCACGGCGAGATAGGTCTTCCCAGTGCCGGCGACTCCGATACCGAAAACTACATCGCGGTCTTGTATTGTCTGAATGTATTTGCGCTGCGTGGCTGACTTCGGCGCGACCTGTTTCTTTCCGGCCGGGTTGAACCGTGACTTGGTATAGTAATCGCGCAGACTGAAGGCGCGGTCCTCGGCGATTTGTGCAAACGCCTCGCGCAGTTCTTTGTCGGTGAATTGCCGTCCCTCTTTGAAGAGCTCTGAAAAGTCGTCAAGGATCCGTTCGGCGGTTTCGACGTCCTTCGGATCGCCGTCAATGGAGACGTCTTGCCCGCGAGCATTGATGCGCACAGCCAGAAGCGATTCCAGATATTTGATGTTCTGATCGTGAACACCAAATAAGGTTTCCAGACCCCTGGGCGGAAGTTCAATCTTCTTCAAGAACTCCTCTTTCATTGGGGTGCGCAACTTGTAGGGAAGACGGTGTGAGCGTGCGCAAGGATTGTTAACATATGCTTCGAGTGGGACGCTACTACAGGCTTTACATGGGTGTCAAATGAGCGTTGATCCAGGCCTCATGACCTCGCTATCGCACTTGCTCGTCGCTTGACACTCCCGGATGCGATCCCTATACTCCGTCACTTGCGCTAACAGAAAATAGCGAGTTATGCAGGGTAATTGATAAGAATTCCGGGTGAACATGACTCGGGAAGCACTTTGGGAGAGTGGATGCCAAATCATAAGTCAGCAGAAAAGCGCATGCGCCAGAATGAGAAGCGCAAGCAGATCAATAAGGGCAATCGTACGCGTGTCAGGAATTCAATCAAGAAACTTCGCGAGGCCTTAACCGGCGATGCGAAAGAGTTGAGCGCACTGTTGCCGAAGACGGTGTCGACGATCGACAAAGCCGTGCAGAAGGGTGTCTTGCACAAGAACACTGCAGCGCGTTACAAGTCACGTCTAACGACGAGCGCCAATCAAGCAGCTAAATAAGACGCTTACAATTTTAGTGGTATGCGAGGCGAGCCAAATTTTGGTTCGCCTCGCTTTTTATTTGTGAACGCGCAATGTAGACCGGCATTCATTTCAAACGAATGAGGTGAACAGATGAAACGTCACTATCAAAGCGAGCAGGAGATCAAGAACATCGTACGCGGTTTCGAGTCGTGCATCACCGGCAAGGATGACTTCCCTCATCGCGATCATCTGGCGCTCGCTGTTTGGTATTCGCGCGACTCTAATCCCACTGCAGCGCTCAACAGCATGCGCGCGAGCCTGCACCGTTTTCTTGAACATCACGGTTGCCTCGCGAACTATCATGAAACGATGACGGTTTTCTGGGTCAAGCTCGTGCATGAAACGCTCTCGTCGTTGGGTGCTGAAGGATCGCTTCTGGAACAAACGAATGCCGTGGTGGAGCGGTGGAGCGATTCTGGAATTGTTTATGAATATTACAGCAAGGAAATGCTGGAATCAGAGGCGGCGCGGCGGGGTTGGGTAGAGCCTGATCTGAAGGCGCTGACGGAAGGCTACTAAGTTGAGAGGTCAGCTCGCCAGTTCACAGACTAAGATCTCCAACTGGAGTCGAGGTGTAGCCTGGGAAGTCTTAATGGCGAGGTCGGCGGCAGCGATCAACGCTAACCCATGAGCGATACGGCCCGCATCACTGCGTTGCAGGGTTGCGATAAAGGCGTCCCGCTTAAAGAAGGGCATTGGCACTGCGCGGAATACTTCGTCCCGTGAACCGTGAGTAAGATACTCTTTAGCGAGCGCCAGTCGATGATAGTTCCCGGCGATCGCACCGACGAGCATCACTGGTTGTGCTCCACCCTTTAGTAACCGGTGCAAGGTTTCCAGCGCACGCTTGCGGTTCCGGGCCATAAGGTGGTCGCCCAACTCGAAGTTGGAAAGCTCCCGCGAGCGGCCGATCAGCTCATCCACCATCTCAAGCGTGATTCGCCCTGTCATCAGGGCCGCTGATGCGAGCTTGTCGACTTCCGAGAACAGGGTCTGCACATCAGTGCCGACGAGTGTCACGATATCTGACAAGGCATTGTCGTCGCAGGTCACCTTTAATTCTTTCAAGCGCGTCTTGATCCAGGCTTTTGCCTCGCCGTCTTTTAGCGCCGGGAAATCGACAACAAGACAGTTGTCCAGCAATACCTTGGTTAACTTCTTCCGCTTGTCGAGATCCTCTGTGTTGAAGATCACGACAGTAGAGGGCGAAGGATTTCCGAGGTAGCGAATCAGCGTGTCTTCGTCGGTTTCGCGCAACTTGGCAAAATCTTTGATGACGATCACGCGACGAGTGGACATCATCGGCATTTGATCAGCAGCAGCGATGGCGTCCGGAGCGCCGCCGCCAATCAGGCTGAAAGTTGATTCGTTGAATTCACGCAGGAGCGTGCCGCTCAGCGCCGCATCGCTGATGGACTTCACAGCAGTATCTCGTAGGTATGATTCGCAGCCGATTAAAAGATAGGTCGGACTAAGCCGGCTGTCTTTGAGAGAGCGCTCAAGTTCTGTGCGTGATATCGACGTCATTTCTTGATTTCGACAGCGTTGGTCAGCGTCGAGACGATGCTCTCGGCGAAGTTGCGGGCCATCCGCATCACCGCCGGATCTTCTTCACTAAAGAAGTTGCGCGGATCGTTGGCGAACTCATACTCGCCGCGGAAGACATAGTTTTGATTGTCGTAGAGGACGCGGTTCTCAGCCTGGTCTCGCACAGTCACCGCCGCCACCACGGTTACTTCAAAAATGCGCGCCCGGCCCTTGTCATCCAGCAGCACGCCGGCAAAGCTAAAACTCTTGATCACGCCTTCGATAACGGCGTCGGCGCCTTCGCGGTCACCTTGCACACGCAGTCCGCGTCCACGATGAATCAGTTCGTCGATGACCGCCCCGGTGAAGCGCGAGCCAATCTTGTATCGCAACGCATCGTTCTGAAATGCCGGCACTGCGACCGTCCGGATGCGCGACGGCAGCTGGTTCTTCGTCACTGGCTTGTAGCATTCGGCAAAGCCCGAGACGAATAGAAGCATGGCCGCGAAGCCGGACAAGCGCAGAAGTTTTCGCATGGGAAGTAGTCTCTCTCTCAGTAGAAAAGCAGCTGATGATTACAAACGGATTCTCTCCCAGGACTCAAGGTTAGGCAAGCAGGCAGTAAGCTGGTGTTAGCTGTTGTGGTGTGTTTCCAGCGGCACGAGTGTTTTCGCGATTGCGTCTGCAACCCGCAGGGACTCAACGGTGGCCTTCACGTCATGAACTCGTACGATGTGCGCGCCGCGTAGGACTGAAGCAGTAATCGACGCCAGGGTTCCGTGCAGACGTTCGCCTACGGGAACAGGGTCGGCATTCTCGGCAGCGAGTATTTTGCCGATGAACGATTTTCGCGAGGTGCCGATGAGGAGCGGAAGATCGGGGAACACAGCGATCAGCTCATCCAGTCTCGCCAGCAGCTCGATATTCTGTTCCTGAGTCTTACCAAAGCCGATGCCGGGATCGATCACGATCGATTCGCGTTTCACTCCCCGTTTCCCGGCCATCGCGATGCTACTTCGCAAACTGCCGGTCACGTCCTCCATGATGTCTGCAGCCGGAGGTAAACGATGCATTGTTGCGGGCGTGCCGCGAGAATGCATCAGGACAAGGCCAGCGCCGAACCTTGCAGCTTCATCCGCGACCTGAAAATCAAATCGCAGGGCGGAGATGTCGTTTACGATTGCTGCTCCAGCGTTAAGTGCGGCACGTGCGACGAGGGACTTTGTAGTATCCACCGATAAAGCAACCGAGGTTCGTTTAGACAATGCTTCGATAACGGGTACAACACGTGCGAGCTCCTCTTCCGGAGAGACTAGGACGGCTCCGGGGCGAGTTGACTCACCACCGACGTCGATGACGTCAGCACCTGCGGCAATCATCTCCTCGGCGTGCGCGAGCGCTTTATCGAGAGAAGAGAATTGAGAGCCATCGCTGAAGCTGTCAGGCGTCACATTCAAGATGCCCATGACGAGTGTCCGTTCGCCAATGGGCAGCGTGCGACCTGCAATATTCCATGAGCGCATCATGACTCGATAATAGGGGAACAGGGTGAACAGGGGAACAGGGGAACGGGTAGACGGTGAACGATTGTAGTGTTTGACGAAAAAGGGGACCAGGCTTTCGCCTGTTCCCCATTCCCCTGTTTTCCTATTCCCCGCTTTACGCCGGAGCAGGATTATTGCCGGTGATCGGCGGCAGGATTGACTTGATTGGCTTCGACTCTTTCAGGGTCGGGCGATCGTCATCGTGAACACCAGGATCTGGCACAGGCGCCACTTCATCCAACGGCAGGCCCGCTACGACGCGACGAATTTCTACCGCATCCAGAGTTTCGCGCTCGAGCAGGCACTCGGAAAGCCTGACCATCGCGTCGCGATTCTCTTCGATGATGTTGCGAGCGCGTTGATACTGCGTCGTAACAATCTGTTTCACCTGATTGTCGATCTTAATGGCCGTGTCTTCTGAGAAGTCGCGGTGTTGAGCGATCTCACGTCCGAGGAAAATCTGCTCCTCCTTCTTACCAAAGGTCAGTGGTCCCATTTCGGACATGCCGTACTCACAAACCATCGCTCTTGCGAGTTCGGTGGCGCGCTCGATGTCGTTCGACGCCCCAGTCGTGATGCCGCCCAGGAAGGTCTCTTCAGCAATGCGGCCGCCCATCAGAATCGCTATTTGACCCAGCAAGTACTCCTCGCTGTAGTTGTGGCGATCGCCTTCGGGTAACTGCTGAGTCAACCCGAGCGCCATGCCGCGCGGAATAATTGTCACCTTGTGGACCGGATCAGCATTCGGCACTTTCAAACCAACGAGAGTGTGTCCGGCTTCGTGATAGGCCGTGACGCGTTTCTCTTCATTTGAAATGACCATGCTCTTCCGCTCGGCGCCCATCAGGACTTTGTCTTTGGCCAACTCGAAATCAGCCATCGCGACGAGCTTTTTGTTATAACGAGCGGCATTGAGCGCAGCTTCGTTTACAAGGTTTGCCAGGTCAGCACCAGTAAATCCCGGAGTGCCTCGGGCAATCACGCTGATGTCTACGTCCTCGCCGAGAGGAATCTTGCGCGTATGAACTTTCAAGATGCCTTCTCGACCCCGCACGTCGGGCCGCGATACGACTACGCGGCGATCGAAGCGGCCAGGACGGAGCAGCGCCGGATCGAGAACGTCCGGACGGTTAGTCGAAGCGATCAAGATGACACCGTCATTCGACTCAAACCCGTCCATCTCAACCAGTAACTGATTCAATGTTTGTTCACGTTCATCATGACCGCCACCGAGGCCCGCGCCACGATGACGTCCTACCGCGTCGATCTCATCGATGAAGACGATGCAGGGAGCGTTCTTCTTGCCTTGCTCGAACAGGTCGCGAACGCGCGAAGCGCCCACGCCGACGAACATCTCGACGAAGTCAGAACCGGAGATTGAGAAGAAGGGAACGTTCGCTTCACCCGCGATAGCGCGCGCGAGCAATGTCTTACCGGTTCCCGGCGGGCCCATCATCAGGACACCTTTGGGAATGCGGCCGCCGAGTTTCTGAAACTTCTGCGGCTCCTTCAGAAACTCTATGATCTCCTGGAGTTCCTCTTTGGCTTCTTCCACCCCGGCAACGTCCTTGAACGTCACACGTTTTTGCTGATTGTTCAGCAACTTCGCGCGCGACTTCCCAAAGCTCAGCGCTTTGTTCCCGCCCGATTGCATCTGTCTGAGCATGAAAACCCAGATGCCAATAATAAATAGGAGTGGCGCCCAGGTAAGCAGCATGGGCCAGTAACTGCCGCTCCCGGAGTCGTCTTCAAACTTTTCAACTCGCGGTTTGCTGTTTACTTGTTCATTCGCTTTCTTGAACAACTCGTTCTTCATCTGCTCGTTTGAGAGCTGAACGCGATACTCCTGACCACGTGTGTCCAGAGCGGTTGTTTCGCTTTGCTTAACCGTTATCTGCTTAATTTCGAGTGCGTCGATTTTGCCATATAGAGCCGCCAGGTCGATCGCTGTGGCGTTCTTGCCGGTAGGATTTACCACCAGCTTATAGAGAAGCAGCGCACCGGCAACGATTAGTAACCAGAAAATTATTTGTCTAGCAGTAGAACTCAATGTCATTAAAGCCTCCGACGTCGATCATAACCCAGATGGGCGTCCTTTGTCTGTCCTGCACCGATCGAACCGCTTCGGCAAAAATACTAGCGCTTTCCGCCGGCAAATTCGCGAAGATTTGATGCCCACTTTTAAGTGGCGGTTGTGCCAGCCTTGTTGGCTGCCTCTTTGCGCTCTTATCGCCGAATGCGACCGAAAAGGAAAAACCGCCGTCACTGGGTCCGGCGGTGTCATCGCCTTCGATTCTAGAGACTAGCACGGCCTTTTTCAACTCTTTTTACGAGAGGAAGGGACGTTTGTTCCAAGCACTAACTCCAGCCAGCCTCGATTCCTCACAACCTTCGCGCCGTCGGGCAACTCTATAGTTCGAGCGCCTCGATTTCCCACAAGCAACCCGTCAACAGACAGCAGGTGAACCATCTCCAACCTTCGTAGGTGACCGCGTTCCCGGAGAATCCATTGACGTAAAGCACGGCGCCGAACGGCGACCGGAGCGCCTGCCATGATATTTACGTTCAAAAAAGGCAGCTTGGATTTGTCTTTCCGCCCTTCGCTGGCGCGGGTAAGAAGGTTCTCGGCATCAGCTGAGAGCGCGCCGGCATCCTCGCGAAGCAGTAAAGCGGTACGTGACAAGGCCTCCACGATCCGGGAATTGAAGGTCTCCATAAGAGGCAGCAATTGCTTCCGGACCCTCACCCGCCCGAATTTCTCGTCTCCGTTCATTTCGTCCCTGCGAAACTCCACCCGTCGAGACTGGCAATACTGCTCGATCTGATCTCGTCGTGCCCATCCAAGCAACGGCCGAGCGAGCCGGATATCCGAGCCAGCATCCAGCGAACGCACGGCTTCGATTCCGCTGAGGCCCTCGGCGGCACTGCCCCGCAGTAGTCTCATCATGATTGTCTCCGCCTGATCATCAAGCGTGTGGGCAGTCAACACCACGGTCGATCCAGCCTGCTTGGCCGTGGTCTTGAGGAATGCGTAGCGGGCCCGGCGCGCTGCTTGTTCAAGATTATCGCCTGTACGCGTTGCGAGTTTCTGGACGTCCTTACGTCGCTTGATGGTTTCAAACCCCAGGCTCTTGGCGAAGTCTATAACCCATGCAGCGTCTTGCTTGCTCACTTTACGGAGACCGTGGTCGAGGTGCGCCACGACTACCGACGAAGTCAGGCGCCCCGCCGCAACCAATTCAGCAAGACCCAGAAGCAGGGCGGTTGAGTCTGCGCCACCTGATGCCGCCACAACGAGCGGCCCTTCTTTTGGCAGTGCCAGTTCCTGCCACGCTGTCAGAAGTTGCCGTGCGAACTGGCTCAAGCGTGGGCCCGAGACAGGCCGTTGTGGCTGACTGCCATGGTCGCTACGTGATTTCATTCGTTGGGATTGTCAAACCTGCGCAGCGCGCCGTCAACTGGACCGAAGCGCGCGTGATCTCGCTCACAGAGCTGAAGTCCCGCGGGCCAGGCCGGGGTCTTCGGCAAACCCAGCGACCGATTTTCTGCCACAAAAGATTTATGCGTGGTGTTAAAGTCTCAGGAACCATAGTTTCGTAGCTGCTCGGCGACTCGGCAATCAGCTCTAATCCTCAGTTCTAATGAATAACATCCGGGAGGCTCCCCATGAACCACTTACCGGAGTGACTCCGTCTCGCGATTCTTAAGCGAAGTTCTAAACCGCAAACCCGGCTAGCTACCCGAGTCAAAGCGCGCTCCAATGAACGCCCTCCGTGAACCATAGTCCAACAGTCCATTACACAAGAGTATGAATAACTCATTAAACCATCCACGTTGCGTTTTTTCTGTGTTCGTCGCCGCTTGCTGCTTCTTTCTCGCCACATCAGCACCCTTCGCGCAGACAGCGACGTCGGATGACGAGCAGACTTTTGTTGCGTTGCTTAATCAGGCCGAGGCCAAAGCCGCTTCTAAAGACTGGAAGGAGGCTGCTTCATTGTGGCAACGCGTGGTCGCGGTGAACCCTGTAAACGCTCGATTTTGGAGCCAGCTGGCCACCGTGCTTTACGAGGGCAAGGACTATCGCAGCGCGATTCCAGCCTACGAAAAAGCAATGGAGCTTGGTTCCGGCTTTCCCTCTAATTCCGCCTACAACATTGCCTGCTGCTTTGCATTGATTGGCGAGAAGGAGCAGGCGCTCAAATGGCTTGAGAAGGCCTTCGAGATGGGCTTTCGCAGTCTAGAGCACTCGCAGACGGATACTGACCTGCAGTCTCTTCATGACGATCCTCGATTTAACAAAATCGTTGGGCTTGCTGACGTTAGTAAAATGACGCGAGACGAAGGCTGGCGTTACGATCTGGCGCTCCTCGCTCGTGAAGTGAAACGGAAAGGATATGTGCCGGGTGTGCCGCGGCGGTTTACGAGGGAAGAATTCGATCAGGGTGTGAAGAAACTCAACGAAGAGATTCCAAAACTTAGCGATACACAGATTCTCATCGAGATGATGAAGTTGATGAGAAGGCTTGGTGACGGGCACACAGGAGTGCTGGGCCGATTGCAACACGCTGAGTCAGCGCAGTCACTGCCGTTGCAGTTCTATCTCTTTAAAGAGGGCCTGTTCGTAATCGCTGGCGATCCCAAATACAAAGACTTGCTGGGAGCACAGGTAGTTAGGTTTGGCGATCGAACTGTCGCTGAAGTCGTCAAGGCTCTTGACCCACTTATTCAGCGGGACAACGATCTCTGGCCCAGTCAGGTAGGTCCTTATCACATGCGCAACCTTGCGCTATTGAATGGCCTTGGGTTGGTTCCGGAGACAAGCAAGATCAGTCTTACCTTCCGCGACACAGCGGGCAGCGAGCGAGTGGTCTCGGTTCCTGCAGACGGCGAAAACCCAAACATCTGGAACAACTTTCCCAAGAAGTGGATCACTTATCCAGAAACGTTAAGCACCCCTGTACCACTCTATTTGAAGAGTAGAGCGGCCGCTTACTGGTATGAATTCCTGCCCGAGAACAAGATTCTCTACTTTCAGTACAACGGAGTGAGGAACGAAGGTCAGGAATCGCTCGCCCAGTTTACCGACCGGCTGTCTAAATTTATCGCCGGGAATGATGTCCGAAAACTCGTTATCGATATGCGTTGGAACAACGGCGGTAATACGTTCCTTAGCCAACCTCTGCTTTACTCTCTAATCCGCAACGAGTTGATTAACCAGCGCGGCAAGCTGTTTGTCATCATCGGCCGCCGAACTTTTTCTGCCGCGCAGAATACGGTTTCGTTTTTAGAGCGCCACACGAATGCCATCTTCGTGGGGGAGCCAACGGGCTCGAGTCCCAACTTCATCGGCGAGGAGACGATCTTCACGCTGCCGTACAGCAAAGTGCTCGCAAACGTTTCAGACCTCTACTGGCAAAGCGCGTGGCCCATGGACTATCGCACCTGGACCGCGCCGCAGATCTATACGCCGCCGACATTTGCGCTGTTCAGCGCGAACCGAGACCCTGCGATGGAGGCGATCGTGGCGTACAAGTGACGTCTGGCCTCCTTTGGTTGACGATCCGGAAACCTCCCATTAAAGTCAGTCCACTGCTTTTCAGCCGGTTCAGCTTTTTCGGAGCCCGGCTTCCGCGGGCAGGCATCCATTTTGGAAGCAGAATGCTCTAAAAGCTTCTCCTAAACATCAATTTATTGAGGACGATAAATGAAATTAAGAAAATTAGTGTGCGGGCTTATCCTTGCGGTCTTTGCGCTGCAGACAATTCCCGTTTCCGCTTTCGACGAAGGCATGTGGCCGTTCAACAACGTGCCGCGCGCAGAGATCAAACGTAAGTATGGTTTCGATGTCACCGATGCATTTTTGACTAAACTGCAACTCGCATCGGTCAGGTTCCCCGGCGGCTCCGGGTCGTTCGTGTCGCCGGAAGGCCTGGTTCTGACGAACTACCACATCGTTGAGGATGCAGTTGGCGAGCTCAGTTCAGCGCAAAAGGATTACGCGAAGGACGGCTTCGTCGCGCACTCACGGGCCGAAGAGTTGAAGATTCCGGGATTGGAGCTCAACCAGCTGATCAGTATCGACGATGTGACTCCGCGGATTAATGGCGCAGTTAAGGACGGAATGTCCGCGGCCGAAGCCTTTGCGGCTCGTCGCGTTGCCACTGCAGAAGTGGAAAAAGAATCACTCGCCAAAACCGGGCTACGGTCAGATGTAGTCGCTTTTTATCAAGGCGGTCGTTACAACGTTTACCGCTATAAGAAATATACAGACGTGCGTCTAGTGTTTGTGCCGGAGTTTCAGACGGCCTTCTTCGGAGGCGATCCCGACAACTTCAATTATCCCCGGTTCAACCTGGACATGGGATTGGTTCGCGTCTATGAGAACGATCAGCCGCTGAAGGTTGATAACTACCTCAAGTGGTCGCAGGAAGGTGCGAAGGACGGTGAGCTCACGTTTGTGACCGGTCATCCAGGCTCGACACAGAGACTGAATACGGTGGCTCATCTCGAATTTCTGCGCGACACCACCATCCCCATGCTCATCCGCGTCTTCGAAAGTCGCGAGACAATGTTGAAAAACTACATGGCCCAGGGTGAAGAGCAGACCCGCCGCGCCCAGAACGAACTCAACGGTGTGCAGAACACTTTAAAAGTTTATCGTGGTCAAATCGCGGGCTTGCAGGACAAGAACCTCTTGACGCGCAAGCAACACTCAGAAGATTCGTTGCGGAAGTCTGTCGCTGCCGATGCACGTCGCCAGAAAGAGTATGGCGATGCCTGGGACGCGATCTCAGCCGCGCGACATGGCGAAACGTCCTACGAGCGCGAACGACGCTTCCTCGATCTGGCATCGGGCTTTAATACAACCTACTTTGGATTAGCGCGAGCAATCGTTCGCCTTGCTGATGAGAGTGAGAAGCCGGACAGTGAGCGCTTGCCGGAGTTCAACACGACACGTCGTCCGTCTCTCGAAAAAGCTCTGTTTACCGACATGACGATCTACGACGATTTCGAGCAGGTGAAACTGGCGGCATCGCTTGCCTTGTTGCGTGACGTCTACGGCGCGAACGACCCGCTCACACAGAAAGTTCTAATGGGCAAGACGCCGGAGGCCCGCGCCGCGGAGTTGGTGTCGGGTACGAAGCTGAAGGACGTTGGAGTCCGCAAACAACTGGTGGCAGGCGGAAAGGCTGCAGTCGATGCCTCAACCGATCCGATGATTCAACTGGCCCGCTCAATCGATACAGAAGCACGTGCCGCACGCCGGCGCTATGAGAATGAAGTGGTTGGTGTCGAGCGAGGCTCGTACGGAAAGATTGCCCGAGCATTGTTCGAAACTGAAGGCGACAAGATCTATCCGGATGCGACCTTCACGCTTCGCCTCTCGTACGGCGCCGTCAAGGGCTACATGGAGAACGGCAACAAGCTCACGCCGTTTACGACAATCGGCGGGCTCTATGCTCGTGCCGCGCAGTTCAACTCCAAATTTCCCTACAACCTTCCGCCGCTATTGATGTCGAAGAAGTCGCAGGTGAATTTGAAGACGCCTTACAACTTCATTACTACGAATGACATCATCGGCGGCAACAGCGGCTCGCCCACCGTTAATAAGAAGGGCGAACTCGTTGGTTTGATTTTTGACGGGAATATTCAGTCGCTTGTCGGAAACTTCGATTACGACGAAGCGGTGAATCGTTCGATCTCGGTAGACGTGCGCGGCATGCTGGAAATGATGCGCAAGGTCTACAATGCCAACGAAGTGGTGGCTGAACTTACTAAGTAAGTCCCACGACCAAACGAAAAAAAGTCCAACGTTCGGCAGTCGGGCGTTGGACTCTTTTGTATTACGGAAGGGCCCCATTTTGCAGCTGGAGTAAACGGAGCGGAATCCCCGATCAAGCCATCCCTGACCTTGATATTCCCCACCGCTTCCATGGTAATCTGCTTGTGTTGAATCCTGCCCCGTTCACCTCATTTGAAATCTCGACGTTCCTGACTTCAGAGGTGAATCATGTCCCTGGCACGCGCACTCGCCACAGCGCAAACCATCCTCGTGATCGAGGATTATCGTGATACTCGCGAACTGATCTCCACGGTTCTTCGCCGCAAGGGTTACAGAGTTCTAGAAGCCGAAGACGGGGTCGAAGGCCTCTTGAAAGCGAAAGGTACGATCCCTGATCTAATCATCATGGACCTGGCTCTTCCGGAGATGGATGGGGTGGAAACAGCGCGACAAATTCACGCCACCCCCAAACTCTCAAACACACCGATCTTTGTTGTTAGCGCTTTCCTGACCCAGGCGGTTGAGGATGATGTTCGTGCGGCCGGTTGCGTGGAAATGTTTACTAAACCGTTCGAGGTTGGTGAGTTGCTCGAAAAGGTTGGCGCCACTCTTGGTAACCACCGCTGAAGCCTGCCCGGGCGTGCTAAGCTGCTGTTTCGGGTTCACCCCCTTCGGGGTTATCATTCAGGAGCTTTGTCACCACTAT
>JBDTYQ010000010.1:0-72023 GCA_040005515.1 bacterium
TGGCCTGCGGCATCCCGACGCTGATGCAAGGCTACAACCTCGAAGATGTCGCCAGAGGCATTGACGAAATGATGATTCGTCAACCGCTGGGCGTCGTCGCCGTCATCATGCCATTCAACTTCCCTGTGATGGTTCCGTTCTGGTTCATACCGTACGGTATCGCCTGCGGCAACACTTTCATCGTGAAGCCTTCAGAGAAAGTTCCGCTGACGATGCGGCGTTTATTTGAGTTGATTGAGCAACTAGGATTACCGCCCGGTGTCATCAGCCTGGTGAACGGTGGGAAGCCAGTGGTTGATGTGCTGCTCGATCATCCGAAAGTTCGCGCGATCAGTTTCGTCGGTTCGACGCCGGTGGCGAAGTATATCTACACGCGTGGCTCGGCCAGCGGTAAGCGCGTCCAGTGTCAGGGCGGAGCCAAGAACCACGTTGTCATCTTGCCGGACGCAGACCTGGAGACGACAACGCAGATCGTCAGCGATAGCGCTTTCGGTTGCGCCGGGCAACGCTGTCTGGCTGTCTCCGTTGCAATTACCGTCGGTGATGCCCGCCATACCTTCAGAGACGCGATTGCGGCGAGTGCGGAAGGCATAAAGGTTGGTTACGGACTTGAAGAAGCCAGCCAAATGGGCCCGGTCATCACCGGCGCAAGCAAGAAACGCATTGAAGAGCTGATCAGCAAAGGAAAGAGTGAAGGGGCTTCAGTGTTGCTCGATGGTCGCGGGGCGAGCGTAACAAACCACGAGCGGGGTAATTTTCTCAAGCCGACGGTGTTGGACAACGTCCCTGCGGGAGGTGAGCTTGCGAAGACTGAAATCTTCGGCCCGGTGCTCAGTCTGGTTCATGCCGATACGGTGGACGAAGCGCTCGCTATTCTGTCTCAAAGTCTCTACGGCAATGCGGCTTCAATCTTCACCACAAGTGGCGCCGCCGCTCGCAAATTCCGCTATGAGGTAGAAGCCGGCAACGTCGGCATCAATATCGGCGTGGCGGCACCGATGGCCTACTTCCCGTTCAGCGGCTGGAAGGACAGCTTCCTCGGCGTGATGCACAGTCAGGGCCGCGACGCCATCGAGTTCTACACAGAAAAGAAAGTAGTGATCGAGCGCTGGCCCAAGGAGTGGTCGCGCAAGTTCTAATCATCAAGCGATCGGAAGCTGAGGCTCGAGCTGCGCGAGTCAGGTCAACCATATGACTGATGCCCCCGTGCTGGAAATGCGTCATATCAGAAAGACGTTCCCTGGCGTCGTGGCTCTGGATGATGTTGATTTCGAGTTGCGCCGCGGCGAGGTTCATATTCTGCTGGGCGAGAATGGCGCGGGCAAGTCTACGTTGATGAAGATCCTCAGCGGCGCTTACCAAAAGAGCGCCGGCCAGATAGTGCTCGACGGCGCCGAGATCGAGATCAAGAATCCCAAGCACGCGCAGACGCTCGGTATCAGCACCATCTACCAGGAATTCAATCTCATCCCGCACCTGTCGATCGGCGAAAACATTTTTCTCGGACGCGAGCCTGAGCGCTTGCCCGGGCTCATCGATCAGCGCGGTATCTTTCAGGCCGCCACGCGCTCCCTGAGCGAGCTGGGCTTGACCTTGAATCCCCGTGCTCTAGTCAAAGAACTGAGAGTTGCCGAACAGCAGATGGTCGAGGTGGCGAAGGCGCTTTCCCTCGATGCCAGAATCCTGATCATGGATGAGCCCACTGCAGCACTCACAGAGCATGAGATCAGAGAGCTTTTCGCTACCATTCGCAGTCTTAAAGAGAAGGGTGTCTCCATTATCTATATCTCTCATCGCATGGAAGAGCTCTTTGAAATCGGCGACCGCGTCACCGTCTTGCGCGATGGACGCACCGTCGGCACGTACGACGTGCAGGCGATGGACAAGGCAGAACTGATCCGCCTGATGGTCAACCGCGAACTGACTGAGTTGTTTCCCAAAGAGAAAGCGAAGAAAGGCGTAGAGGCGTTGCGAGTCGAAGGACTAAACACTTCCGGAGGTTTGAAAGACATCAGCTTCTCGGTTCACCAGGGCGAGGTTCTGGGAATCGCTGGACTGATGGGAGCCGGACGGACAGAGCTGGCGCGTGCGATATTTGGTCTCGACAAGATCGAGTCCGGCACTATCTACGTGAACGGAATTGCAAAACGGATCGGGTCACCGCGTAGCGCGATAAATTCGCGTTTGGGATTTCTGACAGAAGATCGGAAGTCTCAGGGATTGGTCTTGCCGCTGTCCGTCAAAGAGAACCTTTGTTTATCGAGCGTGGACAAATTTTCGAACTGGGGCATCATGGACGCCGCCGAAGAAGACGAGGCGGCCAATCGCTACGTCAAGGAGCTGCGGATCAGAACGCCCAGTCTCGATCAGAAGGTCGTGTTCTTAAGCGGCGGTAATCAGCAGAAGGTGGTTCTCAGTAAATGGCTCTGCTCTGAGGCAGACGTCTTCATCTTTGATGAGCCGACGCGCGGCATCGACGTCGGCGCGAAAACCGAAATCTATCAAATCATGAACCGGCTCACGGCTGCCGGCGTCGCGATCATCATGATTTCGTCGGAGTTGCTTGAGGTACTAGGCATGAGCGATCGCATTCTCGTCATGCGCGGCGGCAGCATCTCGGGTGAGTTCTCTGCAGCAGAGGCCACCCAAGAGAGGATCCTACAATGCGCCTTGGGGGAATAGCCCTCCGCCAGAATTTCTTCTCTCACTACGGGCGACAACTGGGAACGCTGTCGGGCCTGCTCGGCCTGGTCGTCGTGCTGTGGGCGCTGACGCCTCATTTCCTGACTATTTCAAACCTGCTGAACGTCGCCGAACAGGCAACGATCATCGCGATCATCGCGGTCGGCATGACGTTCGTCATTATCACTGCGGGAATTGATCTCTCAGTGGGATCAGTGCTCGCACTTTCCGGAGTGGTGATGGCGAGCCTGCTTCATCGAGGCACTCCCCTACCGATCGCTCTAACTGCCGGCTTGGCTGCGGGCCTGCTCTGCGGCGTGGTCAATGGTTTGCTGATCACGGTAGGACGCCTGCCTCCATTCATCGCTACACTCGGGATGATGAGTGTCGCGCGCGGACTCGCCCTGATGTTCACCGAAGGCCGTCCCATTTCGGGCTTCGACGAGAACTTTCGCTCGCTCGCCACCGGCGAAGTGCTCCGCATTCCGACGCCGGTCATCATCATGGTCGCCGTCTATGTGATCGCCCATTTCGTTTTACGCCGAACCAAACTGGGCCGCTACACATACGCGATCGGCGGCAACGAAGAGGCCGCGTTACTTTCGGGAATCAACGTCAAGCTGTATAAGACGATGGTCTACGGTCTCGCCGGCATGCTGAGCGGACTCGCGGCCATACTACTGA
Organism: bacterium; assembly: GCA_040005515.1. Taxonomy (GTDB): domain Bacteria; phylum Acidobacteriota; class Blastocatellia; order Pyrinomonadales; family Pyrinomonadaceae; genus PSRF01. Next base: position 3,367 of record JBDTYQ010000010.1, read on the forward strand.
CGGCGCGCCTTAACTCAGCCCAACCGATTGCCGGCATGTCATACGAGTTGGATGCGATTGCCGCCACTGTAATTGGCGGCACTAGCTTGCTGGGTGGTGAAGGAACAGTTCTGGGAACTTTGATCGGCGCTTTAATAATGGCCGTGCTGCGGAACGGTTTGAACCTTCTCGGCGTCTCATCTTTTATTCAGCAAGTCGTGATCGGCTCAGTTATCATTATCGCCGTGCTGATTGATATGGCACTAAAGAGGCGGGGCAAGTAAGCCAATAAGAAAAATGTTAGTTGCGAAGGAGACACGCTTATGAAGAAGGTCCAGATCCTAATCCTGCTGGGAGTACTTTCAATCGCTTTCATCAGTTGCCAAAGAGGAACCGAGCAGGCGGGCTCAGCGCCGCGCATCGCCTTCGTGATGAAGACTGCTAACAATCCCTTCTTTGTCGAGATGCAAAGGGGCGCTGAGGAGGAAGCAAAGAAGCTCGGCGTAACTCTTGTGGTGCAGGCAGCTGAGCGCGAGGTCGATGTCGAGAAGCAGATGCAGATCGTCGAGAACCTGATTCAGACCAAGGTCGCGGCTCTCTGCGTGACGCCGAGTGGTTCACGCGAGATCGTTCCCGCTATCACCAAGGCTAACAGCGCAAACATTCCCGTGCTGATCGTTGATACGCGTGTGGATCCTAAGGCGCTCAGCGAGTCCAAGGGCAAGGTTGCCAGCTTCATTGGCTCAGATAACTACGAGGGCGGCAAGCTGGCCGGTGAGTTCATTGCGAAAAAGCTAAATGGCAAAGGCAAGGTCGCAGTGCTGGAAGGCATCCCCGGCCATGAGACTGGCGACTCGCGAATGAAAGGTTTCCGAGAGGCCATCAAAGCAACGCCGGGTATCGAGATAGTCGCTTCACAGACCGCCAACTGGGAAAGAGATCAGGGCTTCAACGTGTTTCAGAACATTCTGCAATCTCATCCGGATGTTCAGGCCGTCTTCGCTTGTAGTGATCTCATGGCGCTGGGCGCCGTCGAAGCGATCGCAGCCGCGAAGAAGACCGGACAGATTACTGTTGTCGGCTTTGACGCGTCGGATGAAGCCCGTCAGGCAGTGCTGCACGGCACTATGGATGCAACCGTGGCGCAGTCCCCTGCGCAAATGGGCGCACTGGCAGTGGAGAACGCCTATCATTTGATCAAAGGCGAGCCGATTAAGGAAGAGATCGTCGTCCCGATCAAACTGATCACGAAAGAGAACGCAGCGACTACCGACGCGAGCAAGTAACTTCTTAGTCGCATACCGAATCAGCGAGGACACATGGGCAACAAACTGGGAATCGGAGTGATTGGACTAGGCCGGCTGGGTAGTGCCTACGCAAAATATTTCAGTGGGCGCATCGCTGGGGCAAGACTCGTGGCCGTTTCTGATGTGAACGCAGCTGCGGCCGCATCGCTTGCTGCGGAACTAAGTGTCGGCAAACGATATGACAAGTACCAGGAGCTCATCGCTGACAAAGAGGTTGAGGCGGTAGTCATTGTCAGCCCCACAAGCACGCACCAGGAGATCGTCTTAGAGGCTGCGAAGCAAGGCAAAGCGATCTTCTGTGAGAAGCCGCTCTCAATCTCTCTGGAGCCTGCGCGCGCGATGCTGCGCGCTGTCGAAGAAACGGGTGTGTTCTTCCAAATGGGTTTCATGAGGCGGTTCGACAAGGGTTACCTCGCCGCCAAGCAGAAGCTCGAAGCAGGCGAGATCGGCAAGCCAGTAGTATTCAAATCATCATCGCGCGATCCGTATCGGCCGAGTCTTGAATACCTTGACCCGGCGCACAGCGGCGGGCTGTTTATTGATTGTGGGATCCACGACCTCGACCTCGCCCGCTGGTTCATGGGGGAGATCGCGAGCGTCTACAGCATCGCCGGGACGCTTGCCTATCCGGAAATGAAAGAGATCGGTGACGTTGATAACGCGATTACAAGTCTCTATTTCAAAAGCGGGGCGTTGGGGACGATTGATCTCAGCCGCAATGGAGTCTACGGTTATGACATCCGCACCGAGATCCTGGGCACGGAAGGAACCTTAAAGATCGGCTACCTGCGCGAGACACCGATTCTGGTCATGACGAAGCACGGAATCACTCACGACACAGTGCCCTACTTCACCGAACGATTCGAGCAAGCCTACATTACTCAACTTCAGGACTTCGTTGAGAACCTCGCTAGTGGTAAGCCGCCGGGAGTAACTTGTGCGGATGGAGTTGCGGCTTTGGAAGCTAGTGTCGCGGCCACGCTCTCATTCAAGGAAAACCGTCCAGTGAATGTGGCCGAGGCGCGCTAGTTTTCGTCGGACGATTCGTTTCGGAACACGAATTCACGGCGGGTTGAGGAACACGAGGGGACATCTACATGAGCATCAGGGTTGGGAATGCGCCGGTGAGCTGGGGTGTGATGGAAGTTGCCGGCTGGGGCGAGCAAGTGCCGTATGAAACGGTTATGGATGAGATCGCTCGAGCCGGTTATGCGGGTTCTGAACTTGGCCCGTACGGTTACTTTCCGACCGACCCGGATGTGCTGACTACGGAACTGTCCGCGCGCGGACTGGACCTGGTCGCCAGCTTCGTACCCCTTCCCCTCGCGCATCCTGAACGCCACGAGGAAGGTTATCGAGAAGCGCTCGAGGTGGCACAACTCCTCTCCAAGTCCGGCGCTCGCCTGATCGTCCTCGCGGATGAGATGAACGAAGCGCGCATCGCCGTCTCCGGTCGAGTTGACGAAGAGCGCGACGGACTGACTGACGAGCAATGGTCAAGCGCGGCGCAAATTCTTCAGCGGGTTAGCGAGGCTTGCGTTGAGCTTGGGCTATCTGCCGTTTTCCATCATCACGCCGGTACGTTTGTGGAAACTCCAAAAGAGATCGCGCGCTTGTGCGCAAGCACTGACCCGGACTTGCTTGGTCTGTGCCTGGACACGGGCCACTACTTTTTTGGTGGCGGCGATCCGGTCGAAGCTGTAGGTTTGTACGGCACGCGCATCCGTCACCTGCATTTGAAAGATGTGAAGCAGCCTGTGTTAGAGAAGGCGCGTCGGGATAGCGTCGGCTTTCTGGAAGCGGTGCGTCGTGGAGTGTTCTGCGAACTCGGCGAGGGCGCGGTCGATCTCAAGTCAGTAATTCAGGATCTGAGGAAAGTTGGATATACCGACTGGGCCATTGTGGAGCAGGACGTCGACACGCGCACGTCTGATGTTCAGCCGTTTGAAAGTGCGGTTCGGAGCCGCGAGTACTTGAGGACTGAGATCGGTATTTGAGAAATCACCAGCTGGCTACGAGACTCTCGGCAGGTATCCTCCACCAAAATGAAAACCAGGCTTGGATCTCAACTGCAAACCCTTGTCTGCGCAATTGCATGCGCCTCTTTACTACTTAGTTCTTCCGTAACCGTACTACCGCAAACGCGCAATCAACCCCTGACCAACCTGGCTGACCCTTTCGTCGGCACAGAGAACGGCGGCAACATCGTTCCCGGCGCGCAAATCCCCTTCGGCTTCGTTCATGCCAGCCCAGACACAGGAAATCCGACGACGGCCGGGTATAACTCGTTCGAGAACATCCTTGGTTTTAGTCAGACTCACGTCAGCGGCACAGGTGGCGCCAGCAAGTACGGCAACTTTCTGACAACGCCACTCGTGGGCCAGTTACGAACGAATAACCTTGGCTCGCCCAAGTCTGACGAAGCGGCAACTCCGGGCTACTACAGTGTTCGCCTCACGCGCTCTGGAGTGAAAGCCGAGTTGACTGCGACGCGCCTCGTGGCCATGCATCGCTACACTTTTCCTGCATCGAGTCTGTCTCATGTTTTGATCGAAGCCAGTTCAGTAGTGCAACCGGAATCCGGAAACAACGCTATCAAGAATCCACATCCGGTTGATTGCTGGGTGCACGTTATCGCTCCTAACCGGATTGAGGGCAGCGGCAATTTCATCGGCGGTTGGAACCAGTCGCCGTATACGATCCATTTTTCCGCTGAGTTTGACCGCCCTTTCAAAGCTTTCGGGACCTGGCGCGACGGCCACATCGAACCCGGGACGGTAGCCGCTGCCAATGAAGGAAAGATTGGCGCCTACGCCACGTTCGACACTACGAGCAATCCGACGGTACAGCTGAAAATTGCGGTTTCTTTCATCAGTACGGAAAAAGCGCGGACAAACCTGCAGGAGATTTCCGATTGGGACTTCGACGCGGCCCGGCGCAAGGCTGAAGCTGCATGGGAGAGTGTCTTAGGCCAGATCAAGATCGACGGCGGAACGGACGAGCAGCAAAAAATCTTCTACACGGCTCTCTATCACTCGCACTACATGCCGCACGACCTTACGGGAGAGAACGCCTGGTGGGATTCTTCTGAACCTCATTACGAAGACTTCTATGCAATCTGGGACACCTTTCGCACTCACTTCCCGCTCCTGCTGTTGATTCAGCCCGAGCGCGAGCGCGACATGGTGCGTTCTCTCGTCGACACTTTTCAACATACCGGTTGGATGCCCGATTCGCGCATCGCCGGCGCTAACGGTATGACGCAGGGTGGCTCAAACGCTGATGTCGTGGTGGCAGATTCGATCGCTAAAGGCGTGAAAGGGTTCGATTACGCTAAAGCTTACGAAGCGCTCGTTAAGAACGCCGAGGTCGAGAGCCCCCGCCCCCTCTACGAGGGCCGCGCTCTCCTGGAATACAAACGACTTGGCTACATCAGCATGAACTATCCGCGCTCCATATCTCGAACCCTGGAGTACGCCTACGATGATTTTTGTATCGCTCAAGTCGGCAAGGCCCTCGGTCATAGTGCCGACAGTCAAAAATATCTTGAGCGTTCAAAGAATTGGATGAACGTCTGGAACGATGAAACTCGATCGGCGCGGCCCCGTCGCGGCGACGGGTCGTGGCTCACACCGTTTACCGCCGCGCATTTTTATCCTGACAATGATTTCAGCTACTGGGATGCGCCGTTCTACGAAGGCAGCGGTTACATCTACGGCACTTATGTGCCACACGATGCACAGGGACTCATCAACAAGCTGGGCGGCGACGCACCTTTTATCGCCTGGCTCGACGCGTTCTTTGCTAATCCGCCGACTCGCGATCCGTCGTTCAATAACGGACTCTACAACCACAACAACGAACCGGACTTTCTCGCTGCGTTTCTCTACATCCATGCGGGACGCCCGGATCGCACTCAGGAGCGTGTGCGTCGCATTCTCGCCACCGAGTACACCACCGGCCGCGGCGGTCTCCCGGGGAATGACGACAGCGGCGCGATGTCTTCGTGGTACGTGTGGGCATCAATGGGGTTGTATCCAAACGCGGGCCAGCCTTTCTACTACATTTGCAGTCCACTGTTTTCACGCTCAACGATCAATCTGGGCGGCGGCCGCACTTTCATTATCGAAGCAACTGCCACTTCCGCGACGAATGCATACGTGCAATCAGCGACTCTCGATGGGCGGCCACTGGACCGCGCCTGGTTGAAGCACGACGAAATCACGCGCGGGGGTCGGCTCGTCTTGCGCATGGGCGCAACTCCTGTGAAATGGGGACGCGACAACAGACCACCGTCAATGTCATCGCCGGGGAGGGCAGATAAGCAGTAGAGGCTTTTGCCTCCAAGAGCATCAACGCCTGGATCGGGCGGCCCACTATGTAATCGGCGCGACCGGGTTATCTCATTGATCGCAGAGGTGTCAGGCTGTGAATCAGGGAACGGCGGAATCTCAGATTAACGACTTATTGTTGCCGTTTCTCGACGCGCGCACCGAAGCCGAGTCTGAGGCTATCCTTGAGCAGTTAATCGTCAACCACGCCCAGCCTCTGATCCAAGACATCATCGGCTTCAAGTTGAAAGCATCCTCTTCGCGCTTGGGCGTCAGTGGCGACCGTCAAGAAGTAGAAGATGTTTCCAACGAAGTCATTGTCAGACTGGTCCGCACCTTGCGCGACTACAAAAGGTCCCCGCCGGAAACATCCATTTCAAGCTTGCGCAGCTACGTCGCGACGATGGCCTATAACGCCTCGGACGAATACTTGCGCCAGAAGTATCCCAACCGGTACAGCCTGAAGAATAAGGTGAGATACATTCTCACGCATCAGGTAGGGCTGGCGCTCCGCGAAGGCGAAAACCGGAAGATGTTGTGCGGCCTCGCTCGGTGGGCCCATCCCGACAAGGCCGGGATCAACCCGTTGCGCGAAGGGCGAGACGGCCTCGATAATTTCCTGCGCGGAAGGTTTCGGGGCGCTGCCCTGGCGCGATTGAACCCCGGTGAACTCGTTGGGGCCATCCTTGAGTTTACAAACTCCCCGCTGGAAATTGACGAACTCGTGTCTGTCATGGCGGAAGTTTTGGGAATCCGCGATGCGCGCCCGCAGACCGAAGAAGAGACGAAGCGCCCCGGCGACCTGTCGCAATTATCGTCGGACCCGCGCGGGGTGATTGACGAGGCGCTCGACCGGCGGGCGAAGCTGCGGCGGGTGTGGGACGAGATACTTCAACTACCGCTCCGGCAGCGCACGGCTCTCCTGTTGAATCTTCGAGACCAAAACGGGGGATCGGCCATCGTTCTGCTCCCGATCCTCCGCGTGGCGACGATGCGACAAGTCGCCGTGGCGCTGGAGCTGTCGGCAGAAGATCTAGCGGCAGTCTGGGACCGTCTGCCGCTGGAGGATGCGGCGATTGGAGAGAAGCTGGGCGCGAGCCGGCAGCAGGTGGCCAACCTGCGCAAGTGCGCGCGCGAGCGCCTCTCCCGGCGGTTAGACTCGTCCCGCGGAGCGTAGGTGCTTAGAAGTCGCTCGGCAGCGCACTGAGTTGTAAAGCAAATGCGACGTGTCGGGGTTTGCGTTACAAGAAAGAATTGTTATGGCGGTCGTAAGATGGAGCCGCCGTTTACGTCTAAAGGAATTTAGAAGGGAAATGTCTGGCGCGCCCGACGCGCACGACCGCCCCGACCAAAGATGAATTACACGGAAACACATCTCTCGGACGAAGACATCGCCCGTTACTGCGGGCGGCGGATGCCGCCCGTCGAACTGCTGGCGGCTGACGACCATCTCGGCCTCTGCGACGCCTGCTACGCGCGCATGGGCGCGGCGCAGGGGCTGGACGACAAGCTCCTCGCGGCCAGCAAAGCTTTTGACGCGGCGACGCACTCCGAGGTCTCGCACCTGACTTACGAGCAGATCGCCGCAATGGCGGATAACCAGTTGGACGACATCGCCCAAGAGGTGATCGGATCGCACCTGGAGTTGTGCCAACGTTGCCAGACGGAATTAAATGAAGTGCGCGAAGTAAGCTCTGCCATGGAGGTCACTCCCGCGGAACAGCACGTGCTCCCGACGCCGCGCGCGCCTTCCCCTCAAGAAAGGCTAGTCTCCGTCTGGCGGCGGCCTATCTTCCGCATCCCGGCAACGACGTTCGCCGCGCTCGCCGTCGTTGCGCTGGCGGCACTATTGATCAACATCCCTTTGCGGAGAGAGCGCGTCGCGTTGCGGGCGAGAGTCGCCGAGCTGGAACAGGCCAACAAGACACTCAAAGGGCAAGCCACTGCCGGCGAGGGAATGCAAAACGAAATCGACGCGATGCGCGATGCAAACGACCGCCTGCGGCAGGCAGCCGAAAGCCCCCGGTCGGATGTGCTCGTCGCGCTCAAGGACGGAGGCGGGCGCATCACTCTAGACGCTGACGGCAATCTATGGGGCGTGCGCGCCGGCTCACGTGACGAGCAGACTATCAAGGACGCTTTACGGGACGGGCGCGTGCCGCTTCCGTCGTCGCTGCTTGAACTACGGCGCGGCCAGTCCGGGACGCTGATGGGCGCCGCCCGAACCGGTTTCAAGTTGCTTGCCCCTGTCGGCCTCGTGATTGAATCAGACCGTCCCGTTCTGAGCTGGAGCGCGCTCGCAGGAGCCGCGAGTTATACCGTCACTGTCTATGATTCGAGTCTCACTCAAGTGGCTGCGAGCAATCCGCTGACGACCACCCGGTGGACCGTGCCCGCTGCGCTCGGGCGCGGCCAGATTTACGTGTGGCAGGTGCGTGCGGTTAAGGACGGTGCGGAGATGGTCGCGCCGGCGGCCGCCGGACCGAGGGTCAAATTCAAGGTGCTTGAGCAGACGAAAGTTGAAGAGGTCGAGCGCGCGAGGAGGTCGCACGCGAAGTCGCATTTGGTGATGGGCCTTGTTTACGCGGAGGCGGGATTGCTAGACGAAGCGGCGCGAGAATTCGACGGCCTGCTCAGGGCGAACCCGCAATCGCCGATCGCCCGCAAGTTGCTACGCAGTCTGCGAAGGTAAGAGTAAAAAGTGAGAGGGAAAGACTGCTACTTCCCGTCGCCAACGACGATGAAGCCCGCCCAGTAGAAAGGGTGCTCGTAACGGCGGTCGGCGATCAACTTCACCGCTGCACCCCGCATCGCCTCGCTCTTGCCCACGCCGCCTTTGAGACGGCGGTAGAATTCAATCATCAACTCCGTGGTGCTGACGGACTCCACCCTCCATTGGCTGACGACCGACGTCGGGATGCCGGCGACGAAGAGCGCCCATGTCATCCCAATCACCCCCTCGCCCGCCCCAAACCTACCCCGCGCTGTCTCGCACGCCGAGAGCACCACGAGGTCGGCGTGGAGGTCGAGGTTCATCACCTCCCACGCTTCGAGCAATCCGTCTTCGCGGTCGCCCTCACCCTGCGAAAGGACCACGTGGGAGTACATCGGGCTGGCGTCGTTGAGCACTCCGTGCGCCGCCAAATGGAGCACGCGATGCTTGCCCGCCTCCGCCTTCAGCACACCCTCGCTCGCCGACGCGCCGACGTAGACTCGGCTCGCCGCAGCGCCGTAAATCCGCGTGAGTGATTTAACCATGCGCTCGGCTTCCGGCAGCGGCTCAAGGCTCACGCTCATCAGCAGGTTCTTCGAGCGCGAGACCGTCTGCGGGGCGGGCCGAGGGTTGCCCATCGCGAGCAGCGTGCCCCCCGGCGCGCGATTTCTTTTCGATCGGGTCATCTCCCTCAGCACCGTTAGCGATGGCGCGTAAGAGATGGCCGCGGTCTGGATCAGGTATTTTCCCCCCGCAGGTCGCAACGCCTGGAAGGGCGTCTCCCAGAGCACGTCGTCGGGCACGATCACGAGGCGCGTCTTGCCTTGGAGCTGCCCCTCCGCGGGGCGAATGAGCAGATCGTAAAGGTCTGCGGACGGCGCGGCGTATCCGAGGTCGTTATTGGCGATCCGCTGGCGAAAAGTTTGGACGCGCCCGTTCAACTCTTTGCGTCCAAGCTTCAGATCATAAAGCTTCAGGATGGGTTGCTGCGGTCCGGTGGGTGTCACAGCGTTCGCGCTCGCGGTCAGCACGAAGAGATAAGCGGTTTTGTCCGTCACCACGTATTCGAGCAGGGCGGTCTCGGGTCCCGCCAGCAGTTCGTTCGCCTGCTCCGAGCTGAATGGCCGCGCCTCGCCGCGTTGGACTCTCAGGTCGGGGTGCGCGGCGTAGAGCCGGGTTTGAAAATCCTCGTGCTCGAGGCGCGCCTTTTCGAGTTGGGCCTTTAAGTTCGCTAGACGCACCTGGTCGGGTTGGGGGCGCCGCTCCTCGCTGGAGATTTGTGTATTGAGCGAGACGAGCGCGGCGCTTAACCCTCGCTCCTGCTCCCGCTCACGGGCGGTCATGACTTTAGTGACGTTCACTCTGCCGCTTCGCAGCACATCGAGCAGGACTCGCGCCTTGCCGTACTCGGCATAGGTGAGAGCCTCGTCCACATTCCCAATGGCGGCGAGCAACTCCACCATTTTGTAGTACGGGGAGACCATCTGCTCGAAGAATTGCTGCTGTGCCTGCTCATCGCCGGCGACCTGCGCGCGCAAGCTTTCGACTGCGGCGATGGCTTCTTCAAACGCCCGCCGTGCCTGCTCCGTCTGACCGAGGCCAAGCTGGGCTGTCCCGGCAACAATGAGTGCATCGCGTAAAGTGTGTGCACTCCTGATCAGTTTAGCGATGCTCACCGCGCTCTCGGCAGATTCTAATGCCAGGGTGTAATCGCCTTGAAGATTATGGAGGTGTCCGATGGAAGCCAACGTTCCGGCGATCTTAGACTTAACGTCTAGTGCCTTACTTATGCTTAGACTTCTTTGGTAATACTCCAGCGCCTGAGCATAGTCACCCTGCCTCTCATAGAGCGTTCCGATGCTCGAGATTTCCGCGATCATCTCCAGCTTGTTACCCAATCTGGTGGCCGTCGCCAAACTCTTGTTGTAACTCTCTAAGGCCTGGGCATACTGACCTTGGGCCATTTGCGACTGCCCCAGATAACCCAATAGTCGCGCCACCTCTAACTCCTGACCTTGAGCTTCAGCGAGGGTGAAGGCCTTGCGGTAGTATTCGAGGGCCAGCCCATAATTTCCCTGCCAGCTGTATAGCAGGCCGATGTTGGTGAGCGACACAACAGCATCGGGCTTGGCGCCCTGTGCCTCAAAAACTTCCAGAGCCTTTTGATGGTAGTCCAGGGCCAGGCCGTAGTTCCCGAGCACCTGAGTGACTCCTCCAATATTCGACAGCGCGTAGCCGACTGACAGCCTGTTGCCCGCCTTCTCTCGAAGCGCGAGCGCCTTCCGGTAGTAATCCAGGGCCAGGTCGTAATTGCCCAGCCTGTAATGAACGACTCCCAAACCGGTCAAGGCACCGTCGGCTCTATCGCCACGCCCGGTAGCCTCGTAAAGGGCCAGACTCCTCTGGTAATAGTCCAGTGCCACGGTGTAATCACTGCGGAGGTAATAAACGATTCCGAAATGAACCAGCGTGTCCGCAATGTTCGCCTCGTCAGCCAACGCCTCGCTCAGCTTCAGACTTCTCTGAAGGTGATCAAGCGACAAGTCGTAGTGCCCTTGTCGGTAGTGGACGATTCCGATGAGCCGCAGCGCGGCCGCAGTACCCGCTTTGTCTTCTATCAGCTCGGCGATTTTTTGGGCCAGGACATAAATACTTAGCGCGTCCGCGTACTTGCCTTGCCTCCGAGGTTCGTCGCCTTGTGTGAGCAACGCCCTCCACAGGTCAGCCGTCAGCAGCTCCTTTTCGTCTGCGAGCAGCGTCGCGCGTGACTCCTCATTCTTCGCGGCCACTAGCGCCGACGCCAGATCAGCCTCTGCCGCCGTGTCGCGCCAGAACCTCCACTGTCCCGCTTCTTTCGCAAAGCTCAGGGCGCGGTTCATCTTGCCGAGACCCGCGGCGGGCTTCCCCGTCTTCACGTCTAACGCGCTCACTTCAATTGCAGATAGCGCGCTGGCGCGCTCGCCTTCTATCGCAAGCCGACGAAGTTGCAAGTTCCTGACCTCAATTCGGTCGTTGGCGGAGAAGAGGTTTTGCAGCCGGCTCTTGCCAGCCCCAAAGTCGGGAGACTTCTCGCTCCACAGTCCCACCGCCGCCTCAAGGTCTTCATTCTGCCAGGCCTCAAAGTAGCGCTCGACGAGCGCGCGCACCGCTGCCTCTTCGGGGGATTGTGGGGGCGGGAGCGGGAGCAGGTTAGGCTGGGCTAAAACGAACGAAGCGAAGTAGAGGCAGAGACCGAGCAGAATGGCCGTAGACCGGAGACGTGCGATGGAAGCCATTTTGATCCTCCCACTTTCGATTTCCGGATAAAGAGCAAGAACTGCGGGGCTGTCGCCGTGAGCGGCACTCTGGAACCTGCATTAACTCAGGAACTCTGTCGGTAAGCGACACGAGTCTAACAAGAAGCACTCCCCTTTGCCATCAACACTCCGGAGCGTGCCCCAAAAAAAATCCTGGCCCGTGGTAAAGGCGTCGCCGCTTTTACGTCGTTGCATTAACGAAGAGAGAAGTGAAGCTTTATCCAAGAAATGGGAGATGAACCGCGCGCGGCCGCCGCTTTGGCGCCCCGAAACAACAGAAGGAGCTAAAGATCATGAGCACACGGAACAGATTCAAACAGTCACGCGCGTTGGGCGCGGCTGTAATCAGCCTAATCACCCTAGCCGCAATCTTGACCACGCCGGTCGCCCGCGCGCAACGCGACGATAGCCACGGGAACCCGCACCCCGCCGTCAATGTCATGCCGCCCGTCGCCATCGCCTTTGGGCAGACGCTCCGCGTCAGCTTCCTTAACGTCGGCAGCAATCCGCTGGAGATCCAACCCTGCATATTCGATGGCGACGGCGCGCACCTCAAGACGGGTGACCGCGTCACGCTCGCGCCCGGCCAGATGCGCTTTTTGGACCTGAGCCGCAGCGAGATTGGCGGACGCACGGAGAGCAGCGTCGAAGTACGCGCCGGAGTGCATGCGGACAGGTCTGACTTGAGGCACCTGATGGTCGCCGGCGAGGTGATCGAAGACGCGACTGGTAAGAGCAGTCTCTACGTGCTGGGACTGAATGACCCGCCCGATCCCGTTCGCGACGGTCGTGTCACCAGCCCTCTCGGCCCGGTCGGCATCACCGTTGGGCAGACGTTCCGCGTCACCTACCTTAACGTCGGCAGCAATCCGCTGGAGATCCAACCCTGCATATTCGATGGCGACGGCGCGCACCTCAAGACCGGCGACGCGCTCACGCTCGCGCCCGGCCAGATGCGCTCGTTTGAGATTAGCTGGAGCGAGGCGGCCGGCGGGCGCACCGAGACACGGGTGCAAATGCGTGGCGCCGCGCACGTGGACAGGAGGAACGCGAAGCATTTGGTGATGGCCGGCGAAGTGGTCGAAGACGCTACTGGGAGGAGCAGCCTCTATGTGGCGCCCGGGACTGCGAAAGGCTTTGACCCGCAACCCGACCCGCCGTCGTCGCCCAATTGAGCAGCGGCGAAGCCCTTGCGCAAACCAGGGTTTGAAGCCGTGCACCGCCTGGGCAGTAGCCCGACTCCGGGGTCCCCAGCCGGGCACCCGGCTGGGGTGGTAACAGTTGAGGAGGGCTTCGATTTGAACTTTGGAAACCGCTGCGGGCGCGTTGCTCGTCTGCCGCAACTCGCTGTCAACGGAAAATAACAACTGTTTAGATCAGGAGAGCCACAATGAAAAACTTTAAAAAATTAGTGTCATCTAACAAACGGAAAAATCGCAGATTGTTTATTCAACTATCCAGTGTTGCGCTCTTTGCCGTAGCGAGTCTGCTCGTGTGGCAAACGGCTGCGCAAACGAAAGCTAATAACACCCAGGAAAGTCCGCAAGTGGAACGAGTCTCGATTAACAACATCGCAAATCCGCAACCGGCGAAACTTGCCGCAAGCGACGCGACCAACGGTGCGGCCATACCGACACTCGGCAATTATCCGACCACGATGGTTGCAGTAGGCGCGAACACAACCGTTACGCCAGATGCCGTTCCAACCAGCACGGTGAGCATCAATGTCTCAACCAACACCAATTTCAAGGGAACTTTCGTTGCCAATCCGACAACCGGCGTAGTGCGCGTAACCAACGCGCATCCGGCGGGATCATACTTGGTAACGGTCAAGGCTTTTGATGCTGTAGGCGGAATGACCAGTCGGACATTCACCTTGACGGTAATCAACGGAACGCTGTGTAGCGGCACAGTTCAGTTCACCAACGCCACCGATGTCAGCGTTGCTGCTGGTCCTAATTCCGGAGTCATCGGAGATTTCAATAATGACGGTAATCAGGATATTGCGACTGGCGGCGGAGGCAGCACGGGTGTATCCATTCGCTTGGGAGATGGCTTAGGCGGCTTTAGCGGCACCACTCAGGTCAGCGTTGGTGCTAGTTTTCAAAGCGTAGCTATCGGAGATTTCAATAACGACGGTAATCAGGATTTCGCGGCTGCCAACGGTCTCGACGGCACGGTATCCATACGCTTGGGAGATGGGTTAGGCGGCTTTAGCGGCACCACCAATGTCAGCGTTGGTAGTGATCCTCGTTCCGTAGCTATCGGAGATTTCAATAACGACGGCAAGCAGGATTTCGCGGCTGCCAACGGTAGCGCAGCAACGGTGTCCATTCGCTTAGGAGATGGCGCAGGCAACTTTAGCGGCACCACCAATGTCAGCGTTGGCACCTCTCCTTTTAGTGTAGCGATAGGAGACTTCAATAACGACGGTAATCAGGATATTGCGGCTGCCAGCAATAACACAGCCACGGTATCCATTCGTTTAGGAGATGGCCTAGGCGGCTTTAGCGGCACCACCAATGTCAGCGTTAGTAATGGTCCTAGTAGCGTCGCCATCGGAGATTTCAATAACGACGGTAATCAGGATTTCGCGGCTAGCCTCCAAAACGTAGCCACAGTATCCATTCGCTTGGGAAATGGCTTAGGCGGCTTTAGCGGCACCACCGAGGTCAGCGTCTTGAGTACTCCTACTAGCGTCGCAATCGGAGATTTCAATAACGACGGTAATCAGGATTTCGCTACTGCCACCGATAACTCAAACTTTGTATCCATTCGCTTAGGAAATGGCTCAGGCGGCTTTAGCGGCACCACCTTTGTCAGCGTTAGTGAGGTTTCTGTTAACGTAGCAATAGGAGATTTCAATAACGACGGCACGCAGGATTTCGCGGCTACCATCCAAAACGACGTAGACGCAGTATCCATTCGCTTGGGCGGCTGTGCAGGAATGCCGACACCAACTCCGACACCGACACCAACACCTACAGCGACGCCGACACCTACTCCCACACCAACACCGACACCTACTCCCACACCAACGCCGACGCCAACGCCAACCCCGACGGCTACACCGACACCGACGCCGACACCTACTCCCACGGCTATCACCGTGCAGTTCAGCGCCGCGCTTTATAGCTCGCAGGAAGACTGCACCAGTATCGGCATCACCGTGACTCGCTCCGGTTCACTGACGGGCACGACCACCGTCGACTACCTGTCCAGCGACGTTACGGCGTCGCAAAAAATGGATTATGCTCTGGCGGCCGGCCGCCTCACTTTCGCACCGAATGAAACCACCAAGGTGATACCCCTGCTGATTAACGAAGACTCGTATGTGGAAGGCCCCGAGACCGCCACTATCTCCTTGAGCAATCCCATCGGCGCCGCCCTTGGTACGCCGGCGACTGCGACGATTCAGATCATCGATGACGCGGTGGAATCTCCCGGCAACGTCATAGATGACCCCAATATATTCGTCTGTCAGCAGTACCATGACTTCCTCAATCGTGACCCCGACCCCGCGGGACTGAACGGCTGGGTGAATGCTTTGAACTCCTGTCCACAGGGCAATACTACTTGCGATCGGATTGAGGTCTCGGCAGCATTCTTCCGGTCCGAGGAATTTCGGGAGCGCGGTTTCTTTGTCTACCTGTTCTATTCAGCGGCCCTTGGGCGACCGCCGCACTATCTCGAGTTCATGACTGATCTGAGCAACACCACCGGCTTCCTCAGCGACCAACAATTGGAAACGGGCAGGGTAGCGTTCATCAACGAGTTCATCACACGGACGGAGTTCCGGAACAGATATGACGCTTTGACCGATCCCGCCGCTTACGTCAATGCCCTCGAACAGACGGCCGGCGTTGTCCTTGCGAATAAGCAGCAGTTGATTGACGACCTGTCACAGGGCAGAAAGACGCGGCCCGAAGTGCTGCGGGCGATCGCCGGTAGCCAGGAGGTCAAAAACAAATACTTCCGGCAAGCCTTCGTCGTCGAGGCCTACTTTGGCTATTTGCGGCGGGAGCCGGACGCCCTGTTCGCCAACTGGATCCAGGTCTTCGATCAAACCAACGACTACCGGAACATTGTTAACGGTTTCGTCAATTCGCTGGAGTACCGACTGAGGTTTGCTCCCTAGCCTGATCGCCTCTCCGCCATGGGCACGGCAACGCCGACAGCCGAGATCATCGGTCCCCGCCCGAGATGTTGAGCGCACTCGCTACTGGGCGGCACACGCTACGCCATCGGCGCAATTTGAGTTTGATCACAACGACTGGGCGCCGCAGTACGGCGACTTCTGGCCGGAACTTGTTTCCGCCGCAACAGCTCCAAAGCATTCAACGAGCCTGCTCCTCAGGCTCGTTGGACGTTTCAAATAATATTGTGTTCAATTCAACAACCAAGAATATAGGTCACACAACAAGAAGCTCATGGCTTGTTTCCGGAGAGGCAGTTAACCAATAATCGGATCGTTAATTTTCTCAGCGTTGTCTGTGGTGAATATCCTGGGAGGAACTATGTTAACGATCACGCGCTTAATCACGCTCGTACTGCTCAGTTGTCTTCCCGGCGCAGCGTTAGCGCCGCGCGTTGTGCTGGGCGTTCCGCGTTCAATGAATGTGCCGACCCGGACGGTTGAGCGCTTCGTTCATATTGCTCCTCCTGGGGCGAATGATAGCCGCTACGTCTATGTTCCCTTCGATGTGCCGCCAAACACCACGCGGGTCAGCGTAAGTTATCAATATGATCGTGCTCGGGGAGCGAACACGATCGATCTTGGACTCTTCGACGCACGCTCGACTGGTATCGATACTGATCCGCGCGGCTTTCGCGGATGGAGTGGAGGACGACGTTCGGACGTTTTCGTTTCGCGCGATGAGGCAACACCGGGGTATATGCCTGGCGAGATGCCTGCAGGCCGATGGCGCATTATTCTCGGTCTCTACCGGATCGCGGAGACAGGAGTTGATGTCTCTTTTAAGATTGAGATTGAGACATCGAGCGTCGCGGGACATCGAGAAAGGACATCCTCTCCAGGGTCGACAGCGTCTTCAGCACTTCCTGGCTCGTCTGCAAAACGATCAGTTGCACCGCTGCTCGCGGGCAACGGCATGCTCTGGTTCGCCGGAGACCTGCATATGCACACGGTCCACAGCGATGGTGACTGGACCATCGCCGGACTGATCTCAGCGGCGCGTGACGCTGATCTTGATTTCATCGTGATTACTGATCACAACACGGCCAGTCATCACTGGGAGATTGATCGCCTGACCAGGGGTTCGCAGGAACCACTCGTGCTTCGTGGCGAAGAGATCACCACTTACGGCGGTCATACAAATGCCTGGGGTCTTCCTAGTGGAACCTGGATTGATTTCCGCACACATCCGGGGGACAACGCCCGGATTTCGGAGATCGCAGCACAAGCGCATCGCGCCGGCGCCCTAATCTCAGTCAATCACCCTTTCGTTTTATGCGGAGGATGCGCCTGGAGCTATGACGCCGCGGCGCCGGACTTTGATGCGATTGAGGTTTGGAATGGACCCTGGGATTTTACCGACGAGCCTGCGGTGAAGATGTGGGACAAGATCCTGCAGACCGGACGACACATCACTGCAGTTGCCTCAAGCGACTCTCATCGCCCGGATACTCCGATAGGGAAACCCGCGACTCATCTTGCGGCGAAGAACCTTACTCAAGCGAACTTGCTGATGGCGATTCGCGAGGGTCACGCATTCCTTACCGATGGTGTGAGAGGTCACGGTGTAGCCTTTGAGGCCGAAGCCGCGACTGGTAAGCATCGCGCGCGGACGATTATTGGAGATCAGATTCGTCTCGGGAGACCTGGCAACGTGCGGTTCTTCATTAGTACCCGAGCAGCTCCGTCCAACACGATGATTTCTCTAATCTCAAATGGCCAGGTGCTGCGCACTCTCACGGCGCGCACTGACGGTCAGCCGCAAGTGATCGAGCTTGAGTGTCAGCGCGACTCCTATTTCCGTCTGGAAGTTCGCGACGCGACGAAGACGATGCTTGCGCTGACGAATCCGATTTACGTTAAGGTGGGACAGTGACTACAGCTCACGACTTCGGCCAGGAAAGCGGGAACACTTTTGTCTGTTCCGGCGCCAGGGAGGTTTCCGGCGACGTCCTCAACGGTATTGCACGCGGCACAAAGTTTTGATCGAGCATTAAGACTCGAACCACTTTAAGATGATTGCATCCGCGTTCAGTAGCAGGCTTTGCAGTGGCATGACAGCGTGCGGTTACGCTTTCAACTTGAGCTGGTTGCACACCGCTTGGCAAACGCACAGCAGTGCGGAAGTAACCGCTCCGATCAATTCGCAAGCGCGGTTCGCCCATGTCTGATGCAAACACTTGCGGTCGACCCGAGACCTTTGCATCAAAGGCGAGAGTCGCACTTTCCTGGATCGACACTGCTTCAATATAAAGATATTCGCGAGGGTCGACGATCGTGTTGATATCCGTCGGCGTTTCGCTGATCCGGTGCTCCCGAATCAACTCATCATTCATCGCCCGATAAGTCTCCGGATAAAGATCCATCATGCTCTCGCGCGTCGCTGCCTCTAACCGAGCGCGGACGGGTAACGGAGCGAAACGGACCGACGAGCAGGCCAGGTCGGAAAAGTTATTGTTGTCCGAGGCGACGGCCAACAAAGGATGGTGGCCGCGACTCCTTTGGCCTGTGAAAGTTTTTGTTTCGTGCTCCACACCCTGATACGTCTCTTCAAGAATGTTCTGGCCGCGTGCGCGAAATTGGTAGACCCACTCAATATCTGTTGCCCGACCCCAGCGCGCCAGCAACGCAGCTGTCTGGGTGCCGCCATCTTCGTTTGTGAAGATCGTTGTGTAGCGGACCGTCAGATCACCGACGCCGTCGTGCAGAATTTCGTAATACGTCAGCAGCGGCAGATCTGTGAAGTGATCGATGGTATTTGCTCTGGCATAAAGCACGGGAGCGTAGGCAAGTGCCAATTGTTCTTCAAGGAGTTCCGGCGTCGCCTGAGTTGTTCCCAGCGGCAATGGTCGCACTTCCTTAACCTCCGCACGTTGAGCGCCGGCTGCTGATCGCAGACTATTGATGCTCAGTGCTATGGTATGTGAACCCTTTGAGAGCCGCCCGAGCATGACGCGATAGGTCGTCATTTGGTCGCCGGACCAGAGCAACAGATCCTGGTTGTATTCACCGTCTACGGAAATCGAGAGGTCACATGCTTCGGCGCCCTTCATCGCCCACGACGCACCAGGTGATCGCGCCTCGATTTCCAACCCAACCTCCATTTCTTTGGATAGTTGGAGAGTTTTCGTTGCCAGAGGCTTAGGTGACTGAGCACCGCGCGCCATCGCTACGAGAGATGTGAACGCCGAGGTGACTACGACCGTGAGAACAATGAGGGCATTTCGCAAAATGATTAGCTTAGTGTTCATGGAAATTTAACGGCGTGTTCACCCCGTGGCGCTAGCTTGAAGAGCTTGTTCCCGAATTACAAAATGATAGGTGCTGGCTGAACCTACGGCAATTTAATAATGATTTCAAGCCTGGCTCTGGATTCCAATAATAAGGGAACGACTGAGCGCATGTCTAAATCAAACGCCCGATCTCCCGGGCTGTGAGCGGTCAGGATAATGTTCAGATTATTTTAAAATCTTGTTTCGCCCAATGTCAGATGTGATATTATCCGCCGCACACCTAAGCAGGATTCTAAGTTTCCAACGGAGTCCTATCCTTGAATTAAAAATTTAGTTGTCAGCGGTCGCGTCAAGAGTCTTAGGGCGTATGGTTGAACCGGCCCCCACACAGAAACGCCCAGCGCGAACGAAAGACCTAAGCTAGCACTTGATGCGGAGTATCTCAGTACTGAACATACAAGTGTCTTAGCGTACCAAAAGCATATGTGAGTCGTGCTCCCAGAGCGGGCTCACACCCCAACACGTCAGAAGGAGATCTAACGATGAGAACCTCGGCAATCATTTTCTGCATGCTGCTTCTTTGTGGAGGCCTGACCGTTCACGTGTCAGCCCAGGTCAACACCGCGAGCTTGACTGGGCTGGTTACGGATTCGTCTGGTGCAGTTGTTCCCAACGCTGCTGTAGTCGTAAGGAACAGAGCGACCAGCACGGAGAACTCAACTACCACTGATAGCTCCGGCTATTACAACTTTGCCAGCCTGCCGGTCGGGACTTACACCGTCACGGTAGAAATTCAGGGCTTCAAGAAAGCAGTGCAGGAAAATGCGAAGCTGGAGATTGGTCAGAAGGCGCGCCTGGACGTCGGCCTTGAAGTCGGCGCCGTGAGTGAGTCGGTCGTGGTGGCCTCGGCCCCACCTCTCCTAACTACTCAGGAGGCGACTACCGGCGGCGTGATAGAAAGTCGCATGGTCAATCAATTGCCATTGAGCGGTCGCAACTGGGATGACCTGATTGCTTTGGTGCCGGGAGTTCAGGCGGACCGCTATACCGAAGAAGGTGGCGGTACTGCCAATGGCCGCACCGGTGGCGCTAACGTCCACGGCGTCCGTTCGCTACAAAATAATTACGTGCTCGACGGAGTGGACAATAACTCGATCTCGGAGAACGTTCAGGAACTGACCACCCAGGTCGCACGTCCTTCGGTAGACTCGATTCAGGAATTCAAGGTCAGCACCAATCCCTACTCGGCGGAAAACGGCCGTAGTCCTGGCGCCCTGATCAGCGTCACAACGAAGAGTGGTGGTAATGACTTTCATGGCACGCTCTACGAATTCCATCGCAATCGTATTTTTGACGCGAACAATTTCTTCAACAACCGCGCTGGGGTCAAGAAACCGCAAAACATTCAAAACCAGTTTGGGTTTAACCTCGGAGGGCCTGTAACGCTGCCGCGCTTCGGCGAAGGTGGGCCGTCAACATGGAGCGGCAAGAACTCACTCTTCTTTTTCTTTAACTATGAGGGGACACGGATTCGAAGAGGCGTAACGCGTTTGGGCAACGTACCGTTAGCGAATGAACGAATCGGCGACTTTTCAACTGCTGCGGCGATCGCCAATCGAATTCCGGGCGGCGCCTACGCGAGAATCTTCGATCGGGTCGGAGATTGTCGCGCGAAAGCACCTGGTGCTTTTAATCCGGATGGTTCATTCGTTAACAATCAGATTCCCTTTCAGTGCCTCGATCCTGTCGCTGTAAGGACCCTTGGTCTTGTGCCGGGACCTAACACCCTTCCGCCGGGTGCTCTCAATGTCAGCAACTTTATCCGCAACCCAGGGATCATCGACGACAACAATAGTTACACAGGACGAGTGGACTGGCAGGCAAATACGAAGAACAGCTTCTTCGTTCGCTACACCAATTCAAGTCGTTTCCGTTATCTCCCGGGCATTTTTGGCGGCATCGTTGACGGGACTGGATCTTCCGCAAATGGACGGCTCTTCATGAAAGCGCAGTCTGCGGCGATCGGATGGACCCGTACTTTGAGTGCGTCGATGATCAATGAGTTTCGTTTCGGCTGGGGCCGCAACAACTCAGTCGCAACCCAGGACCCGTTCGGCTTGAACACGCTGGCGTCCCTCGGTTTCTTGGGCGTTCAGGACTCTCCCACCTATAGCGGGGGCATCCCGGGCATTACCATTTCGGCGCGTGGCGGGACCTCGCAACCGGGCGGCCAATCAGGTTTTGACAGGCTCGGCTCACCCGATTTCCTACCAAAATCACAACGGACTAATCAATTCCAGTGGACCGATACGATAACTTACACGCGCGGCGTTCACTCAATGAAGTTTGGCGCGGACATACGCGGGCCAATGCGAAACATCTACCTCGACGTTCCCGGATTGCGTGGCTCCTACGGCTTTGATGGAAATCGCACTTCTAATCCCAACGCGATCGCCGGCGCGCCTGTTACCGGAATCGGCATGGCCGATTTTCTGCTGGGCTATCCTTCGGCGGCACAACTTACAAACCTGGCCGTAGTGGACCAGCGGCTCAGAATGTTCTCCGGATTTTTCCAGGACGATTGGAAGTTCACGCAGAAGTTGACTGTCAATCTTGGCATCCGTTACGACTTTGCGACCTGGCCGTATGAAGGCGCCGATCGCATGACGAACTTCGATCCGATAACCGGCATAAAGTTCACCCCGGCGAACTCGCCAGTTGGCAGGAGTCTGGTCAAGCCCGATAAAAACAATTTCGCGCCGCGCGTGGGACTGGCCTATCAATATAATGACAAGACCGTAGTGCGTGCGGGTTACGGTAGGTTCTACATGCTCTTTGAGCGCGCCGGCAGCGAGGATCAATTGTCATTGAATCTTCCCTTTCTCGTTAACAATGTGGTGTCCGCCGCTAACAACAATTCGACAGCGAACAACATCCGACTGGTAACGGGCTTTAACCTCTCGCTCAATCCGGCCTCAGTCGATCCCACGAAAGTTCGTCTCCGTGCAGTTAACCCCGAAGCAGTGGATCCCCTCGTAGATCAGTGGAACTTCGGTCTTCAGCGATTGCTTCCGGGCAACATGGTATTGACTCTTGATTACGTTGGCACAAAAGGCACGCATCTCTCAACATTGCGTAGCCTCAACCAGCCGTTACTCAATGCTAACGGCACCGTCAAGACCATCCAGGGTACGACCACGCCAATACTGCCTTATCCGCTCCTGGGACCTGTGGAATATCGTGACAACGGCGGTAACTCCAGTTATCACGGCGGCGAGGTCACGATTGAGAAGCGGTTTAGTCGCGGACTATCTTTCCGCACCGCCTATACCTTCGCGAAATCCATTGACGGGTCGCAGGAACACCTTGCTTCAGGCGGCACCGGTAGTTTCACGCAGAACAACCGGGACCTGCATGAGCGGCGCGGGCCGAGCGACTACGATGTCCGGCACCGCTTTGTTGCCAGCTACATCTACGAGCTGCCGTTCGGGAAAGGACGCAGGTTTCTTACTAACGGCGCGATCTCTGAGATTCTGGGCGGGTGGCGCATTAGCGGATTGAGTAACATCCGGACCGGGCGTCCCTTTACCGCGCGCGCGGGTAATAATGACAGCATCCTCGGCGGCCCACGTAGCGCCGGGATTAGCGCTTGGGCCGACTGCCTGCGGGATGCAAGCTTGTCGGGAAGTTCGCGGACCATAGATCGGTGGTTCGATCCCACCGCTTTCGCGACACCTTCAGCCCTGAGTCCGACTTCGGGCACAGTGCAACCTCGGCTGGGAAACTGCGGGCGTAATACATTGCGGGGGCCTGGCATTACCAACTTCGACATTTCGTTGGCCCGCTCGTTTGCCTACTTCGGCGAGGGACGAGACCTGGAGGTACGCTGGGAGGTGTTCAATATGTTCAATACTCCCCAGTTCGGGTTGCCCGAGCGGAACATTAACAGCAGCGCAGTCGGAAGAATCACATCGCTGGCGGGCGATCCGCGCGTGATGCAGTTGGCGTTGAAATTTAATTTCTAAATCGCCTAGACAAATAATGCGCAAACGAGACTGAAATCCTTTGCGCCCCATCAAGAGCCAGGCTTTCATCACGACCGGACTTGCATCGCGGTTGTGATACCTGGCTCTTTTACTTTTCCTACAATCTCGTTGATGATTGCCGTCTCGATCTAACGCTTTCAAACTCGGGAGAAGCCTCTGCAGTTTCCGTTTAAACTTTCAACTGGCAAGGATTTTGACGCAGCAGGCTTTGGGGTCAATGCGGTTGACCAGCTTCTTGTCGTCCCAAAGTATCCTGATGGTGCCTCAACCACGCACCTGCTCAAGCATCAACAAGGAGCGGGAGGGCAAACTGCTTCAGCCATCGTATCGCTGGCGCGACTGGGCGTGCGGACTACTTATGCCGGACGATTCGGCTCCGATGCCGAGGGCCGCTTTGGTTTAAAGTCTCTAAGGGACGAGGGCGTTGGTGTCGAGTTTGCCGAAGTTATCCCCGGCGCGCGCACGCAAATCGGTTACATCATCATTGAGGCCGAACGAGGCGAGCGCACCGTCATCTGGAATCGCGACGAGCGACTCGCCTACTCTGCCGCAGATGCGCCCGTCGCCTTCGCCGGCAAAGCGCGCGTACTGCATATCGACTCGCACGATCCGTTGGCCTGCGCACGCATGGCTCAAGCGGCCCGCGCCGCAGGAACGATCGTGTCGGCCGACATCGACAACGTTTACAAAGGACTGCCGGAGCTCCTGCCACTGATTGACGTTCTGATCTCGTCGAAAGAATTTCCGCGCATGCTCACCGGAATCGACGACGCGCATACCGCACTTCTTGAGATCAAGGCGCGCTATGGCTGTGCGCTCGTGGGACTGACTAAGGGTGGACGCGGGGCCACGGTTCTCTGCAAAGGCGAGTTTCTGGAGGTGCCGGCCTTTCAGGTACCGGGAGGATGCATCGACACGACCGGTGCCGGCGATGCGTTTCATGCGGGCTTTCTTTACGGACTTCTGCAGGGCGAGGATATTGAAAGCAGTCTTACGACGGGTTGCGCTGTGGCCGCGCTCGGTTGTCGGGCGTTGGGTGCGCGTACCGGACTACCGACACGTGATGAGTTGGATGCGTTTTTGACAGCGACCCCAGCGCAGGAAACATTGGCGGGAGATTGAAGGTGCTTTGCGCTTTGAGCTTTAGTTCTTTGTTTCAAGGGGAAACTTGGCACATTCCCAACTTTGAGACTGAAATACGTGACCTGCTCACCATTAGAGATTTGAACCTGCTCAGCTCAACTTTCCCTTCCCCGTATTTCCCGATTCCCCAATTCACTGCCGAGTCAATGGAGCCCGTGGAAAGAGATCGGGATTATCAGTGAACAGCGCATCAACGCCCAACTCAAATAAGAAGTAAGCCATCTCTTCACGCAATGTTCGAAAGTGTCCCATGTCGCTTAAGCGA
This sequence comes from bacterium, assembly GCA_040005515.1. Lineage (GTDB taxonomy): Bacteria > Acidobacteriota > Blastocatellia > Pyrinomonadales > Pyrinomonadaceae > PSRF01. Next base: position 27,875 of record JBDTYQ010000010.1, read on the forward strand.
AAAGTGTAGGGCGTAACGGTCAGTCCCGCTGCGTGAGCTTGCGTCACGAGGTTCTCATCGACGAGAGCTTTTGCCGGACCGATTCCATTTGCGAAATGCTTCACCTCCGCGAGTCCTGCCTCAGTCAACCAACGCGTCCGCGCTGCTTCATTAACCAGAAGTACCAGAGGCAGCTTCACGTGGAGCGCGCCGAGCTTCTTCAAACTCTCCGCACTGAACGACTGAATGATGACCGGCGTATGGCGTTCCGAGCTCCGCGTTCCCAGCTTGTTCTTTCGGAGTGACTCCAACAGCAAACGCTCCATGTCCAAACCGAGTCGACCGTAGACCTCCGGATCTTTTGTCTCTGGATAGAGACCCGCCTTTCCGCGAACGAGGTCGATCGCTTCCTGAAAGGTCGGGACCTGCGCCCCTTTGAATTTTTGTTTGAACCATGAACCCGCATCGAGTTGTTTGATCTCGCGCAAAGTAAAATCCGAAACATACCAGCGCTGCATTGCTTTGCCGGCAACGACCTCTTCACGAAAGCGGGTCGGGAAAACCTCTTCGACATTGGTAGTTCGTTCGAGCGATAGATCGTGAAGACAGACGAGCTGCTTGTCGCGAGTGACTTGTAAGTCTTGCTCGACAAAGTCTGCGCCCTGTTCGAGCGCCAGTTGATAGGACTGAATTGTATGTTCGGGTGCGTATGCAGATGCGCCACGGTGAGCGATGAGGAGTTTCTTTGCCGTGGATGGCACGTCGGGAGTTGACCTGCGTTGGGCATCCGTAGCGAGCGCGCTGCACGCGATCGCCCCAACACCCGAGCCGAATACGCGTAGGAAAGATCTGCGAGGGATAATCATGAACGATGTGTCTCCGGGGTAACAGCCCCTTCATTTTGTTTCAAGGTCCACCCAGTTGAGCGTACGCTCGATCGCCTTTTGCCAGCCGACATACCCTGCTTCTCGCTGATCCGGACTCCAACGCGGCTCCCATTGTTTGTCCGCCTGCCAGTTTCGTCGCATCTCTCCCGCATCACTCCAAAACCCTACTGCAAGTCCGGCGGCATAAGCGGCTCCGAGAGCTGTGGTCTCGGTAACAACAGGGCGAACGACCGGCACTCCCAGGGTGTCGGCTTGTAGTTGCATGAGCGTGTCGTTGACGGTAGCGCCGCCATCAACTTTCAGAACTTCTAAACGCACGCCCGAGTCTTTGACCATCGCATCGAGCACGTCGCGCGTTTGATAGCAGATCGCTTCGAGCGTCGCTCTCGCGAGATGCCCCTTATCATTGAAGCGCGAGAGACCGACGATGCACCCGCGCGCATCTGCCCGCCAATACGGAGCATAGAGTCCGGAAAAAGCCGGAACGAAGTAGACCCCGCCATTGTCAGGCACTGAATTAGCGAGAGCCTCGATTTCGCCCGCCTGCTTGATCATCCCGAGTTGGTCGCGCAGCCATTGCACGGCAGATCCAGTTACCGCAACGGAACCTTCGAGAGCATAAATGGCTGGCGCTCCACTCACCTGATAGCAAACTGTCGTCAACAGTCCAGCGTGCGAAGGCACGATCTTCTCCCCGGTATTTAGCAGCATGAAATTTCCGGTACCATAAGTGTTCTTCGCTTCGCCCGGAGTGAAACAGACCTGCCCCATCATCGCCGCTTGCTGATCGCCGAGGTCTGCGCACAAAGGCACCTCTCCTCCTACCGGTCCGGCCTTTTGCGTCATGCCGTAGAAAGTAGAATCTGAAGAAGGACGAACGGCGGGCAGCATTTGTCGCGGGATGTTGAAGAGACTAAGTAGTTCATCATCCCAGTCGAGAGTGGCCAGGTTAAATAGCATCGTGCGGCTGGCGTTCGTCACGTCTGTAACGTGCACGCCGCCGTTTCGGCCACCGGTGAGGTTCCAGATCAGCCACGTATCGATGTTCCCGAAGATCGCGTCGCCTCTCTCAGCAGCAGAGCGCGCACCTTCAACTGAGTCGAGGATCCATTGAATCTTACCGGCTGAAAAATAAGTGGCTGGCGGCAATCCCGCTTTGCTGCGAATCTTGTCGCCTCCGCCACTCAACTCAAGTTCACGCATCATGCGATCTGTACGCGTGTCCTGCCAGACAATGGCGTTATAGAGCGGAGCGCCGGTGCGCGGATTCCACACGACAGTCGTTTCCCGCTGATTCGTAATCCCGATGGCCGCGAGATCCTGCGCCGTGAGCTTTGCTCTCGAGAGCGCCCCTTCGATGACCTCGCATGTGGCCTGGTAGATTTCCAACGGGTCATGCTCCACCCATCCCGCTTGCGGCATGATCTGATTGTGCTCAAGCTGATGATGCGCAGCAATGCGTCCCCCCTCGTCGAAAACCATAAAACGCGTGCTCGTCGTACCCTGGTCAACAGCACCGACATACCGAGTCATAAGCAGTCTCCTCCGCGTCAGAATCCAAGGATGGTGAACAGGCCAGCACCGATCACGCCGCCAATCAGCGGCGCGACGACTGGAATCCAGGCGTAGCTCCAGTCGCTGCTTCCCTTGCCCGCAATCGGCAGCACAGCATGAGCTAAACGCGGGCCCAGATCGCGGGCGGGGTTAATCGCATAACCAGTCGGCCCGCCAAGTGAAAGACCGATGCCCCACACGAGAAACCCTACGAGAATAGGTTGGATCGCCTGACTAAAGACGAGTGAAAGATCTATTCCGGTTGGCGCTGTTAGCTTTTGCGCATTAGCCGCGATTGCCATGATCCCGAAAATGAGGATCGCTGTGCCGATAACTTCTGAAAAGAAGTTGGAAATCGGCCGGCGGATCGCGGGTGCCGTGCAGAAGACCGCGAGCTTCAATCCCGGGTCCTCAGTCTCTTCAAAGTGAGGAAGGTATAAGATCCACACGACAATCGCCCCGAGAAAAGCTCCGAAGATCTGCGCAAGCATGTAACCCGGCACTTGTCTCCAGGGAAACGATCCCACCGCCGCGAGCGACAGCGTGACTGCCGGATTGAGATGTGCTCCGCTGATCCGACCGACGCAAAAGATGGCAATGATGACCGCCAGCCCCCACGCGGTGGTAATCACCATCCAACCGCCATGCTGACCCTTGGATTTATTGAGTAGCACGTTAGCTACTACGCCATCGCCCAGGATCATCATGATCATAGTGCCAACGACTTCCGCCAGATAGACGTTCATTCATTCAACCTCGCATGCTGAGCTGCGTTGCAAAAGCTCTAAACGACTTACTTGACTAAATGAGGTGGGATTCTTTCTCTGCTTTTGATCACCCGCGCCTTGCCTGTCCCCATCGCTTGTTCGGACGTGGACCCATGACAAAGACGAGCGTCGAGCCGTTCGCGATATCGGTATGGTTGATGAAAGGCTCGTTCAAAGGTTTGCCGTTCAGCGTCGCCGACTGGATATAAATGTTCCTGACTGATTGGTTTCTGGCGATAACTGTGAATGGTCCTTTCGTATATGGACCTTGCAACATGATCGTGGCTTTCGTGAAAAGCGGAGTGCCGATGGCGTACATTGGACTGCCCGGAGTGACCGGATAGAATCCGAGCGCGCTGAAGATATACCAGGCAGACATCTGACCGCAGTCGTCATTGCCGTTAAGGCCATCAGGGCCATTGTGGTAATTCGCGATGAGTGCCGCTCTCACTTGTTCCTGAGTTTTCCAGGGCTGGCCGACGTAGTTGTAGAGGTAGGTGTAATGATGGCCCGGCTCATTACCGTGCCGGTAGTGCCCGCCCGCAAAGTTCTGATCAAGTTTAGCAGCAAACTTTTCTGGTCCACCCATCAACGTAATCATCCCGGGAATGTCCTGCATCTCACAAAACAAATAGGTCCAGGGACTGCCTTCAGTAAACCCGGGCTTTCGCTCATCCGGTGAAGCCCAGCTCGCTTCATCCCACGAGCCATCTGCCTTTTTCGGACGCATAAAACTCAACGACGGATCATACAGGTTCTTGTAGTTCCGGCTTCGCTTCATCAACATTTCATAGTCGTCATGCTTCCCGACGGCTTTCGCGATCTGGGCGACGCAGAAATCGTCGTAAGCGAATTCAAGAGTCCGCGAGACCGACTCGTCCGTCCGATCCTGCGGTAAATAACCGAGAGACTTGTACCAGGTTAAGCCTCCGCGCCCTTCAAATGCTGTCCACGGCGCCCGATCTAACCAGCGGTTGCGAGCGTCTCCATCAGGTGGCGTCATCGCATCTTTGTAGGTCGCTGCGTAGGCCTTATTAAGATCGAAGCCTCTGATGCCTTTCACGTGCGCATCCGCGATGACACTGTCGGCATGCGTACCGATCATGATGTTGGTGTAAGTAGGATTCGGCCACTTCGGCATCCATCCGCCTTCGTCATACATCTGCAGCAAAGACGTTATCATGTCAGGCACTCGCTCCGGCTGAATCAAAACCAGCAGCGGATGCTCGGCCCTGAATGTGTCCCAGAGTGAATAGTCGTTGTAGGAGACACCGTTGTGCACACGATCATCAAAGGCGCTGTAGTACCGCCCGTACTCCGATAGCGTCCTGGGAAATAACAGCGCGTGGTACATCGCGGTGTAGAAGTTCACCCGCTCCGCTTTCGAGCCACCCTGGATCTGGATCCTGTTCAAAGCCTCAGTCCACGTCGCCCGGCTTTCGTTCTTCACTCGGTCGAAGTCCCAGTCAGGAATCTCTCGTCGTAAGTTATCCCGCGCCTGGTCGAGACTGATAAATGACGTCCCGATTCTAACTTTAATCTCCTCTCCCTGCGTGGTTGCAAAGCTTGCGTAGCCGCCCATCCGATGACCGCTTTCCTCCGTGCTACCTTTATGAATGTCGTTGTTCTCCCAGGTGCCAAACGCCGAAAAGTGTTTGCTGAACTGAATCACGAAGTAGCCCTTGAAGTTGGGCAACTGAGGACCCAGCTCAGACGACTGCCGGTCAGGGTTGTAGCCTCTGACTTCATTCGATTGCGGATCGATTTGGATCGAGCCTCTGAATTGCTCGGAGCGACTGGCAGTAATCACGATGTGCGAGGCCTTTGAGGCGGGAAAGGTGAACTTGAGAAATCCGGCGCGGGTGGTTGCTGTTAACTCTGCGCTGATCGATTGGCCGGCATCATTCAGTTTCACCGCGTAATAATAAGGAGTCGAGATCTCGTCAGCATGGCGGAACGGCAGCTTCCGCGCTGTGTTCAATTCTCCGCTGAGCGGCATCAGACTAAACTGTCCGTAGTCTCCCATCCAGATCGCAGGCTGATGAGTGCCGAGAAATCCCTGGATCGTGGAGTCCTTATAATTGTAAGGACAAACACTGATCTTGTTTTCGCGAGTCATGGCCGTCCAGTGAGTCATGCCAAACGGAGCCGCTACCCCGGGAATCATCCCGCCATAGTCATTTTCAGTCGGACCGGTGGTGCCAATCATTGGATTCACGTCGGCAAGCGGATCCTGAGCCAGGGCCCGCAGACCTCCGCACAGATTTAAAACCAGGCTCGTAGCGATAAGTGCTGTGATGAACGAGATTGAATTGGACTTCATGGCGATGGCCATTCCGAGATTCCCTCCCCGGCAAAATGAGAGTTGCAGTGGCTGGGATTAAACTTCACTGCCCGGTCTTTGTCCAGCAACTTCTTTAGCGGGCCATTGCCGGCAAAGTTGTATCACCAGCGGGCGCCAAAACTGTTACTCTTAAGACAAGAAGATGACTGGGAAAATAAATAATCCGCGCGCGGAGATAGATGCGATTGATGCCGAACTGCTAAGGCTGTTGAATCGGCGTGCGGAGATAGCTCTGGAAGTAGGGGCACTCAAGACACGGCAGGATGCTTCGCTGTGCGACTCAGAGCGCGAGCGAGAAGTGCTGACTCGTCTCAGCCGCCAAAGCACGGGTCCGCTTGACGCGCAAGGCGTCACACACATATTTCAACGCATCATCGATGAATGCCTTCACATGCAACAGCGCGCCTACTCTGTGCCGCCGCAGGAGAGTACTGATGCGGATCGCGAGTCGGCGCTCTTAGCAGACGCGCGAGTGGCGTTTCAAGGCGACCCTGGAGCGTTTAGTGAGGAGGCCGCAATCGAGCTGCTGGGTGCTGGCTGTGTCCCTGTGCAGCGACCGACCTTCGAAGAACTATTCTCTGCGATCGACTCAGGCAAGTCTGACTACATACTCGCGCCGCTCGAGAACAGCTTGATGGGATCGGTGCACCGTTGTTACGACCTGCTCCTCGAAAGTTCACTGAGCATCGTCGCGGAAATCATCTGGCCGATTTCTCACCTCTTGATCGGGTGCCGGGGTTCCTCGCTTGAAACTATCAGAACGGTGGAGTCGCACCCGGTCGCGCTTGCACAATGCGAGAAGTTCTTCGTGACACACGCCGACCTGAAACAGATTGCATCAGATGACACCGCCGCCAGCGTGCGACGTGTTGTGGAGAGTGGCGATCTGTCGCGGGCGGCAATCGCCGGAAAGCGCGCGGCGGATCTCTACGGCGGGTACATCCTGCAAGAACGTTTGGAAGATCACAGCGAAAATTACACGCGATTCGCGTTGCTCGCGCGGAACCCAGACATGTCTGCGCACGGGAGAAAGATCTCGCTGGTAGTGCGCTTAGCGCATCGTCCCGGAGCGCTCCATTACGCGCTGCGACCCTTCGTTAGGCGAGGTGTGGATTTACTCAAGATTGAGAGTCGTCCAATCAAAGGACGTCCGTGGGAGTACAACTTCTATCTAGACCTTCAAGCGCCGCCGACCGAAAGCGATCTGAGCGGAGCACTTGATGAGATACGTGAGCGCGCGGAAGAAGTGCGTTACCTCGGCCGCTACTCCTCGGTCGACTTCTCTAGAGCGCAGCGGTAGGACAGACATCCCTGTCTGTCACCGTGTGGATCGCATTCACCCGTGTTCGCAAAAGACATCTCCCAATTCTCATTTATCAATCCCGTCGTTTATTGGAGACTCGGAGTATGGTACTCAATGGTTCAGCAATACAGATGAGAAATGCTAAATACGAGATGGCAAATCGTTGGATCTCGCTTCGATCATAAGTAAGACCACTCAAAGCAGGACGCAGGAACGGCTGTCCTACACGAATATGATTCTTATTCTTAAACCGAACATCGATGCCGAAGCGCCGGAATACAAACAGCTGGTCAGTCATCTGTCGCGTCTTGAAGGTATCGAACTCCGCATTCATCGAGTCCAGGGAGTCGAGCACACACTGACTGAGGTCTACCTGATCGGAAACACAGCGGCGCTTTCGCTGGACGACATGAGGGCCCTGCCCGGCGTTGACCATGCCGTACGCGTGTCAGAGGAGTATCGCATCCTCGGGCGGCACAAACATGACAACAGACCAGCATACTTCGACTATCAGGGAGTCCACTTTAGCCAGGACAGCCTTCACGTATTCGCGGGGTTGTGTGCCGTCGACACGCCTGCGAACGTTGAGCTGATGATGCGGGCACTACGAGAGCAGGGACAGGTCTGCACGCGAATGGGCGCGTACAAGCCTCGCACGAGCCCGTACTCATTTCAGGGTCACGGCAAGAATTGCCTGTCCTATGTCTTTGAACTCGCCGGAAAGTATGGCATCAAGATCATTGCGATGGAGGTGACGAGAGAATCTCACATTCATGAAATCCAGGAAGCGCTCGACCGGACGGGAAGACCCACCGGGATAATGCTTCAGATTGGAACGCGAAACACTCAGAACTTTGAACTGCTCAAGAGCGTTGGAGGCCAGCAGGAGTTTCCGGTTCTCATCAAGCGAGGCTTCGGCATCACGTTAGATGAATCGCTACACGCAGCCGAATACCTTGCGAGCGAGGGCAATCACCAAGTCGTATTCGGGCTGCGAGGCATGAAGACGAACATCGGGGACCCGCATCGCAACTTCGTCGACTTCGCTCACGTGCCTGCTGTGAAGCGGTTGACCCGAATGCCGGTCTGCATCGATCCCTCCCATTCGGTCGGTACTCGCAGCAAAGGGCCGGACGGCATCCTCGATATCATGCACGTGACGGCTCAGGGAGTGATTGCCGGCGCAAACATGATCCTCGTTGACTTTCATCCTGAACCTGACAAGGCCTTGATTGACGGAGCGCAGGCATTATCGCTTGAGGAACTGCAACCGTTCCTCGAAGATGTGCGGATAGCTCGGGAGGCTTATGAAAAGCGACGAGCGCTTCAGCGTGAGGTGGAGGCGCCCGTCGCGGCTGACCGGCGCTCGTAGGCTTCGATGTCTGCTTCATGAAGAAGCGTAAGGCCGATGTCATCCAGACCCTCCATCAAACAATGGCGCTGGAAGTCAGCTACAGCAAACGATGCAGAAAGTCCTTGGCTATCCGATACGTTTCGCCATTCCAGATCAACTGTGAGTTGATAGTCTTCGATTGATCGTGCCCGCTCCATGATAGTGGCTACCTCACCTTCGCTCAGTGTCACAGGTAGCAGACCGTTCTTCATACAATTATTAGCGAAGATATCCGCGAACGAAGACGCGATGATTGTGCGAAAGCCATTGTCAGCGAGTGCCCACGGCGCATGTTCGCGCGAAGAACCGCAACCGAAGTTCTTGCCAGCCACCAGAACCGACGCGCCCTGGTAACGCGGTTCGTTCAAGACAAACGACGCGTCGATCTCCCCGCCCGGCCTGAAGCGCCAATCGTAAAATAGAAATTCACCAAAGCCTGTGCGTTCAATTCGCTTAAGGAATTGCTTGGGAATGATCTGGTCGGTATCGACATTCGCGCGATCGAGCGGAACGACTCTGCCAGTATGTTTGCGAAAAGGCGTCATCAGCTCGCTACCTGAATTTCCAGTCACGCACGTCCGTGAAGTGTCCAGTGATCGCAGCCGCCGCAGCCATCATCGGACTCACAAGATGAGTTCGACCGCCACGACCCTGTCGTCCCTCGAAGTTGCGGTTGCTGGTGGAGGCACAGCGTTGGCCGGGTTCGAGCATGTCAGCATTCATTCCGAGACACATCGAGCAGCCGGCTTCGCGCCATTCAAATCCGGAATCTAGAAAGATCCGATCGAGCCCTTCACTCTCCGCCGCGCGCTTCACGGCTTGCGAGCCTGGCACCACCATCGCGTGTACTGACTGATTTGTTCGATATCCTTTGACGACGCTCGCAGCCGCACGCAGATCCTCGATGCGGGCATTTGTGCACGAGCCGATGAAGACCCGATCAACATGAATATCCCGGATCATCGTGCGAGGCTGCAGCGCCATATATTCCAGCGCGAGCTCCGAAGCGCGCCGATCCGCCTCGCTGACGGCAGTCGCAGGATCCGGAACGAATCCGGTAACCGGCACAACCATCCCCGGGCTCGTGCCCCAGGTTACATGCGGCTCAAGAGTTGAAGCATTAACCTCAACTGTCCGATCGAATTTGGCGCCATTATCGGTACGCAATGTTTTCCAGTAGTTAACAGACTGGGTCCAGGCGTCACCCACTGGCGCAAATCTTCGAGCTTGTAAGTAAGAGAACGTGGCCTCGTCAGGAGCAATCATTCCCGCGCGCGCCCCCGCTTCAATACTCATGTTGCAGAGAGTCATGCGACCTTCCATTGAAAGACCACGCACAACCTCACCTGCATATTCGATCACATGACCTGTCGCGCCATCGGTGCCGATCTGCCCAATGATCCCCAGCGCGAGATCTTTGGCGCTAACGCCGTGTGGCAGCGCTCCGTTGACGTTGATGAGCATTGTCCGCGGCTTGTTCTGTGGTAGACACTGGGTCGCCAGGACGTGCTCAACTTCGCTTGTGCCAATACCAAACGCAAGTGTTCCGAAAGCTCCGTGCGTGCTCGTATGACTGTCGCCGCAGACGATCGTCATGCCGGGTTGTGTGAGACCCAGTTCCGGCCCAATCACGTGAACGATTCCCTGCTCTGCCGAGTTTATGTCAAACAGTTGAATGCCAAAGTCTTCGCAGTTCTGGCGCAGAGTGTCTATCTGTTTTGCGCCGATAGGATCAGCAATGGGTAAGCTGCGATTTGTCGTGGGTACGTTATGGTCCGCGGTTGCCATCGTGAGATCAGGGCGGCGGACACCACGATTCGCAACGCGCAGGCCTTCGAATGCCTGTGGCGAAGTTACTTCGTGAACCAGGTGTAGATCGATGTAGAGAAGGGTGGGTTGATCCTGAGCCTGTCTCACGACGTGAGCGTCCCAGAGTTTCTCGAATAGAGTCGGCATAAAGCAGAAAACAGAAAGCACAAAGCAGAAGGCAGAAGGCAGAAGGCAGAAATTCAGCTACCCTCTCAAGTTCTAACTTCTAAGCTCGCGGTACAAAGTTCAAAGTTCAAGTTTCTTTAGCCAAAGACCCAAGACCAAAAACCATTTTCTCATACCGCATGATACGCATGCCGCACATCAGCGACTTGGGCCACTGCCTCAGTTACGAGCTCACCGATCTCACTCGTCGTCGCGAGCCGACCGGCACCGTCCATCATGATATCGCGGGTGCGATAACCGCTGCTGAGAACAAACTGAATCGCTTCCTCAATATCAGCCGCCTCCTGCTCAAGGCCTGCGCTGTAACGCAACAACATCGCGGCTGAAGCAATTGCGCCAAAGGGATTGGCGATACCGCGCCCGGCAATGTCCGGCGCGGATCCATGCACCGGTTCATACAGTCCGACTTCTCCGCCAATGCTAGCCGAAGGTAGCATACCCAGCGAGCCGGTGATTACCGCGGCCTCATCTGAAAGTATGTCCCCGAAAAGATTTTCTGTGAGCAGGACATCGAATCGCCTTGGATTGGTCATCAGGTGCATCGCACATGCATCGACGTACAAGTGATCAAGGGTGACTTGAGGATACTCCAGGCCGATGCGTGAAACGGTGGCCCGCCAGAGCTGTGATGTCTCGAGTACATTAGCCTTGTCAACCGAAGTCACCCGTCTCTCGCGCTTCGATGCGGATTCGAAAGCGACGCGAGCGACTCGCTCAATCTCAGCGACTGAATACGTCATTGTGTTAGTCGCGACTGAGTCGCCGTTTTCGTTCGTCACGCCGCGTGGTTCGCCGAAATAGAGACCGCCGAGCAACTCACGAACTATCAGAATACTTGCGCCTCGCGCGATCTCCGGACGCAGGGGAGATACTGCCGCAATCGCTTCGTAGGAGATCGCGGGGCGCAGATTCGCATATCCGCCGAGGGCACGACGCAGCAGTAGCAGGCCTGCTTCAGGTCGGGCAGACGGCGGCAGCGAATCGAAGTCGGGTGATCCAACAGCGCCGAGCAACACCGCGTCGCCGGCTAAGCACGCGTCTAACGTCGCCGTTGGTAGAGGCGATCCGGCACTCTTGATAGCCGCGCCGCCAATCAGTTTGTGCTCAAAGCTGAACTCGTGCCCATGCAGCATGGCAATCGTGCGCAAGACACGAACTGCCTCCTGAGTCACCTCCGGTCCTATCCCGTCGCCTTCGAGTACTGTGATTCTTAGTTTCATTTGTCGTTCTACGTTCTTTCGTGACGCGAGAGCTTTAGACACCCGACACATGCGCCCAGCTATTTTTTGCCGCAACGCCTTCAAGTCTCTCTCCCGCTGCTGATCCCGTTTGCAGCAGTGCAATCAGATCCTGGTCGTAGATGCGTTTCTTGCGGTCGGCCAGCTCCGTAAACCGTTCGTACACTGCATCGACTTCCGCAGGCTGCATTGCGTAACCCAGATCTTCATAGCGCAGAGCGAGGGCATGCCTCCCGGAATGTTTGCCGAGCACTAGCTTATTCGCCGGTACGCCTACCGATTCCGGCGTCATGATTTCGTAGCAAAGCGGATTACTGATAACGCCGTGCTGATGTATCCCCGCTTCGTGCGCGAATGCATTGCGACCAACGATGGCCTTGTTTGGCTGCACGGGGCAACCAATGATGGCGGACAATAGCTGGCTAGCCGAATAGAGTTCCTGAGTCCTAATACCTGTTTCAAAAGGTAGCTGGTCCGCCCGGACTCTCAAAGCCATCGCGATCTCTTCAAGGGAAGCGTTGCCCGCACGCTCACCGATCCCGTTGACAGTGCACTCTACCTGTCGGGCTCCGGCGTCGATTGCCGCCAGGCTGTTAGCTACGGCAAGACCGAGATCATCATGGCAGTGCACGCTAATCGTAACGTCACGGTCGCCTACTACTTGTTCTCGCACCCTTTGCACCAGCCGGGAGAACTCAACCGGCATCGTGTACCCCACGGTGTCAGGCACGTTGATGATCGTAGCGCCGGCTTCAATAGCCGTGGTAAACACTTCGCACAGATAATCGACGTCACTTCTCGTCGCATCTTCGGCTGAGAATTCCACTTCGTCGACGTGTGTTCGCGCCAATGCCACAGCCTTGCCTGTCATCTCGATGACTTCGGCGCGCGTCTTTTTCAGTTTGTACTCCAGATGGAGATCAGAGGTCGCGACAAAGGTGTGGATGCGGGGGTGGCCTGCTGTATCCAGAGCGGCGGCAGCCCGCAAGACATCGACTTCGGCAGTTCGGCAAAGGGCCGCAATCGTCACTTCACGGCAGGCATCCGCCACTGCCTTGACCGCCGCGAAGTCGCCCTCCGAGGCAATGGGAAACCCCGCCTCAATAATGTCGACGCCGAGTGCTTCCAGCTGACGCGCCATGCGAACCTTTTCCCCAAGGTTCATCGAACAGCCGGGTGACTGCTCGCCGTCACGCAAAGTCGTATCAAAGACTGCAATTCGGTCTTTTGCCATCAAGGCCTCCCGCAAAAGAGGGATGGTAGGCAGATAGCCCTGAATAGTCAAAGTTATAATTTCTATGACAACATAACGCGGCGTGATAACATAACGTCCCGTGGCAAATTGGATAACTTAGGACGCAACGAGCGATCGAGGAAGACTGGTTGAGTTCGGGCGGATCACTTCCCCCGGCGCCTGAATTGAAGCGTCTCGCTATTTTTGGAGTTTCGTAAGATGGATGTGAACCAGCTGGAAGTGTTGATAGCCGTTGCGCAGGAAAAAAGTTTTTCCCGCGCGGCTGAACGCCTGCACCGTACGCAGCCTGCCATTAGTCAGGCTATTCGCCGGCTCGAAACCGAAATAGGCGAGCCGCTCTTCGACCGCTCTTCGAAGGACGGCACGATGACTGCCGCGGGCCGCGTTCTCTTTAGTCATGCCCAGCAGATGCTGAATCTGCGACATAGCGCACACGCGGCAATCAAGGAACTGAAGGGTCTCCATCGCGGGAAGCTCGCTCTCAGCGCGAACGAGTACACCGTCATGTATCTCCTGCCGCTCATTCCCGTTTATCGTGCGCGCCACCCGCACATCAAGATCGAGGTTAAGCGAAGTCTTGCGAGCCGGATCTCTTCAGAAATCCTCTCGCGCGAAACGGAGATCGGGATCGTCTCTTTCAAACCGAATGATCCGGCAATCACGTCGGTGCCGGTTCTGACGGATGAGCTGGCACTCATCGTTCCGCTCAACCATCCTCTTGCCGGTAAGAAACTCGTTTCGGTGCGCGAACTCGGGGCCGAGTCGTTCATCGCCCACAATGTTCCCTCACCATATCGGGAAAAGGTCGTTCGAACTTTTGAAAAGTATCGGACGCCACTAAACATTTCTCTGGAGATGCCAACTCTCGAAGCTATTAAGCGATTCGTGGAAGGAGGGATGGGAGTGGCCTTAGTGCCGCGCTTGACCGCCCAGGCTGAAATCGCTCGTGGCCAGTTCGCGGCAGTTTCCGTTCGCGAGATGAAGTTCGAACGGCGTCTGTACTTGATCTACCGCAAAAGCGCTACCTTATCTCATGCATCGCGTGCGTTTCTGCGACTGGCGAGAGAGTTACAGAAAGCTGGACGCAACAGTAGTTAATCTCTACCGACACCCAACGCATCAGCAACGCGGTTTATGTAGTTGAACCAGGAAGCGATTAGGGTGATCTGCAGGATAGCCCGATCGTCGAACCCCACCGCGCGCAACCTGTCGTGGTCCTCACGGAAGATTCTTGTGGCATCGCGTGTTAGCTGCGAAACGTAGTCAAGCATGATTCTCTCTTGCTCCGAAATCGGAGCACTCTTGTAGTCATCCTGCAGTGCCCGCACCAGCTCTTCATCTAAAGTCACGCGACGCAGAAACTCTGCGTGGGATTCGACTCAATAGTGACAACGGTTGGTCACGGAGACCACGGTTGTAATCATTTCATGTTGTCGTCTGCTGAGAGGCAAGTCCGACGACAGCAACGCGCCGAATGTTGCAAACGCGTGGTGCAGCGCCTCGGGTATCAGGCTATGGGAAGCGACGATCTCAGAGGTTTGCCCATCAGGCGTGGGATGGATCGGGACGGCGTATTCGCTGGGGTAAACGTCTCGTTGTGCTGCCGTAGCGCGACGCACTTCATCGTCAGACTCCGGCGAAACTGTTTTGATCCACGTCATGACTACTTTCCCGCGCTACTCGTGTCGCTCATCTAATTAAGCCTGATTGTCTGTCTGCTGCCGCTATCTGCGACGGTCTGAATTCGGGAGAGACGGTTGGACTTTATGACAAAACCTAGCCGCCGATTGCCCGGTCGATAACGTCCTTCCGGAGAACCTATTGTTACAAGATAACCTCGGCCAACTCGCTTTACGCCCACGTCTGTCCGCCGATAGCCTTTCTGTTTGTACGCGGGACTGATGCCATCATCTTCGTAGACTGTGGTTGAGGCTGAGCCGCTGTCATCGGGATAAACCAGGAACGTGATCGGATCCTGTGGTTTTTCGCCCACGTAGTTCATCTCCGGCGCGGTGGGAATGACCGCGCCCGCGCGCACAAACATCGGCACAGTCTCGAGTGGCGCCTCGGCGGAAATCATCGTGCCGCCTTCGTACTTCTTGCTAGTCCAGTAGTCGTACCAGCTACCCTTCGGCAGATAGACCAAACGCCGCGTGACGTCCGGCTTAGCCACAGGGGCAACAAGCAGATCGTTGCCGATCATGAACTCGTCGTCGAGATTGTAAGTGTTCGGATCGTCCTGATAGTTGAGTACCAGCGGACGAAACAGCGGCGTGCCGGTCCGATGGGCTTCTTCAAGAGTAGTGTAGAGAAAAGGCAGCAACTGATACCGCAACTTCAGATACTTGCGAATGATGTCTTCGTAGTACTTTCCAAAGCGCCATGGTTCCTGATCATAGCCGTCGATCACTTTGTGATTTCGGCAGAATGGCGCGAGAAAACTAATCTGGTAAGCACGGGTCAGCAATTCGCCGTTACCGCGGCCGATGAATCCGCCGACGTCGCTGCCAACGAACGGTTCACCTGACAAGCCGAGGGATGTAAACATCGGAATATTCAGTTGCAGCGCTTCCCAGGTGCTGTTCGTGTCGCCTGTCCACATCGTCGAGTATCTCTGAATACCGGCGTAGGCCGCCCGCGTGATTACGTACGGACGCTGATTAGGCCGCAAACGTTCGAGTCCCTCGTAAGTTGCGCGCGCCATCAAGAGCGCGAACACGTTGCGATTCTTCGCATGCGTCGAGTTTTCTCCTTCATCGTAACTGACTACGTCGATCTGGTTCTTGCCCGTTTGATCGACAAAGTCTGAAGGTTCGTTCATGTCGTTCCAGATGCCCGCGACTCCATAATCGATGTAAGCGCGGTGAAGATCGCCCCACCACGTTCTGGCCTCCGGCAACGTGAAATCGACAAAGACACTATCCCCAGGCCAAACCTTGGGAACGAATAACTCTCCACTTTTTCTTTTCTGGAAGTAATTGTGGGCGCGGCCTTCATTAAAGACGTAGTAGGAACGATCCTGGGATAGCAAAGAGCGCATCGTAGTGCCACTCGCGTTTACAAGCTGATCAAGAGTCACCTCCCGGATTGGCTCAGGTACGTTCGGCGTTGGTTCCGCCACGGGAAGTTGGTACTTCACACCAGGATCGACAATTGTGATCAGCTTTATCCCTTGAGGAGCGAGTTTATCGGCAAGCGCTTTTGGATCGGGGAAGCGCTCTCGGTTCCAGGTGAACACGCGATAAGCCTGCATGTAATCTATGTCCAGATGAACGACATCCAGCGGCAGATCTCGCTTGCGATATTCGGCGACAACTTGTTCTACCATCGTGTCGGGATAGTAGCTCCAACGGCTTTGTTGATTACCCAGCGCCCAAAGAGGCGGCAAAGGCATATGCCCCGTGAGGTCTGCGTAACGGCTGAGAATCTTTTTTAGTGAAGGACCCTGGAAGAAGTAGTAATTCATCTCGCCGCCCTCGGCGCCAAACCACATGCGTTGCTGGGACGACTTGGCAAAATCGAAATAGCTGCGATAGCTGTTGTCAAAAAAGATTCCGTAAGCGTTCCCGTTTTGCAGGCCGGTGTAGAAAGGCACCGTCTGGTAGATCGGATCTTTGCCCTCGACATACCCGGGCGTGTCCGAGTTCCAGTTCACAAATGAACTGCGACGCTTGTCGAGCCGCGCCGCTTTCTCCCCGAGGCCGTAGAAATGTTCATCGAAGCCAACCTTCTTCGCAGCCGCGACAAAGGGTCCAGCCTGCGGATCAAACATCATTTCCTTAAGCAAACCCTTAGCGTCGTACCCCATCGGCTGCTCGTCGGCATTGATAAGCGAATGTGTTTTTGCGTCCCGAAACTCAATCAATAAAGAAGCGCGACGGACGACGACCTCAACCTCGTCGGTGGTAATCATCACAGCCTCAGCATCCTCAGACAGGGTCCACCGAGGCGTCGTCCAATTCGTCTTCGCGATTGCCCAGGAATGATCGCGTGCCGGAATGGATTTACCGAAAGCAGCGCGAACGCGGACAAGGTCATTGGCAAGGACTGTGATCTGGACTTGAGAACTGTCCTGGCAATTGAAGACAACTGCATTCTCAGATTTTGTGAAACCCGTGATCCCCCCGATCTTTTCGAGACGCGTAATGTCTTGCGCGTTACTCGCAGCAACTGACCCGAACACACAACAGACTATTAAAAGATAACGGTTCATGTCGTTTTAGGAGGGAATGCTGCTAACAGAAAAGCTCGAGTCACTCAGCCTGGCCCACTGTCGTTCGTTCAGCAGTAAACGCCAGCCGTGCCGCTCCGAGTAACCCTGCGTCATCACCACACTCAGCACGCACGATCTTCACGCGACGCGCGGGGATGGGAAACGCTCTTTCAAGCACCTGCTGGTGCATATGTTTCGCAAAGAGTTCCCACCCGTTTGAAAGACCGCCACCGATAACGACCATTTCAGGATTTAGAACGTTGATGAGACTCGCAAGACCGATTCCCAGATAGACTCCCATGCGACGGAAGACTTCTATCGCAAGCTCATCGCCCTCGATGCCCGCCTGGTAGACCTTTGCGGAAGTAAGCTCCTCGGTGTTGTGCAGAACGGAATTCGGATAACGCGGCCTTGCTTCACGCGTCATGCGCACAATGGCTGTCGCTGAAGCATAGACTTCCAGACAACCGCGGCTGCCACAGGTGCAGGCAACGCCGGCGAAAGGATCCACACCGATGTGCCCGATTTCCCCCGCGGATCCGTCAGCGCCGCGCCAGAGTTTGCCATCCAGAATGATTCCACCGCCGACTCCCGTCCCGAGCGTTATGCAAATCAGCGTACGGTAACCCTGGCCCGCCCCGCGCCACATTTCCCCGATCGCCGCAGCGTTGGCATCGTTCTCCAGAATCACTGACTCGTCGAGTTCGCTCTCTAATGCAGCTGCGAGACGGAAACCATCGAGACAAGGCACGTTTGGCGCTTTAACGACTAAACCTTCAGCGACATTTACGGTGCCCGGCACTACTACCGAAACAGCACAAATGCTACCGCCTAACTTAGCCGCCTCTCGTTCGCTCTTCTTAACGGCATCGATCAAGGCGTGAACAATTTCGTTTGGCTCCTCTGCCTGGGGGGTCGCTTGCATCTGGCGGAATAGGATCTTTCCGCTGCGGTCCACAGTCGCCACACGAAGGTGTGTACCGCCGAGGTCAGCGGCAAAAACAAAGTCCCGTTCACCGCCCCCTAATTTAATTTTTGTTGGCGCCAAGTGGTTTTTGTGCCTGTAAGTATCGCGACGTTGTCAGATCTGGAGTTTCAACATTATGGCCTTCTTTGATATTGATAGCGAGGCGGATGAACTGGGCCATGGACCAGGCGAGCGGAGTCGCTGAGCCCGTCCCGGCGCCAAAACGCAATTCCCGGCGTGGACTCTCATTCCGGTCCCATACCTGTTCCGGCAGCATCATTCCCTCGTTTGCAAAAGACATCATTGCGTCCAAATGCTTGCGCGCTGCCGGCAAATCACCGCGCGCGACCTCGTACTCGCCGCGTTCCCCCGTCAACAAAGTCCACAAGCGCCCCACACCCGTGCGTCCGTCGTAGTCACCACCATCTGGTTTCTCACCGTATGCATCGTGATTGTAACGATACCAGGCCGCGCCACCCGGAGTTTCGACCTTGATCAAACGATCGATGATCTCCAGCGAACGCGCAATCAACGGATCATTCGCGGGCCTGATGCCGAGTCTGACGAGGTCAAGAAAACCTGCGTCGACGATCTCGCGCTCGTCGTAAGTTCCGCCGCCGCTGTTGATCTCAATCCCCGCTCTATCGTTAGGATTATCGTTCTCCGTTATGCGCAAGAAATAACTAGCCTTCGATAATTTGCCGTTTGACGTCGCAGTCCACGACTCCAGGTTGCGCGCCCACTCGTCTGCCTTCTGCAGGTACAGTTCGGCTGCATTGCGATTGTTATTCAAGGTTGCGATGCGACCTGCGCAAACCAGCCCGGCAATCTCAGCGGCAATCGTCGAGGGCGAATAACCAGGCTTCTCTTCCCAACGTTCCTGTCCAGTTGCAGGGCCACGCTTAACAATGAAATCAGCCGCAGGCTTTACGTGTTTGCGCCAGGTTATCTGGTCAGTGCGGCCTAACTGGTAAGCGAGCAAGAGAGGAAACGCAACCTGGTCCATTTGGAGGCCGTTACCGATCGGCCGGCCATCAACCCAGGAGTTTTGTGGAAAACTGCCGTCGGGTTTCTGTTGGACTTTGAAAAGATAGTCAAGCGCACGATCGGCGCTGGCGCGATCACCCATCGCCAGGAAGGCTGTCGCTACCTGATACAGATCGCGAGACCAAACTGCATGATACCCGCTGGTCGTCGCCTCGTTAGCGTTCGGTCCGCCGCCCCAGGGAATCGACGGTGAGGCGATCATCGCACCCCGGTATGTCTTGTCCTCCAGGCCCTTGATTGCCATCGCGGCAAAATTGAACTGCTGTTGATACTTTGGTTCGGGCTCGGTCAAGTGATCTAGATACTCATGCCATCCTGCCTGGTACTCCCGACGCGTTTTCACAAATCCTTTCGCTAAGGTCGCTCGCGCATTGGCTAGAGCCTCGCGCGTTGTCTTTCCAAAAGAGAGCGCGAGTGTGAGCCGGAACGAAGTGTTCTTGAAGCCTCGGGGAAAGTTCAACTCGGCAACCTGAACTACGTTGCCGTTATCGGCGCGCTTGTAAGGAACGAAGCCTGTCGGATGCTTCCTCAGCTGGGTGAGTCCATCGCTGGTTCCCAGAAAACCACTTGAAGTCGCCCCAAACCCGGAACTGGAAAGCAAAGCCGAAGCCTTATCGCCGTCAATACTCAGTAGCGCGTCATCTTCACTCCAGGCCGAATCATGCATGCCGCTATTGTTGAGGGAAGGATCATAGTAAACGTACAGCTTACTCGGCGTTCTGCTGGAGAACTCAACCTTAATCAGGACGGTGTCGCGTTGCGGATCGGAAACATAGGTTTTTCTGATCAGATAGTCGCCGCTCGCGGGGCTATTGAGTTGCTGAAAAGCAATCGCCCGCGGATCCACGAGGTCAACACGATGATCCATGTCGTCGCTTTCCGCTTCGACTTTGTTACCTACTACTATCAGCTGCAGCGACTGGACGTTCGGAACGTCGAGTTTCGGGTAATAGACTTCCGTCATCACGCCATTTTGCAGCGTAAACCAAACTTTCGAAGTAAGCGTGTTGGCGGTGCCAAATCCATTCTTCGCCGCGCTCGACCAATGCGCATCGAGGCCGGGAGCTCCCGGGGCGCGGTCGTTTGCGGTTTGTCCGAATAACGATGTACAGCTCATCAATGAGACCGTTGCAATTACGAGGAAGCGGAGCATCTCTATATTTATTTCGCTTTCGATTAATGTTCCTGCTGTTAGTTCAATGACCGGCGAAAGATCCGATAGCCCCACGCCTTAAGCATTAACGTCGGTAATCCAACCACTCGTCGTCTTGCGGTTTGATCCGGCGCCGGTGCGTCGGGAGGTAAAGGCGCTCCTACATCAGGCGTGGCATCGAGGTAGATCGCCCCTGCGGCGGTTTCAACTGAACCGAAAAATGGACGGCTCGAAAGATTGATCGCAACGACAACTTCTTCCCCCGGCGTCCGACGAACATAAGTCAGCACCCGCGACTCATCGGAGTTCCTCAGCCATTCCAGAGAGCCGCGCCTTAGAGCGGGACTGGACTTTCGTAGCGCGATCATTTGTTTGTAGAAGCGCGGAAACTCCGGACGCCTTTCGGCGATGGGCCAAAATACCGGCAACTTCTCAAACAGTGCCGGTGCGCCCGATTCAGTAGTGTCCCCGACCTCCATGCCGTTGTAGAGCATCGGCACGCCATCAAGCGTGAATACAAGGGCCGAGGCTGCGAGCGCGGCTGGCTCACCGAAACGAGCAATCGCGCGACGTTCGTCGTGATTATCTGAGAACCGCATGTGCAGCGAGGCGCGCGGCCAATCCCTTAGTTCTCTTTCCCACTCGCTCCGGATGTCTGAGGCGCGCCCAACGCCGTGCAGCACATTCGTCAAAGTACTGTGGATTGGCCAGGAGTAATCGAAGTCGAAAGCCTTCAAGAGCAACTCGGCCTTGTGACCTTCAGCGAGCATCACGATGTCGGGTTTGATAGCGTCCAATTCCGCCCGCGCGTTTTCCCAAAATTCAGTAGGCACTTCTTCGGCTACATCACAGCGGAAACCATCGAGGTCAAACTCGCGCACCCAGTACTTCAGCATCTCCGTCATGTACGTGCGCAACTTTGGATTCGAGTAGTTAAGCTCGGCGACATCGCTCCAATCGTGCGGATAGGTAATGTGTCCGCTCGCATCGTGCTCATAAAAGTCCGACCACTTCATCATCACGCTGTCCCACGACGTATGGTTGGCGACGATATCGATGATTACTTTCATGTTGCGCCGGTGCGCTTCGCTGATCAGCTTCTTGAAGTCTCCCTTTGTGCCGTAGTCGGGGTTGAGACCGTAATAGTCACGCACGGCGTAAGGACTGCCGATAGTCCCCTTCTTCTTCTCCTGACCGATTGGATGGATGGGCATCAGCCAGAGGATATTCACCCCAAGGTCTTTCAAGTCGTCGAGACGCGCAGTGATGCCATTGAAGTCTCCCTGCTGGGAAAACGCGCGGGGGAAGATTTCGTAAACCACACCGTCCTTCACCCAATCGCGTGTTGCGCGCGCCGACTGCTTCGAGACGTCAGGCGCAGGTTGTTGGGCAGAATTCGGCCAGGCACCTAGAGCAAGGGTAAAGAGAATCCCGAGGATAAGAGTATGAGATCTGATTATTTGTTTCGTTCTCATCGATTTGACTTCCCGTAGTCTCAATCAAAACTTGAGACAATTAGTCGCGCCTCCTCCAGGCGTGATGGCTCTTGTGTGCCGAAATCGCTGGGCCCTTGCTACGGTAGAAGCGAGACGTTCATAGACCTGGTCTTCCACCCGACCAACGCGCCACGACGACCGTCACTTCTCATCAATCAGCCCAGCATTCGGCACGGGCTGTGCACCTTCCGGCACAGTAAACAACTCTCGCGTCTCACTATCAGACACTACCTGCTCAGGCACGCCCACATCACCCAAATCTCGGACCCGTAAAACCAGTATGGCGGCCACCAACATGAAGCAACCACCGAGCAGCACAACATAGAGCGGGCTCCGAGGATTGTTGACACCGAAGAGTCCGCGAATCAACGGGCCGAATGTGAGCGCTTGGGTGATTTCCGGGATAACAATGAAGAAGTTGAAGACGCCCATGTAGACACCCATTCGGGCCGCCGGCAAAGAGCCGGACAGAATGGCATAGGGCATCGAGAGTATTGAAGCCCAGGCAATGCCGACTCCGACCATTGAGGCCACAAGCAACCAGGGGTTACCAATAAAGTAGATCGATAGTAATCCAATCGAGCCACAGATTAGACAAAGCGCATGGACTGTCTTGCGGCTTGTGGCCTTCGCCAGTTTTGGCAGAAGGAAGGCAACGGCAAAACAGGTTATGTTCATGAAGGACATGGCGAAGCCCCCCCATTCAACTCCGCGCGTGTATGCTATTGATTGAGGATCGATCGCTCCGAACACCTGTCGCGCAACCGCCGGCACGTAGAACAGCCACATGCAAAAAAGCCCTAGCCAGGTGAAAATCTGAACGGGTGCGAGCTGTCTCATGGTCTGCGGCATCTCACGTAGCGCACTAAGAATCTCCGTCAGCCCCGCAGCAAGCCCTCTCTTCTCACGGCGCATCCTTTCAAATGCCTCCATGTCTTCCGGCGGATATTCTTTCGTCGTAAAAACTGTCCAAAGCACAGCCAGTAGAAACGCCACGGCGCCGATTTGAAATGCGTACTTTATTGTCAGGGGAATGCCACTGGGAGTATTGCCGGAGATGCCGAAGCGGCTAAACGCAAGCGGTAACCAGCCTGCGAAAGTCGCTCCCAAGCCGATAAAGAATGATTGCATTACGAAGCCGGTGGTGCGTTGTTCGGCGTTCAGCTTATCTGCAACGAAGGCGCGAAACGGCTCCATGCTGACGTTAATGCTGGCATCTAGAATCCACAGTAGTCCCGCCGCCATCCACAGGCTTGAAGACGTAGGCATGAAGAAGAGCGCTATGCTTGCGAGGATAGCGCCCACCAGAAAGTACGGGCGACGACGACCAAGACGCCCCCAGGTGCGATCGCTCATCGAGCCAATGATTGGCTGTATGATTAAGCCGGTCAACGGCGCCGCGAGCCAAAGGATCGGCAGCTGATCTGGGTTCGCTCCCAGCTTCTCATAGATGCCGCTCATGTTGCCGAGTTGGAGGCCCCAGCCAAACTGAATACCAAGGAACCCAAAGCTCATGTTCCAGATTTGCCAGAAGCTCAAGCGTGGTTTATTCATGTTGTGATCCTCGGTGGGTCAGTAGTTAGTGGTCAGTTGTTAGTGGCTGGAAAAAACCACTAACTACGAACCACTGACAACTGACGACTGACTCCTGACTACTACTTCCCATACATGCAGATATCTTCCAGCACCACATTCCGATCGAGTGAGAGCGCATACATCAGCGTGCGCGCGAGATTGCCAACATGGATGAACCCCTCACGCGGTGACTGATCGACTCCGGTGCTTTCCACATCAACCAACCCTGGACAGAAGTTGAAGACCCGGATATTCGCGCCGCTCTTCCTCACGTCATCGCGCAACGCTTCTGCATAACCGAGCAAGCCGAACTTCGAAGCACAATAGGAAGGCACGTCCGCGTACCCATGCTTGCCCGCCTGCGATGAGACGTTAACGATGTCGCCAAAGTCGTTCGCCCGCATGTGCGGGAGGACCGCTCGCACGAGTTGCATGACGCCGCGCAGGTTTGTGTCCATCACCGTGTCCCAGCCTTCATCGGTGATCGCGTCAACTGTTTCCGGTACTGCCAATCCGGAGTTGTTGATAAGCACGTCGATCGATAGCCAGCGTTCAAACACATCGCGGACCAGCGCCTCGATCTGCTCGCGGTTACGGATGTCAAATTCATAAGGGAAGACTCGCTCGGCGCCGAGCGTTGCATTGATCTCACGTGCTGTCTTGCTCAGTACCTCGGCGCGCCGCGACGCTATCACCACCTTCGCCCCTGATGCAGCCAGCGCCTCAGCAAAAGCGCACCCGATCCCGGTGCCGCCACCTGTGACGATCGCTACCTGTTCGGCAAATGATTTCGTCTTCATCGCTGCACAAAGATCGCTGCCGCACGCTCAGGCATTGTTGTTTTCATTCTGCCGCCGATTATCTGAACGTCTTTGCTTACTCCGAGACGATCAAAGAGCGATATACCATCAGTTAGACCAGTGGGGGATAAATCAAACTCCACGTCCACCGGTTTCGCGTCATTATTGATAACGATTACGACCGAGGCATTGGTTACCTTTCTCGCGTAGGCGTACTGTTGAGGAGAAACGTATAAGTTGATCAGACTGCCCCGTTTTAGTGGTTCGAGTTCACTGTGCAAACGCGCGAGTTTGCGGACGTACTGGAAGAGCTCCTCTTCATCCTGCGTGCGGCCAGAACTGGAGAACGCGTTTCGCCGGTCACCCGGGAAGCCTCCCGGAAAGTCAGCGCGCGTTGTCGGTTCATCTGCACCCGTCATCGCGATTTCATCACCGTAGTACAACTGCGGCACACCCCGCGTTGTCAGCACGAACGCATTCGCCAGTTTCAACCCCGCGAGTGTAGCCCCCTGCTCACTCATGAAGCGGCCATCATCATGTCCACCGAGAAGAGTCACAAGAATCTCCGAATCGTTATAGACATAGTCCTTCGCGAGCGTCTTCGGTACTTCATCCAGTCGATGACCTTCCGCGAACGCATGGCGGATGGAATAAAAGAGTGGAAAGTCGAGTAGCGAATTGAGCCCTGAATCAATTCCATCAAAGCGCACCTTGCCGCCCTGAAAGAACGAGGTGTGAACGACATCACCGTCTTTCACTTCGCCGACTACCTTGACTGCGGGAAACTCTCGCTTTAGAGCCACGTTCCAATCATGCCAGAAGGTGTTCGGCACGTACTGCCAGGTGTCCATGCGAATGCCGTCGAGGCCGGTGACGCCAATCCACCACAAAGTATTTTGAATGAGGTAACGGGAAACCTCGGGATCCTTCTGATTGAGATCAGGAAGGAAATCGAGGAACCAACCTTCCATGGTTTCGCGCCGCAGTTCTTCCACGGGCCGCGCGTCGTGCAGCACCCAGGTCTGAAATACGTTCTTCAGATGGTTCGCCTTCGTGCCATTGAACCAGGTCGGGGTCGGCGGATCATCGACCCAGGGATGATAAGGACCTGTGTGATTGGCGACCTCGTCCTGAATTATTTTGATCCCGGAGCCATGCGCGCGTTCTACCAGTTCGCGCAGCTTCGCAAGCGTGCCGAAGTGTTCCTCGACAGAATAAAAGTCCTGCGGGTTGTAACCGTGGAAGCCTGTACTTGGTTTTTCTTCTTTCAGTTCTATCTGGTTCGGACGGTCGTAGTTGTCATACCAGGGAGTGAGCCACACAGCAGTGACACCTAGGTCTTTGAGATATGGCAGGCGATCGATCACGCCCTGGAGATCGCCACCGTGATAGTAAAACTTATTTTTGCGGTCGTAGATGCCACGCGATTGCGGCGGCTCATTGTTCGCGGGATCGCCATCGCTGAAACGATCTGTCATTGCGAGATACATCACGTCGGCGGGAGAGAAACCCTGGAACCGACCATTCCTGTTCAAGGTCGGAAGGATTTCAAAAGGTGCTTGCGTAGCTCCTTTCGCTGTAGTGATTCTCAGCTGACCGAGGCCCGACCTGGCTTGAGGAGCGATCGCCACATCGACGAACAAATATGTGCCACGATCGTTTGCCTTCGGCTCCCCCAGAATGCGAACACCCGCACCACCCTGGATGCGCGCACCCTTGAGGTTTGTTCCGCGAATCAGCAGTCTTACTGGGTTGACCGAACTTCCCACCCACCAACTTGGCGGCTCAACTTTCAGAACTGTAGGCGCGGTCTGCGCGAGGCAACAGACGGCAGCGGAAAATGCGACGAAGAGCAAGAGACAGAAACGTTGCGGTCGTGGAAGATGCCTGGCTTGCGACGATAGAGTCGCCCTTAGCTCCGTAGGAGCAGAATGTTTATAGAACCGCATACCAGTCCTGACCGCAGCTCCAGAGGAGCGGCAGGTGTGCTTCGAAGCTGTTTTGAGAGCCGTCACATCTCGATCCTCTGGAGCTATGAAACGAATATTAGCGAACTATCTCTAAACGTTTCGTCCCTACGGGACTGCTCGCTTGAACGATCTCCCTGTTCAATCAAGTGCTACTTGTTGCTTCATGCCCGTCGCAGTTTTTCCAAACCTGCCGTAGAGCTCCGTCAGTCCTCGCAAGCGCACGGCAAGATCTGTTGTCAACGAACCCGGCAAAACTCTCCAGGCCCAGTTCCCCTCTGTGCTGTTCGGGAGATTCATGCGCGCTCCAGTTCCAAGACCCAGCAGATCCTGCAAAGGGATGACTGCAGTGTTCGCGACGGATGCCAAAACAGCACGGATGAAGTCCCAATGAATCTCCTGGCCGGACGTGTTCAGATACTTCGTGCAGAACTCTCTTTCGCGTTCGATCTGCTTCGCGTCACGAGTGGAGCCTTCGCCGGCCACACTACTGAGCCAACCAACCGCCGTGTCGTTGTCGTGGGTTCCGGTGTAGACGACTACGTTGCGGTGATAGTTATGCGGGAGATCGATGTTCGTCGTGTCGCTGCTGAAACCAAACTGCAGAATACGCATGCCGGGAAAACCGAAGTCGTCACGCAAAGCTTCCACGTCCGGTGTAATCACACCCAGATCCTCCGCGATGATCGGAACTTGTCCCAAGGCTCCCCTAATGGCGGTAAACAACTCCCGTCCGGGCGCCCCTACCCAGCGACCACGCTCGGCGGTCTTGTCACCGCCAGGTATTTCCCAACATGCGGCGAAGCCTCGGAAGTGATCGATGCGCGCGATATCAAATGTCTCGAGGGTCGCCCTGACGCGATCAATCCACCATTTGAAACCATCTGCGCGCATTTGCTCCCAGTTGTATAGCGGGTTGCCCCAGAGCTGGCCCGTCGCGCTGAAGTAGTCTGGAGGGACGCCCGCCACAACTACCGGGCTGCCGTCTTCGTTGAGCTTGAACTGATCCGGATTGGTCCAAACATCTGCGGAGTCATGCGCGACAAAGATCGGGATGTCGCCCACAAACTTGATGCCGCGCCGGTTGCAGTCAGCTTTGAGAGCAAACCACTGGCAAAAGAAAAGGAACTGATAAAACTTCTGCGCTTCAATCTCTGAAGCGAGTTTCTGTTTCGCAGTTGCGAGCGCAGTGGGCTCACGGCGGACCAACGGTCCTTCCCATTCATTCCACGCGACCCCGCCGTGTGCATCCTTCAACGCGCGAAACAAAGCATAGTCGTCCAGCCACACCACGTGACGCGCGCAAAACTGCGCGAAGGCGGCCCTCAGTTCAGTACCGCTTTCCTGCTTGAAGGAATTGAACGCACTGTGTAGGACGTCGTCTTTGTAAGTGTGAGCGGCTACAAAATCGACCCGTTCATCGGAGAAGTCTGCGGCCCCGACGAGTTCCTCCTTCTTGAGCAGACCCACCACGACAAGTTGTTCCAGACTGATGAGCAGGCTGTTCCCGGCGAACGCCGAATAACATGCGTAAGGCGAATCGCCGTAACCGGTCGGACCGAGAGGTAACACTTGCCACACGCTCTGTCCGGCACTCTCAAGAAAGTCTGCGAACGCATATGCCTCCGGCCCAAGATCCCCAACGCCAAAAGGTCCCGGCAAAGACGTCGGATGAAGCAGGATGCCGCTGGAGCGTGGAAAGTTCATCTGAAAGGTTCGGCGTTCTGTTTTAGTTAGTTCGAAATCTGAAACGCTACGGCAGTCTCACGTGGAATGACGAGAGTCGCCTGCCCGTTGACAACAGGAACGCTCGCGCCGCCAATCAAGGAACGGAGAGGCGTGTCGTCTTTCAAACCGATCGATTTTACGGGGACGTTAATTCTTCTTTCGATTGGCGAGCGATTGAACGCAACTAAGACCGTTTCGCTTCTGTCCTGTCGCGCAAACACATAAGCGTCGTCGTCGTAAAACAGATCGATCAAGCGCCCCGTCTGCAGTGCCGTGTGTTCCGCGCGCAGATGTAACCACGAACGCGTCCATTCATAGACCCGCTCTTCTTTTGGAGTTCGACCGCCGGCAGCGAACGCGTTGCGAGCGTCGCCGGGAAAGCCACCAGGAAAATCGCGACGATTGTCGGGATCGTCCTTCCCTTCCATTGCTATCTCTTCGCCGTAATAGAGCTGAGCCGTGCCGCGGATGCTGAGAGTAAGGGCGATGTGCATCATCGCCCCTTCGAGCGTGGCCCCTTCAAGCGACATGAATCGCATCGTGTCGTGGTTGTTTGCGAACGTCGTTACCTTTAGCGGATCGGGATAGAGGGCGTCGTACTTCAGCTGATCTCGCAGAGCGCGCAGAGGCTTCTTGTTTGTGAAGGCAAGGAGCGAAGTGCTCCAAATTGGAAAGTCGAAGACTGAGTCCATACGCGTGTCCAGTCCGTCCCAACCTGTGTGGCCTCCGATGAAATAGGACGTTTGCGCCGGGTCCCGGTCGAACACTTCTCCGACCAGCCACATCTTTGGGTATTGCTGGTGCAGCGCGTTGGCTAGGTCGCGAATGAAGGTACGGGCCATGTACTGAATCGTGTCCTCTCGGATCCCATCGATCCCGGTCGCCGCCACCCACCAGAGTGAGTTCTGAATCTCGTAGCGCGCGACTTCGGGCTCCTCTTGATTCATGTCAGGCAAGTCGTCGCTAAACCATCCGTCGAGTGTATTTCGATAGTCGTCCGGGTTCGCGTGAGGCGATAGCAGGGAACTGTTGTTGAACTTGTTCACCGCGTGGTGCGCCAGCGTGCCGTGGAACCAATCGTCCAGCGGAGCATTCTGGACCCATGGATGTTGGGAGCCGACGTGGTTCGCAACCTGATCCTGAATGATCTTCAAGCCCAGGGCATGCGCTTTCTCAACTAACTCGCGCAGCGTCCCAAGGTCTCCAAAGCGATCTTCGACGGCGTAATAGTCCACCGCGTGATACCCATGGTAGTAGGTGTTGGGACACCAGGGCTGATCGCAGTTGTTCAGACCGTTCCAGTTGTCATACCAGGGAGTCAGCCAGAGTGCCGTGACGCCCAGGTCTTTCAAGTAAGGCAGATGATTGATCACTCCACGCAGGTCGCCGCCGTGATAGCCGCGCGGGTTCTTGCGATCGTTTGCGGCGGCCGGTGCTCCAGGCGGAGCGTTGTTTGAGGCATCACCATCGGCGAAGCGATCAGGCATGATCAGATAGATCACATCACTAGCGGTGATGCCCTGGAAATTTGTCGTCGCCGGCAAGGGTTGTTCCACCGTGAAAGGAACTGTGGTGCTTCCCTGAGGAGTGACTAACCGCAGTGGATACGATCCCGGGTGCGCGCCCGCGCTGATTTTCACGCTTACAAAGACGTACGTTCCGTTGCGGTTCACCAATACATCGGATGTCTTGATCATGGCGCTGGCACTCTCGACTCGCGCGCCGAAAAGATCCTGGCCGCGTATGAGTAGCCGCACCGGGTTGATTGAATGACCGACCCACCATGACGGCGGCTCGACTTTGCTTACTGAAGGGGGATTCGTTTGAGCGGAAGCAACTGTCAAGACACTTGCCGCTATAAAACTGAGGCAAACTAAGCGTCGGAGAAAACTGCCGGGAGCGAATGCACGGGGGGACGCAAAGGGGTCGCTCACAGCGATGCTTTGCGGCTTTGCATTGCGCACTTCGCGTTTAGCGCTTCCTTTCAGGCGTTCGAAATTGGAGAATTCGACCGACTAACAAATTGATTTCAGTCTTCGAGAGCTTCTTGCTGAAACCCGGCATTCCGGCTTTGCCGCGCGCAACTACCGAACGGAGCGATCTGGTATTTGTAATTGCTGAATGCTTTTTCCACCACGCGGGATCTGTAAAATCGGGCGCGTTGTAAAAGTGCCCCGACGGAGTATCGCCACGTCCATCAGCTCCGTGACAGCGAGCGCAGTTTCTTTTGAAGAGCTCATCGACCTTTATGCGCGCGAAAGACTTCCGCTCCCTCTCGGCCCCCGCAATACCGCGAGGGATTAATAGAGCGATTAAGAGTAACGCTGAGGCGCTGCAGACGAGCGCGACACTCAAATAACGATTCATCCGTTGACGATTCCCAATTCCCTTTTTCTATTGCCCCGCCGGTGTCAGATCGTGAACGTGCCAGAATACGCTTTCGTTACTCATCTCGGGGTGCCTTCGCAGGAAGTTGTTCGCCAGGGGCAACGTTCCCGGATCATCTTTCAACTCCGCAAAGATCTTCGCCTCGCGCTTCGCATCTTCCTTCATGCCGAGTTTTCGGAAGACCAGCATTAGATTGTAGTGCGCGCCCAGGTCTTCCGGATCGATTGCGAGGATCTTGTTGTAGCATTCGCGCGCGCCCGCAAAGTCATGCCTGATCTTGCAGAGCTCTCCGAGTTGCTGAAGAGACATGCGGTCACGCGGATACGCCGCGAGCACGCGACGAATGTTTGCCTCCGCCTCATCTAGCTGGCCGCGCCTGATAAACACACGTGCCTGTTGGAAGAGCGCCCGCATGTTATCGGGATTTGCCCTCACCACCGCCTCGAGCAGGCTTGCCGCACGATCGTACTGGTCCAGTTCTATTAAGCCGAGCGCCTGGTTCACCAGGGCTGTCTGCCGGTATTTCTCATCAAGGGCCGCAGCGTGGATGAACGCGTCAATCGCGAGTGGATATTGCCGCTGATCCATCATTGCGATCCCATAGTTGTTCCAGCGTTTCCAATCGGGCATCGCGTTCTTCGGTATTTCGGCGGCTGGAACGGCCACGTTTTCGCCAATGCGCAGGACGTACTCCGCGCTAGCCATGGTGACTATCGGATAGTCGACCGACTTGCCCAGCGCGTAATCGCTGAACACCCGGGTGAAGCGACGATACTGCACTCGCGCTTTGATACGCAGTTGACCGTTTGCTTCAGCCGGCACGCGAAACTGATAACGCGCAACATCCGAACGGCCAGATTGGATCTGATTGTTCTGCGCGATTCCCCGTGTGCGCCAGATGTGATGCTTATCATTAAAGGTGCCGTCCGTCTTCACAAGGTAGGTCTTATAGTTGTGCGCCGACTCGTCCAGATATCCGTTTGGCTTGATAAAGCCTGATTGGTAAAGGACCTTGCCGTTTTCATCAGCGACGACAAATTCGACGAAGGCTTCGTAGAAGTCGCGCAGCTCCGGAGGAAAGGAATGTCCGATATTCTTGTTCGTGACTACGACTTCAGCGGTGATCCGATCAGCAGGTGCAATAGAGAAGCTGCCGCGATTGAGAGGAGCGATGAAGTCCTCTTTGCCAACTCCCGGGGATTTGCGCCGGATGGCGAAGATGTCTATACCAAGGGCATCGTTCTCCAGGAACTTGTTCACGGCTTCGAGCTGCTCCGGCCATTTGTAGAACACGGGGATGGCCGTGTTAGCAGCAGCCCAGCGATGAGAAGCCAGCTTGCCCTCTTTCGCTGAGACGTCGAAGAGCGGTGCCGCTTCGCGCTTCATGTGGCACGAATTACACGTCTCCTTGTCGCGAACGTAATAGGGATGCGGCGACTCTTTAGAAAACGAGGACATCTGATACTCATCGCCGACCGAAAACGCGCGAAGGAATTTGTAGTCGTTTAGTTCGCGTGGCACCTGTGACTTGTGACAGGCCGCGCAAAATTGGGCCGTCTTCAGCAAAGGTCGCATCATCGCTCGCCGATGCGAAGGGATGTCGTCAAGGATCTGCTGATCGGTGATCCCCGCTAGCAGCTGCGTGCCGTCCTCTTTCACCAGCAGAGCGGGTTCACCCATCACGTAACCACCGATGCCCTGACCGGTGGCTTCCCGAATTGAATGGCAACTGATACAGGAAACGCCGTCGTCGTCGAATGGTCTTTTGACTTTGGAGTTCTTTGTGAGTGCACCTGAGAAAAGAGCGGCAGGGTTATGACACGATTCACAATGCCGCGTGAACTCAATTCCCTTTTGTGATTGGAGATCCTTTACGTTCTTCTGATAGAACGGTTCACGAAACGCATTGCCATGCGCCGACTCCCGCCACTGCGTGTGTGCATCCGTGTGACAAGTGCCGCAACGGGTCGACGGCACGAAGCTCTCGCCGGGAATGAAGGTGCCAGTCGTCGATCTGGCATTGCTCGGAGCAAAGGGATTCGTGCCAAACTTGAAGTCGTAAGTTCGGGAAATCTCTTCGGTATACGAAACCGCTTCACTCGTCGGTCCAGTCAAATGCGCCGTTGCAACTCGAGATACCAAAAGAACGACACAGGCAATCAAGCAACTGCTGATGAAGACAGACCCTGCGCTGAACTGTTTGATCTCTCTTAACATTGAAAACACTTTTCTCTGCTTCTCACTCACAGCCCATTTACGATAACTAAAACCATTGTTTGGTCAGCTTCATGGAGTAATCGGTCTCTTTGTTTCGCCGGAAGCAGACGTTGGCAGGGGCGGTAACGCTTCCATCTCATTCGCAGGGCCCGCCTTTACTGCCATTCCCAGGGGAGTTGCTCCGTGCTTACTTGCTTCGTTCAACTCTTTAAATGCTACCAGTTCGCGATCAGCCTCAACTTTCTTCTTCAACCGCGAATATGCGAGAAACAGCTGATAGTGCACGCCCGGGTCCTTCTTGTTTAGCTCGGCGCCGCGATTGAGAACAGGCAACGCTTCATCATACTTTTTTAACTTTACAAGCAACCGTCCCAGGTCGTGATGTGCGGCGAAACCGTCGGGATCGAGGGCGATGGCCCTGCGCAGCAAGCGCTCGGCCTCTATATTTTCCCCGCGCTGGCTCGAGATATAACCCAGGCTCGCCATCGCATCCGCATTGTCCGGCTGCAGCCTCAAAGCCTGAATAAACGCACTGACAGCCTCATCGTAACGACCCTCAGCGCGTGCGGCGTAGCCCAACAAAAAGTAAAAGTTGGCATTGTCCGGAAACTCCTTCGCGGCGCCACCAAAAACTTCGCGCGCTCGGTCATAACGCTGACTCCGGAAATACGCCACGCCCAAACGCAGTTGGTAGATCGCTTTCGAGTGATCTTGAGCCAGAGCGCGTTCGTAAAACTCAATCGACTTGTCAGGTAATCGCCTTCTTAAAAGCTCTTCGCCGACCATAAAGTTTGCTTCCGCAAACTCGGGCCGAATCTCAACCGCTTTGAGCAGGAACTCGAAGCCCGCGTTGCTGTCGCCCTGGGCCGAGGTGATCAGACCCAGCCGATAGTATGCATCAGACGCACGCGGTTCCGCGGCCAGCGCGGAATGCATCGCTTTCGATGCCTCGTTTAGTCGATCAAGATTATAGAAAGCCAGCCCAAGGTTGTAGAGCACTTCGTACGTGCCGGGTCGCAAGGCATCAGTCCGCTGGAAGAGCCGCACCGCCGCAGCATACTCATGCGCCTCTGCGAGACTGAGTCCGAGGGTAAACAGCGCCCGAGAGTCATCTCCCGAAAGTTGCTCGAGCCTATTCGATAGCTTCAGTGCCTCTTCCCGTCTTCCGGCATGTGCATAGACGTTAACCAGAGTAAGAATTAGTGCGCGATCTGCGGTGCCAGAGGCACTGACTTCACCTCGAGAAATACCTGCTGCACGTTCAAGGAGCGGGATTGCGCTCTGATAATTTCCACGCGCCGCGTAAAGCGCTCCGAGATTGAATATCGCTTTGGCATGATTTGGATCGAGCCGTAATACCATTTCGAACTTTGCGATCGCTGCGTCAGTTCTGTTGGTCCGGGCGAGTAATACGCCGAGGTTAGAGAGCGCGGCGACTGAATTGGGCTGAATCTTAAGTGCGGACTGATACTCACGCTCTGCATCTGCACTCCGTCCGAGTTGGTCCAGGATCACTCCGAGCAGAGTATGTGCATCCGAATTCCGCGGACTCGCGGCAATGACCTTGCGCGTGGCGAGTTCTGCATCCTCGAGCTTACCGGCTTCAAGTGAAGCGAGGGCTTCATTCAGCGCTTGCGAGTTGGCTCGGCTAGTCGGGTGTTGCGTTCGTTGGGCAGGCGCTGCCGCAACGCCTGAAGACTGTCCGCAGCATATTCCCCAACAGAAGATCGACACAAAGACGAAGATGCCAAAGACACGCCAAGCGCCCGCAACCTGACTGAATGGAGATTTATGTTGGCACTTCATAACCGACTGTTGCGCAACTTCGACCTTATCAACGTTGCGGTCGATTTTTCCATATCGGGGAGATGAAGTCGACTAGTGACCGTATGGATGGACACAGGCTCGCCAATAAATAATCGAGTGGACGCGAAAACACCACGCACCACTCGATTAAGGTGAAAGCTCGCGTGACTACTAGAAGATGATCTTCAAAGCGAACTCCATCTGACGTCGCCGCTGCTCGCTCTTATCAATTCCGAAGTCGCCCGTATTATTGAAATCTCCCGTTGGGAACGAGCGATTGACGCGGTTCAGGACGTTGTACGCGGAGAACCGGAGTTGCACCTTGAATTCGTCACTGATCGCGGGCACGCCAAAGTTCTTGAAGAGAGATGCGTCCCAGTAGAATTGTTTTTGCCCTCTGAACACATTCCGACCAAGGCTACCAATCTTAGGGCCACCTGGGTCTGAAGCGAATACAGGGGTCGTCGCACAGCGGAACGCTGCACGATTCAGCTGTCTCAATTGCGCTTTGTCAGACGTTGTTGGCGATGGATCACCGAGCAGGTCAACGCGCCCGCCATTACAGGTCACATTGAAAACCGGCCCGCTTTGCAGGGTGAGGATATTGTTCAACTGGAAACCGCCAACGATGAAATCAAGCGCCTTCGGCATGTCCGAACCAAACTGGCGACCGCGTCCTAAAGGCAAGTCGTAGACGCTGGCGAACGTAAAGCGATGCCTGATATCAGTATCGGAATTGCCACGTTCAAGTTGGGGTCTCAGTGGATCGTCGGGACCGCAGTCACGCGCGCTGGCGCCGTTGGAGCAGATACCGCCCGGAGAGTCATCGATCGCATGCGCCCAGGTATATGACGACAGGATCGAAAGTCCTTTGCTAAAGCGCTTCTCGATCTTGGTCTGTAATGCGTCATACCTGGACTTAGCTCGATTGCGGGTCGCCGTTATGGGATTGTTCGTGCTGCCCGGGACGAGAATGATTTCTCTGGAACCCGGCCCGCCTTGATCGTTGCCCGTCCCAATGTTCTGCAAGACCAGGAGATTGCGGCCAAGGGATCCCACATACGCCGCCTCTGCGAGCCAGCCTGGCCAGAACTCATACTGCGCTGTCAAATTGTACTGATGGTAGAACTCGTCCCTGCGATTAGGATCGTTGAATAAGATGAGCCCTCCGGACGTGGGCGCAGCGAAGCGGGTGCCCGGCGCCGCCACGATCACGGGGGGCAGGGGAATACCGGCATCGAACGGATTGCGTCCAAGCAGTACTGGGAAAGAGCAGCCAGCCGGGTTGTTGATCGGATTACAACTGTAACTCGCCGCCCCCGTGCCGGGATTTGCGGTCAGTGGCTGTGCCGCGCTGATATCAGTTGAATACAGAATTCCGTATCCGCCGCGAATTACCAGCTTGTTGTCTGAACGCAAGCCGGAGTAAGCGAAGCCGATGCGTGGGCCAAAGTTGTTCCTGTCTGTGTTTGCCAGATCCCGCCCGCCTGGTGAGCCGCCGCCGGCCATCACGATCGTCTTGGTGGCAGGGTCGAAATTAGACTGGCGATCGAAACGCTCAGTCGGCGCGGTAAAGATGTCGTAGCGCAGTCCCAGGTTTAGGGTCAGATCGGACCGCGCTTTCCAATCATCCTGCACGAAGAAAGCGAGTTCTTTGCTGGACAGGAAATATGGGCCACCCGGATCGCCGCGCGTAATGAAGCCCGGACGATAGCCCAACAGGAAGTTGGCGAGGGAAGATCCGGTATCGTTTGGCCCAATGCCGTTGTAGTTACCTGAGACGAAGCCACTGTCTGTCGTTCCATACTGGGTATTGGCTTTCGTGCCGCCATTACGACCACCATCAAAATTGCTATTCTGCCGCACCCGGAGATCGCCACCGCCACGGAAAGTATGAGCGCCATGAACGACCGTCAGGCTGTCTGCGAAGTTGAAGTTGTTGGATAGGAAGTAAAACGGGCCGCCGTCACCGGTAAACTCCGTTGCGCGGTCTGAGCCTGGAGCCAACTCGTCAACGATGCCAACCAGCACGATGCCGCTGCTGTTTGGTCCAAGATTGATGTTCCTCGCTCCCAGCTTCGCTGAGATGTCCGACGCAAATCCTCCAGTTCCATTGACGCCGGTATTAAAGATTCCGATTTGCACACGGTTAACTCCGAACCGCGCATCATTAATTATTGTCGGCGAGAAGGTGTGCGTGTCGCCCATCGTAAAGCCCTTGGCATTACCGAATTCGTCACCCGCGGATGGACCTGCGGGAAGATCGTTGTTCGTCGGCGAGGTGCCCAGCAAGAAGAAATTGTCACGGCTACGTGCCGAGTTCGATTTGCTGTAACGAGCGAAGAAGGAGTTGTTGTCCGTGATCCGGTGATCGATTCTTATGTCATAGCTATCGACATTGGCGTGCTCTTTTCGGTTCGTGCTGTAGTTACGTCCGATCCCCGGTAGGTTAGGAAACGGGAAGGCGTTGATGTAATTGAGCGCGAAATTAGAAAAGCCACCGCAACTCGGGCAGTTGCGCAGGTCATTCCCCGGGATGGGGGTGCCATTCGGAGCAAAGATCGTCCCGTTTTGCGCCGTCACCGTACCGCCGCCGGCCAATCGATAGTTCCGCAATCCTGGTCGGAGTAACTCGCTGAAATCACCAACGCGCATCCTGGCAGTCGGCACCGGAACGTTTGATGGGTTCTCGCCACCACCGAAGATCGGAGTGCTGTTACGTTGTCCGTTCAGGGAGAAAAAGAAAAACGAGCGGTTGCGTCCGTCCCAAATAGGGCTGCCCCCTTCCTGGAACCTGGGCAGAAAAATCGGTCCACCGACCGTGCCAAAATAATTATGCGTTACGTAGTTGGGCGATTGCCGGGGCTTGCCATTTACGATATTGATCGGATTGTCATCGAATCGGGCGGCAGCCGCGCTCAGGAAACGGCCTTGATACACTTCGCCAACGGTTCCATGCACTTCATTCCCACCCGATTTTGTGGTTACAGAGATCACGCCTCCACCAGCGCGACCCGACTCAGCCGTTGGAACACTACTTTCAACTTTGAACTCGGAAACGAAATCAGGCTGCGGATAAATCGCAATCTGTCCGAATTGGGATTCGTTGTTGTCTACGCCGTCCAGGCGAAAGTTGTTGTTCGTGGCGCGGGCGCCGTTAATAACCAAAACCGAACCACCTGACTCGCGAAAGCGGGTTGATTCGGTGTTGTTCTGTCCGCCACCGCCGGCAACGAAGTTACCGCCGCCTCCGAGGAGACCGAGATTCGGACGGGTCACACCTGGCGATAATGCAGCGAGCAACGTGAAGTTCCTCTGCGGGATAGGCAGGTCGGTAACTTGTCGTCCCGTTATGACATCGCCGCGCACGCTCGTTTCGCTTTCAACGAGCGGGGCAGAATCGGCCGTAACCGTGACCGTACCCGCACCGCCCGTGATGGTGCCAAACTTCACGTCCAACGGTAGGCGAGCATTTGTCTCAACCTGAACGTTTTCGAAATTCACCGTTTGAAAACCCGCAGCATCCGCCGTCACTTTGTATGTGCCGGGCTCAAGGTTAGTCACCGTAAACGTTCCTTCACCACTGCTCTCCGTTTCTCTCACGACACCGGTAGCATTATTGGTCACAGTGATCTTCGCTCCGGTCACTAACGCATCGTTGGGATCCTTCGTCGTGCCTACGATGGTCGCCTTGTTGGTCTGACCGAATGCAGCCGCTGCAATCGTCAAAACAAATAGTGCCAGGAAAAATGTTTGGTTTGCGGCTGATCGCTTTCTCATGATGTGGTCCTCGTAGGCAGTCAGAAAGGATGAGTGCGCATCTCCACCTACATTTCGGGCGGGAAATGCGCTCGGCACGATTGCGGTGTGAAACGTTAAAGAAAAGCGCTTCGACAGTTTGTTGTCTAAACGAACGAAGTATTTAATACAGTTTTCAGGGCATGTCAACAGTTTTGGACGCCGGGGTTGGCAAGATTCTTCACAATGGCAACTTCGGCGGGAGGCGATGAGCTCGTCGCCGACTCCACTCTGTACTTAGGAGATCAATTTCAGGCGGCAAAAGCGGCGGCGAACTTGCCAGCGAGAACGAGACTCAGGGCGCCTCTTAACGTTGGCTTTTCACCCAATGTGGACGGGAGGATTCTTGCAGAAGGTAGTCCGCGGCGCACGCTGTGCTCGATTGTTTCGGTGAGGGCCCTTTCCACAAGCGGCCACGCTCGAGCCATTTCCCCACCAACTACTACCGCTTCGGGACTGAAGCCGACTACCAGATTTGAGATTCCAATGCCCAGGTAATGAGCAGTCTCAATTAGAGCTGTCTTCGCATTAGGTTCACCACGGAGTGCCTGGTCGACTACTTCTCGAAAAGTGGGTTGGACTGTTTTTACCGGATTTGCTAATTCGAGGTAGCGTGCCAGCGCTGCTCGTTCCGAGGAAAATGCTTCCCAACAATCGCGATTGCCACAGGAACACGGAACCGGTGCGTCCGTTCCAATTACCATGTGCCCAAACTCACCTGCCGCGCCGCGCTGTCCGCGATACACCTGGCCATCAAAAATAATTCCGGTACCCACACCCTCCGCAACAAGAACGAGAATGAAGTCGCGCGCATCGCTTACCTCGGGGCGGCCGAACCAGAGTTCTGCAAGCGCAACGGCATTCGCGTCGTTGTCGATAAAGACTGGCAAGCCCAGCGCGGTCGAGATCGTTTTGGCAATTGGTATGTCTCGCCATTTGAAGTACGGGACATAAACCGCGCTGCCTGTGGAAGGATCAACAAGACCGGGAAGACTGACTCCTACTGCTTCAATAGATCCCTTGTTTAAAACCGAGAACTCACGTACGACAGCGATGACCTGGCTTAGGGTTTTGTCTGAATCGGGATCAGTTAAGAACTCTTTTTGTTCGATGATCCGTCCAGCGAGATCACTGGTCGCAACTGTCGTGCGGGTGGGCGTGATGGCTACTCCGATTGCGATCGCCTCTTTGGTCCGGAGTCTGAGCATCGTCGGCCGTCTGCCGCCCGTTGATTCGCCTTCCCCTACCTCTTCAACCAGACCCTCCCCGGCCAACGCATCAACGATTGCGGAAATAGTTGAGCGCTGTAGTTCGGTCTCGCGCGCAATCTCGGCTCGCGAAATAGGTTCCCGCTCGCGAATGTAGTTCAATACGATCTGCCGATTTATATCGCGGATGGTATTGAGTCGAGCTGCCTGGGCCTTTTTTAGATCTAGTCGTCGCAACGTGTTTTTGCAGCCCCAGTCAGACCAGAGCCAGATTTCAGTTCTGGTTTTACTTAGCGGCGCCCTTACCTTGAATGATTGTCACGGTTTTATCAATCGCCGGGACATCGAATGTCTCGAGTGTACCGTTGGGCCATTGGACTTCCAGCTTGTCCACTTTCGTGGCGGCGCCCAAACCAAAGTGCAAAGTCATATCGTCCTGTGAGCAATACACTGCTCCGCTAATCACGTCGAGTCTTTGTCTAATCTTTCCTGTAGTTAAATAAGCGATGCCGCCAATCGCATCTCGCGGGCTTTTCTTCTCCACGTCTCCGACGAGACGCAGACTGATCCAGTGACCCGCCTGAGGCGCTACATTTCGTAAGATGGACGGCTTGGAATCGAGATTACTGATTACGATGTCGAGGCGGCCATCCCCATCGAGATCGCCGATCGCGAGACCACGACCAGGCGCGGCGTTTGCGAGGGCATTTCCCGGCGCTGCTCCGATTCGTTCAAACTTTCCATTCTTCAGGTTATGAAACAGCAAGGGCTGTTGGGCCCAACTGGTTCCCCATTGGTTCGAATCGACGATGGGGTACACATGTCCGTTGACAACGAACAGATCCTTCCACCCGTCGTTGTCGTAATCAAAGAAACTTGTGCCCCATCCGAGAAATGGAATTGTCACCTCACCCAATCCTGCCTGGAAAGTAACGTCAGTAAAGTTTCCGTCGCCGTCGTTGTGGTAGAGGACATTCGAGTCGTCGGAGAAGTTCGTGATATGAAAATCGACGCGGCCGTCGTTGTCATAGTCACCAATGCCCAGGCCCATACCGGCTTGTTCTCGGCCATTCTCATTCAACGCTACACCCGACGGGTAACCCACTTCTTCAAACGTTCCGTCTCCTTTATTGATGTAGAGCTGCTTCGGAGTGGAATCATTAACCACAATTAGGTCAAGGAGCTTGTCATCGTCCGCATGCATAAAAGCAGAACTAAAGCCGTAGTACTTCTGCGGATCATTCACTCCCGTCCTGGCACTCACGTCTTCGAATGCACCGTCAGGCTTTTGGTGGTAGAGCGTGTCCCCTTCTCCGGGCAGACCACGTGGGCCGCACATTACCGGAGCACCGCGAAACTGACAGAAGTTCTGTCCGACCCCACCCGGCTTCCCCGCATCACTGGGGCTCGGCGGCAAATTAGTGAGATCGATGTCAGCATACCCGGGTACGAAAAGGTCCAGCCGTCCATCGCCGTCATAGTCGCCCCAACTTGCTCCCGTACTCCAGCCTTTGCGCGCGACACCATATTTCTCGGCAACATCGGAAAAGGTTCCATTGCCGTTGTTATGGTAAAGACGAGCGATACCAAAGTTTGTCACGTACATGTCGGGTCGACCGTCGTTGTCGTAGTCGCCGACAGCCACGCCGCAACCCCAACGCTCATTAGCCACTCCGGCTTTGTCCGTTACGTCCGCAAACTTCCAGTTGCCGAGATTGTGATAAAGCGCAGCACGCGGCGCCTTCTCCTTGCCCTCGAGCGCGGAGACGGTTGAACCATTTAACAGATAGATGTCGGGCAAACCATCGCTGTCATAATCAAAGATCGCGACGCCGCCTGAGGTCGTCTCGAAAATGTAGTTTTTCTGAGAAGTACCGGAACGATGTTTGAAGTTCACCATCACGGTCTTGTCGGTAACATCTTCAAACACCAGAGGCGCTTTCGGATCAGTGATGCCGATGGTGCG
Organism: bacterium; assembly: GCA_040005515.1. Classification (GTDB taxonomy): domain Bacteria; phylum Acidobacteriota; class Blastocatellia; order Pyrinomonadales; family Pyrinomonadaceae; genus PSRF01. The sequence continues at coordinate 68,919 of JBDTYQ010000010.1, forward strand.
ACGAGACGAATAGTTCACAGGGGTTCCCGTCGAAGCGCCTCCCTGCGGCTCGGGCTTCCTGGGGGTCTGCGCGCGGACCAACACAGCACCGACCACGGAGGCCGACAAAAAGAGCACGACAAGAGAACGAAGCCGCATAGCGCGGCAGAATCTTTTCAAAGACATTTTCACCAGTTGCTTTCTGAAAACTTGAACTGCAAATCGGCTGCATAGCTCAGGATAAGCTGACGTCACCAGGCATTTATTCGTTACTTCGCTGAAATGACCGCATAGTCCTTGCCATTGTAGAGGCGGACTTCGTTTCCTGATTTCGTCATCATTAGAGGCCGAGGTCGCTTCAGTTGGGCGTCCTTAGTGGTCGAGACCGAGAGTATTTCATTTCCAGCCAGGTCCATAACCTTCAGCTTCCCGTCATTACTAAACCCGAATCCGTACGCGCCAATTCCCAGGTCAGAACCATTGATCGCAATCGCGAAGTCCGCGATCAAAAATCCCTCGTACTTGCTGCGAACGTCGGCTGCATAACCGGAGGTATCGACAAGGCCCGCAATCACATGACGATTTGCGCCGAAACGCGCGGCTGCCGAATTCCGAACTTGAGTCGTCGCGGTTAAGCCCTGAAAATAAAATCCCGGAGGCACGACACGCGACAATTCAGCGCCCGCAAGTATTACAGTCTGCTCTTGCGCTGACACCAGAACGGACATTGAGCTTGAAAGAAATATACAAGCAAGGGCGGTCAGCAAATATTTTCTCAAACTGGTCATTGGACGTGTCCTCCTGAGGGGGATCGTAAGGTAAGAAAGTTCGGCGGGAATTATCTTACACCCTTCGGAAAAAGGAATGTAAGTATCGACTCTACCCGCGCAGCCCAGGCGACTTCGTTGTGTTCCGCTCCCATCGCTTCGAAATAACTGAGGTCACGTCCCAGCTTCCACCCTTGCTTCTGCAGTGTTGCTTTCAGAAGCCGGGCATCATCAACGCTTCGTTGCGCCTCTTCCGGAGTCCGCCCCTCTCTGGTGCCAATGTCCATCCAGATACGAACTTTGTTTTTTCCAGGGAGCGCTTCAACGTAATGGACGATGTGCTTGTCAGCAAACCATACTGACGGAGAGACGACTGCTGCGCGGCCAAACACCTTTGGATTTTTCAGCGCCAGATAGAGCGAGACCAATCCGCCCAGCGACGACCCGCCGATACCAGTGTTCTCCGCACCCTGTTTCGTTCGGTAGTGAGAATCGACAAACGGCTTCAGTTCTTCGATAAGCATGCGACCGTAAAGGTCTGCATTACCGCCCATCTTATATTTGGTGTCCACAGCGGCCGTGTATTCGTTGCTCCGATCTTTGCCCGCGTTATTTACTCCCACAATAATCAGCGGCTCGATCTTACCCGCGACGATAAGTGCCTGCGCCGTTTCATCAACGCGCCACTCCTGGCCGGGGATGAACGATGTCGCGCCATCAAAGAGATTCTGACCGTCGTGGAGGTAGAGAACCGGATAGCGCTCGTTCTTCGCAGTCGCGTAGCCGGGCGGAAGATAGATAACGACGTCACGATCGTTGTTCAGAATAGTAGAGTGATAGTTCTGGTGAATGCGGATGTCGCCGGTAAGAGTATGCGGCCGCTGCGCGACTGCCGCACCGCACGTTGCGAAACCTGCGACGAGCAGGCGAAGTGCGACATGATCGACAATCCTAAGTACGCTTTTCATTGTGGGCACAGAATAACCTCCGGTCGCGAAGCGCACAAAGATTCTGAGCCTCCGTGGAATCGATAAGACGAAGGGCGGACAACAAAGTCCGCCCTTCATCTTATTGGGGATACAGTTTTGCACGAGTCGGACTACCCTCGCCGCACAGCAACTTCGATGCGCTCCGGCTTCTTCTTGCCGTTTGCGATCTTGTACTCACGAGCTGCTCTTCCCTCTGAGGCCCGTGGGAATATTTGCCGCCCGGTCTCAACACTCAACCACACCTGAGATAGATAATACTGGTCCCCATACTTGTTGAATACCAATCGCTCGCCCGACTTGGAATCGCGGGAGCTGATCGTCAAGGGCGCGTTTAGCAGAGTGCTGCTCTTTCCATCGACGCTCCTAATCGCAAGCATGTTCCCTGCTCCACGCTTAATGCTGTATGTTCCCGCCTTAAGTGTTGCTTCACCGGCGTTGAAATCAAAAGGAATCTTCACTTCTACTCTGCTGGGTGTTTGCGCCTGAACGCCCGCACCGGCCAGCATTAAGAATAGTCCGAGGATTGCGATGTTTCTGGTAAGTTGTTCTTTCATACGACCTCCTACTGGTCTCAGTTTCAGGCCAGCCCTATTGCTGCCTTCACCTACTAACGCGACGGGTGCAATCCAAGGGGCTCACGCAATACCGAAATTTCGCAAATGAGCTTAAATTCAGCCGTAGAGCGCGTTATTAATTAGGAGTGATCTGCGAGATCGCTGCCCTTGTTCGCGAACTGATTGTTGTTGCGCGTCGTACAATGGGCACGAAGAGGTTCAGTAGAAGGATGTGTATGACCGAGACGCCGGCGAATGTTACTGAGTTACTGGTCGGCTGGGGCAAAGGCGACAAAGAAGCGCTGGACAAATTGGTCCCGGTTGTCTACGACGAATTGCGCCGGCAGGCCGCGCGCTACCTGCGTCACGAGCGAGTGGGACATACGCTGCAGACGACAGCGTTAATTCATGAAGCTTACCTCCGTCTCGTTGATCAAAAGAACGTGCACTGGCAGAATCGCGCGCACTTCTTCGGCATCGCCGCCCAGCTGATGCGGCGAATCCTCGTTGATCACGCGCGCGCCAAGAAGCGCGTCAAACGCGGCGGCTCTGACATCCGGGTCTCATTGACCGGCGTAGTACTGAAAGCTCAGGATCAAGGTCTCGACATCGTCGCGCTGGACGAGGCACTCGACCGTCTCGCCGCAATCGATGAACAGCAAAGCAAGATCGTCGAGTTACGTTTCTTTAGTGGACTCACCGTCGAGGAAACAGCTGAAGTGCTGTCGATCTCACCGGCTACGGTAAAACGCGATTGGAGCATGGCAAAGGCATGGCTGCATCGCGAGATCAGTGGCGAAGTTGAAAAGCAATGAG
>JBDTYQ010000011.1:0-69142 GCA_040005515.1 bacterium
TCAGTATCCGATAATGACTCTTCTTAAGAGTTTTGAACGCGAGCTTTATCGCTCGCGTTTGACTCCCAAAGGTCATTGATATGGACACGCTCTATCTAGTTTTCAAACATCGATTCCAAATTGTATTTGGATTTGCCTTACAGAGACCAAAATTGCGCCCCAAGCAAACGGGGATATTAACTGCCCATCCGCGATCTGTCAAGCGGCAAAGGCCGCTAACGATGAATATCTTCGAAAGAACTTTTCCAGCAAGTCATTTACCGCTTTACGAACGCTCAGCACAATCTCGCCCGCAGAGTTATACGTTCCAACGCTCTTCAGGCGATGGTCTCAGATGCGGAGTAATCAGTTCGAGGTTGCCGCAATTAAAAAAACCAAGCTTATGATCAGCTGGTGGTGCAACACGTTTCATAAGCATTGCGCGGCATTTTGGCCTTTTTCAGTTCGTCATTACTGCCCTGCAAGAACGTTCGCGAATCTTGTTTAGCGGGATTCCTTTCGATCTGAATGGCGCACGCGGCTGGGACGCGAGCGGATCCTGCGCAAAGCAGAAACCAAATTGGGAAACGTATCACTCGTATAAACCGGAAGCCCTTCAAGCTCTATCTTCAGACCTGCACTCCTGATCCACCCACTAACAACCTCTTGAGGTTCTCTCATCGCATCGGTATCGCGCCATAAGTAAAAAGCCGAAGCCTGATCTAACGCTCGTCTCGCTGAACTCTTGATCTTCAACTTGCTTTCGCGCCCAGCCATGATCAAAGCATCGACATCGATATACTCAGTGAAACTGTTTCCCTCGATGAAGACTCCTTCCGATCGGACCAGAGCGAGCGCTTGCTTGATTCCTCGCTCGACCTGTCCGTCGGTCGCGATCATCCAGTGGACATTATCGGCGCCGGCTTCCCAGTAGTGTCCTGTATCCTTGCCCGGCGCGTAAGTCGCGTCAGGGCCTGAAAGGAGCACAGCTTCATCTTTTAGCAAATCACTGACACAGCAGGCGTGTGGATCCTTGCCGCAAGAACGATAGTGTCCCCGCGTTGTCTTGATGGCTTCCCATCCGGGAAAAGCTTTCAACAGCTGACACATTAGAGTTGTCTTGCCGACATCTGACGAGAATCCACCAACGGCAATAATCTTCGGGCGATGCATCATTGAATTGCTATTACCGGCGATGCTTTTCATCGGCGGAGTTGGTTGGGGGGGCTCCCACCTTTAAGATCCCCCGCGCATCCTTGAACACACTATATTGAGTATCCTTGATCTGACCGCTGCCATCCTGTACCCGTACTTTAAATGTCTTATTTTCTCCGCGCCCCTCAATGCGCAACGGCAGGAACCCCTTCACATCGGGGCCGCGATAAGCTGTGTAGTGCTCTTGGCCTCGCTTGTCATATCCGACAACGTAAATGCGATCGAAGTCCGGTTCGTCAAGACTGTGGGCCTGACTCGAACTACTCTTCTCAAGAATGATCCAGCTTCCTGGTCGCGACTCCCTACCCGCATTCTTATCCGTTGGCGAAGGTTCACTGTCCGCAGTATTCGCATCCAGTCGCTGCCACGCGACAAATTCCCGGCCCGTGCGATAAAAGATGATGTCGCTGGGCACTGTTAATTCAACCTGCTTACCATAGATCCAACCGCCCGGAGCCGGAGAAATCGAGGAAGGCAATCTCACTTTGTACCACAGCTCATTAGTCTCTTCAGGCTGATTCTCATCCTGGCTTTCTCGTCCACCAGTTCGCGCAACGGGTTGCGCACTACCCGCTTTAGGCGCGACATCGCTTTCAATTGCTTCGGACGACTTGGGCTTAGGCACGCGCTTCCAACCGACAATCTCAAAACTTGAACCGGTATCAAGTCGCATCATTATGTTCTCGTTTTCGCTCCGATCCGGACTTAAACGCAGGTTAGAACTCGCCCGTAGCTGTCCCGTGGCCTGAGGGGGAACTCCCTTGTCTTCATCCGCGACTTTGCGCGAGGCCTCGAGCACATCCTCTGGCATGATATTGCGGGACTCAATCCATCCTTCGGTGTTTTCTTCGTCGTGCGCCCGAACGCGCAACCAGCGCTCTTTCTTTGTATTGTCGGAAGGATCCGAAACGTCTGATGATTCAAGAACATCGACCGCATCGCCTCGGTTAACTTCAAGAAGATCGGCCGCCACAACCGCGGTCGAGCTGCGAATCTGGGCACGACGCGCAACAACAACGCCCGTGTCGTTTTTCTTGGCAAGCGTGCTACAGCCGAGCGATAGCGTTGCAATCCCGGCGACAAATAAAAGTTTAGTTGAGAAAATCCTCATTGAGCTTTTACACCTTCAAGTACTGGCCAATTTTACTAGTCATCGGTATCCCAGAGATCTAAGTATTTTTCGCTGCTCGGTACTGAGTTCCTTAATTACTGCTAATCGCGTATGCGCTCCTGCAGTTTCAACTTTGATTCCAAAAGGCGCGAGCAAATCCAAAAGCTCAAGTCTTCCAGGGCTCCTTATGAAACGCTTGCTGAACTCATCCATCCCTGACTGGCTGTCCAAAATTCCCATGATGAATTCGCTACCGCTGGGGCCGGCTGGTCGGGGTGAGTGAAATAATTGTGGATACAAATCGGAAAGTGAGGCATTGCCCTTACTATTCCTGCGCAACGAAAGATCGTAAAGCAACGCCACAAGCATTCCCTTCTCATAAACAAACGACGATGCGGTCGTCCAGCGGCGCTCAGAGGCTTCTAACAAAGACAATTTATCACGCTCCGGAGAGGAGCGGTAAGAGTCATACAAGCGACCTAGTGTATCGAGGTATTCCGAAAAGGTGATCGACTTGAGGTGAAGCGAAGTGAGAAGAGCTTCGTAAAGAGTAAACCCTTCGAAGAACCAATCGTAATCGCCTGTAACCGCAAGAGCATTGGGGACCCACAAATGAAGGAGCTCGTGAGCAAGCACTACCTTCAGTCGTCCCAACAAAGCGGCCCTGCTCGCTTCACCGCCAACGAGAAGCACCACAGTCGCACCACGAGTTTCGGCGGTCCATTGATCCGCTCCGCCAACAAATGGCGCGAGCATTAAAACCGATCTCGCCGCGATCGGGTAACGAGTGACTTGAGTGTACTCGCGCGATATTCTTGCAACGACGCTGAGCGCCTCACTGTCCTCAAAGGCCCATTCCCCGACGGTTACGAGTGACAGCTCCATCGAACCGGCTCGAATCACCTTTTCCCTCAGGTCGCGTCCAACGAAGAAAACAACGCCATCAGGATCGGAAATAGAATGACGTCGATGCTTATCGGGCGTCATGCTGGAGAAGGCCGACCATCCGTTGGGCAGTTGCAATTCGACGAGGATGGCATTCTGCGAAGTTAATTCCGGCGTGAATCGCGGTAGCAGATCTGCCAGCATCAGGAAACCGTAATCCTGTTTGAGCCACGAGACATGTGACATGTCGGCCAGACGCTTGGGCGGAAGGACGGTTACTTCGTAACTAAAGCTGGTCGCTTTCGTGGTCGAGCGGAACTCGCCAGGAGCTAGAGTTCGAACTGAAAGGCTTTCCCCGTTGGAATTCGTCGCCTGGAAATTCTCGATCCGTTTGCCCAATCCGAGTATCCCAGCGTAAGCATTGCGGAAGGACCAACTGTCACTTGGCGGACATTCTGCCTGTATTCTGACCTTACCTGGGGAGGGGACGTTTAGCGTCACCACAGCCTTGACGGTCTGTGCCTGAACTTCAGGCGTCGCAGAACCAACGACGAAAGCCAAAAACAGGAACAGAATCCTAAAATTCTGGGACAGTATGCGGTGAGAAACCTTTATTGCGGATTGTGGCATCCAAACGACTCAAAGCGAAGGCATAATCCTGAAAGGAAGATGATAATGCTTAAACCCATCGGCCCACTCGCGTTGACAGCTACACTACAGGCGTCTAGGATCGTGGCTTCGGAAATGTAGCATAGCCCTTATTACAGTGACCAGAATGACCAAATTGAACAGCTTCCGCGCTCACACATCCTTTACGCGCGTCGTGTCCTCGGTGCTGCTCATTTTAGTTGTATACGGCACAACGATCGAAGCCGCCCATCGTCACGGTAAAGTTCCGGTTACCAGTGAATCGACTACGACCGCCTCAGTGGTCCACACGCAAAGCGCGGTGCGAGGCGCGGATGGGTCTCTTGGGTGCGGCGAGTGTTTGATTTGCCAGTTGCACCAGCAGTTTTCCACATCGCTCGTAACCATTCGTCAAGATAGTCCGGGGCTTCAGAGGCGCCGCGAAATTTCCCAACCAGCGGCAGCAATTTCTCAAACCCGTTCTGTTACCACTCAAACTGGTCGCGGCCCTCCCTTAACCAACTAGAACCGCTCGAATCCCTGTCATCAGCCGGGAATTCCTTGATTGCGGACTCTCCTTCTCGCTTCACTTTCTTCGGAAATGTGAAGGCGAAACGATCCGTTTCCATTTCATTAGCGAGTCTAGAGGTTAAAGACATGTCATTCAGAAAGTTTTTTCAGGTCGCAATTCTTGCGACTGCGGGGCTCTTCATCTCACAGCCAAGTTTTTCACAAGCCAGGATAGGAACGGTTCAGGGGACCGTGAAAGATCCCACCGGCGCACTCGTGCCGGACGCCGAGGTGACAATCACTCAGCCTGTGAGCCACTACACACAGAGGGCCAAAACAGATCGTCAGGGCGCCTTCAAGCTAGTGAACATTCCCTTCAACACCTACAACGTCACAGCCCGCGCTGATGGGTTCCAGGACTCGGGAAAACCCATCGATCTCGAAACCACTGTCCCGTTGAATCTCGACCTTGCCCTTGCAATCACCGGCGCTGAAGCGGCCGTCACGGTTACGGAAGATAGTGTCGCGTTGTTAGAGTCAGACAGATCCTCATCGGACACAGACATCAGTCAACGGGTGCTGGAACGTCCGATGGGTGCGGCGCCTTCGCGTGCGATTGAGAGCATCGTCTCGTCAGCCCCCGGCTTTGTCTCGGATGACAACGGTCGGATGCATCCACGTGGCTCCGAATCGCAGGTTCAATATGTAGTGGACGGAATACCAGTCACCGACAATATGTCCGCGATTTTTTCCACCAGCATTGATGCTCGCACGCTGCGAACCGTGGAAGTTCTGACGGGAGGAATTCCGGCCGAGTTCGGCGACAAGCTTGCGGGTGTAATCAATGTCAATACGCGCTCAGGCCTCGAGGGTCCCACCCAGGGGGCGATTTCCCTATCGGGGGGAAGCTTTTCGACTGGCGAAGTAGCTGCGGATTTCTCTACTCACACAAAGAAGTTCGGCTTTCTCACGAACCTCTCGTCGTCGACATCTCAGCGATATCTCGATTCGCCTACGATCGATAACTTTCACAACTTTGGTCGGACGGGAAAAGGCTTCTTCCGTCTAGACTATCAGTTTGATCAAGACAACAGCTTGCGTGGTGTCTTTACGTTTGGAGGTTCAAACTTCCAGGTTGCCAATCGGCTTGAACAGGAAATTGCCGGCCAGGACCAGAAGCAGCGGCTGCGTGACAATTCGCAAGGCATCACCTTCCAACACATTTTTTCGCCTAACAGCGTCGGTCAATTCTCATTCTTCAATCGCTCCGGACGCGCGAAGTTGACGAGCAATCCGACTTCGACGCCCGTTGTCGCATTTCAAGATCGTTCGCTGCAGAACTACGGCGGTATTGGTTCGATTGCACTAACGCGCGGTAGTCACAACATTAAGTTTGGCGGTCAGGTGACGATCACGCCGGTCCGGGAGAATTTTAGCTTCTATCCAACCGTCCATTTCGACGACCTCGTCGATCCGGATGGAAATGTTCTGCCCAATCCGATCAACTCGTTCAACGCTTCGAATCCCTTCCTCTTCGCACAAAAGAAAACTGGGAGGACGTTGAGCGTTTATGTTCAGGATCGGTTTACTCTCGCGAAGAATCTGACTCTGGACGCGGGCATTAGGTACGACAACTACCGTTTGCTCATTTCCGACCATGGTTTGAGCCCCCGCATCGCTCTCGCCTATTTCATTCCCCGGACGAAGACGACCCTGCGTGCTTCATACAACCGCTTCTTTCAACCGCCGCCGGCTGAGAACCTACTCTTGGCGAGTTCGCAAGAGGCTGAATCCATTTCGCCAATCGCCGTCATTCAAGGCATAACTACGGTGCAACCGATTCCAGTCGACAAGGAAAACGTTTTTGAGGCCGGAGCACAGCAACTCCTTTCGCGGTTTTTCCGACTAAACGTCGCCGTTTATCAAAAGCGGATCAAGAATTTCTCGGACAAGGATCAGTTCATCGAGACGGGTATTATTTTCCCGATCGCGATCGCTTCCGGACGAGTCACAGGCGAAGAGGTAAGGATTGAGTCGACGGACATTAAAGGATTCCACGGCTCGTTGTCGTATGCGAATTCGCATGCATATGGCGTTACTCCAATCACAGGCGGATTGTTCCTCGGCGAAAATCCGCAGGAACTGCAACTAAGAGGTGTGAAGTTTTCCGCAGATCACGACCAGCGAAACTCGGCCCAGTTTCAACTTGGCTACAACCATAGACCGACCGGCATCTACGCGACGTTCGGCGGCCGGTACGATTCCGGAGTGCCCACTGATGTTGCGCCGGGCACAACGCTCGACGAGTTTATCGCACAGGGTTTTGACCCGCGTCTTTACAATGAGATCGATTTTCAGCGGGGTCGGATTCGCCCGAGGACACTGCTCGACTTCTCCATCGGCGCCGACCTGATGCAGAAAGAGCGCGTGGCTATGAACGTCCAGTTCGACGTGCAAAACCTGACCAACCAGTTGTTCTTGTACAACTTTCAGTCGGTCTTCAGCGGGACTCACGTCGGCTACCCGCGACTTTTCAGTGGCCGCCTCTCACTCAGGTTCAAGTAGTCGGAACTGAATCCGCGATAATTCGTGAGCTAAGGCACGCGCATCTTCCATCAAAGATCCAGGAGCTGCGCGTGCGCTGTGCCTGAACGAAACTAAGGCTTCGTTGACACTAGCAACGCTGCGCTCGTAGAATGTGCCCCTGTTTACGTCACCTTTTACCCGTTTCAGTAGTTTGAGGTATCCACCGTGACTCTCGTCAAGATTATCGTGATCACTGTATTGATTATCCTGAGCATTCTGTTTCTCGGGCGCTTCTTCATTTAGCCCGGCTGCATGCCCCTGCCCGCCGCAATACCCCAACGCAATTGGTCCGACCCGACACTCTTATACGTGCGCGGTTTCGCGCGCTCTATCCTTATCACCCTGCTGACAGTCGTCTTCCTTTTTTCAATCAACATCAAAGCCCAGCAGTCGGATGAAACTGAGGCCGAAGTAATCAGCGTCAAAACAGAACTTCTGCTCTTTCCCGTTCGCTTACGTGATAGACGCGGACAGAGAACTGAAATCAAAGAGAGTGAGCTTTCCTTAAAGGACAAGGATCAAGTCATCACCGGATTGTATTTCGCTCGTGGCGCCGATCGGCTGGCGCTCGTATTCGCGCTGGACCAATCGGGCAGTCTGCGTGACACCATCGCGCAGCAGCGAGAAGCGGCGGTGAGCTTGTTCGGGCGCTTCAGCGAAAGGTCTCGGATCGCGGTGCTGCACTTTTCTGAGACGCCGACACTTGTCGTGCCCTTCGGCAGAGATAAAGAAGAGACGCGCAAGGCCTTCGACTTCTCTGCCGCACCTAACCGGTCGACCGCTATCTTCGACGCGGCTGCAGCGGCCGTCAGGTCCTTTGACGCGTTGCCCCGCGTCCGGTCGGAGCGCCGTATCGCGATCTTAATCAGCGATGGCCTCGATAACGCCAGCACCGCAAAGGCAAGCGCGGTAATCGAGTTGGCCTTGCAGAAGGGCGTGTCGTTCTATGTGATTCATATCCCCCTTTTTGAACCGCGCGACAATCGTCTGGTTGTTCGTTCCCCTGCGAAGGGATTTCGCGAACTTGCGGAGCGAACTGGGGGCAAGTACTTCCTCGTGGGTGATGCGAAGTCAGCGCTCCTACCGCAGACCAACCACGACTTAACTCCTGTGTTTCAAGCCATCGAAGACGATCTGAGAAGCCAGTACCTTCTAGGTTTCTATGCAGGAGAACTTTCCCGAGATGGACGGATGCATCGTTTCGCTCTTAGCATGCCTGAGGGATTGGAATATCAGGTGAACGGGTTCCGTTATTCGCGAAGTCACGAGTTCTCGGTTCCGCATGCCGCGCTTAAGATCCCCTGATAACCTTCTGGTAGTGCTCTCGGTTTGTTCAGAGGCGTACCGCAAACTACATCTATGAGATTCAAGAACACACAGAGATGACTGAGAACAACGAGGCACGTTTACGAAAGATTCGTCGAGTATTGATCAGTGTTTCGGACAAGACCGGAATCGTAGACTTCGCGCGCGAGTTGAAGAGCTTCGACGTGACGATCATTAGTACTGGCGGCACCGCGAAGACGCTGCGTGATGCCGGCATCGAGGTGGTCGACGTCTCTGATGTAACGGGAAGTCCGGAGATGATGGACGGCCGGGTGAAGACTCTCCATCCGAAGATTCACGGCGGCTTGCTGGGCCTTCGGGACAACAAGGAACATCAGGCGGAGATGCTTGAGCAAGGAATCGAACCGATTGATATGGTCGTCATCAATCTTTATCCGTTCGAAGAAACGATCGCCCGCGAAGGCGTCACGCTCGAAGAAGCGATTGAACAAGTCGATATCGGCGGTCCGGCGATGATTCGGTCGGCGGCGAAGAATTTCGAGGATGTGGCAGTTGTGACTTCAATCGACATGTACGATGAAATCATAGACGAGCTGCGTCGGAGGGGTGGTAGTCTCAGTCAAAAGTCTCGCCTACAACTCGCGACGTTCGCTTTCCAGTCTACTTTCTTATACGACATGAACGTCTCGTCGTACCTCCTGCCTATATCATTTCCTGTTCCACTTAAGGAAGAACTTGATGACACGTCTAAATTGTCTGACTCAATCTCTCTGTTCTTCGATAAGCGAGCGGATTTGCGCTACGGCGAAAACCCCCATCAAACAGCTGCTCTTTATGAGATTGATAACGGCGAGGAACAACCGGTCAAAGGCGTGACACAGGCGGAACTGCTCTCTGGCAAGGAGATGTCTTTCAACAACTACGTTGATGCTGACGCCGCCTGGCAGTTGGTTTGTGATTTCGAAGAGCTTACCTGCTCAATCATTAAACATACAAATCCGGCGGGCGCTGCCCTGGGGCCATCAACCTTAGAAGCCTACCGCCGCGCATTGGCGACAGATCCTGTCTCGGCGTTTGGAGGAATCGTTGCCTTTAACCGCAACGTTGATGCTGACACCGCAAGTGCGGTTACCGAGATTTTCGTCGAGGTCATCATCGCTCCTTCCTACGATGAAGACGCTCTGAACATTCTGCGAACAAAGAAGAATCTCAGGGTCCTGCGGGCTAGCGAAGCGGAGACTGACAGGCCCCTGGAATACAAACAAATCAGCGGGGGCATGCTCGTTCAGACCAGTGATCAGCACAAACTCAAAAGGAAAGACCTGACGATCGTGACTAAACGCGCCCCGTCAGAAGCAGAGGTCAGCGCACTGCTCTTCGCCTGGACTGTCGCTAAGCATACCAAGTCGAATGCGATCATTTACGCCCGCGACGGACAAACCGTCGGTGTCGGCGCCGGGCAAATGTCGCGCGTGGATTCGGTAAAGCTCGGCGCAATGCGTGCCCAGCTGCCGATCGCGGGTTCGGTAATGGCATCGGATGCTTTCTTCCCTTTTCGTGACGGCATCGACGAGGCGGCCAGCCATGGCATCACCGCCGTGATCCAGCCAGGAGGCTCAATGCGCGACGCTGAAGTCATCGCCGCTGCAGACGAGCATGACCTCGCAATGGTCTTCACCGGCGTTCGCCATTTCAAACACTAGCAGCACTTCCTTACTGAGCCCAATTGATCGGAATTGTGGGCGCGCAAAGACTTGGGCTGAATGCGAACGGATCGGCTAGAATGCTGGCGCACGGAGGCCCTCAGCCCGCTTGACGGGTCAGGTTCTGCCGCACCACGCACATGAGCTTCTCATCCGGCTGACGACTTCACCGGACTTCGATTACTTCCCCACCGTGTCGCCCGACGGTCGGAACATTGTCTTCGTCTCGAACCGAGATGGAAAATATAACCTCTGGCGCATGGACATTGACGGCGGCCGACAGACACAACTTACTCATGGCGATCTCGACTTTTATCCTGTCTTCTCGCCGGACGGTCGTTGGGTCGTTTACGAGGCCGTATCCAATAGACCTAACATCTGGAGGGTTCCGTTTGAGGGTGGCTCGCCAATGCGAGTGAGCGATAGGCCGGCAGGTTTTCCTGCAGTCTCACCGGACGGCAAGTTGATCGCTTGCTGGACCGATCAACCGCTCGCCGAGAAGAGCCAAGTCGCCATCATCCCCTTTGAAGGCGGCCCACCAGTGCAGCTGCTGGACTTCAACCCGCAATCCTATTTGCGTTGGTCTCCCGAGGGACGGTTTCTGATTTACGTCGGCGCCCATCAGGGCGGCGCAAACCTCTGGCGCATACCGCTCGACGGCGGCGCACAGCAGCAGCTGACTAACTTTCCGTCAGCCCAAATTTGGTATTTCGATTTCAGGGGCGACGGCAAGCAACTCGTCTACTCGAGCGGCGCAAGATCCAGTGACGCAGTGATGATCAGCGAAGAGCGATGATACCGCTCATCGCACGTACGCTGCTCGCTGACTCGCTAGCACCAGATTACGAAACCCGTTCCAAGTCTCACGGTTGCGCTTTAACAAGACTTTATTGATACTTCGAACCCTATGCTGCAAAACAAATTCGGAATAATCTTCGGAGTCGCGAACAAGCGCTCAATCGCCTGGGCCACGGCCCTGTCTCTTCATGAAGCCGGGGCTCGACTCGCCTTCGCCTACCAGGGCGAACGGCTCAAAGAAAACGTGGAGGGTCTTACCGCCGAGAGCATGCCTGAGTCCCTCGTCTTGCCCTGCGATGTCACGAAACAGGATGAAGTCGATGAACTCTTCAAGCGAGTCGGTTCGGAGTTTGGCCAGTTGGACTTCCTGATTCACAGCATCGCCTATGCGCCGCGCGAAGCGCTGGACGGCGAGTACCTCGACACCAGCCGCGAAGCATTCCTCACCGCGCTCGAGGTCAGCGCCTACTCGCTCGCACAACTGTCGCGTGCCGCTATGCCTTTAATGAAGAACGGCGGCAGCATCGTCTCAATGACTTACTACGGAGCAGAAAAAGTTGTTGCCGGCTATAACGTGATGGGGATCGCCAAAGCAGCGCTCGAGGCAAGCACGAGATACCTTGCCAATGATCTCGGGCCGCGGGACATTCGCATCAACGCCATCAGTGCCGGCCCGATTCAGACGCTTTCAGCTCGCGGCGTTGCAGACTTTTCCAGCATGCTGAAGCACGCGGCAGAACGTGCGCCGCTGCGTCGCAACGTCGAAGCGCGCGAGGTTGGCAACGTCGCGCTGTTCCTCTGCAGCCCGCTCTCTTCCGCAATCACGGGTGAAGTAGTCCACGTTGATTGCGGCTATAACATCATGGGCATCTGAGTCGGGACTTTGGGAACAACTAACGGAGGGACGATGGACAAACCGATAGAGAGTGAGCAGCGTCAGCAGCACGCAACCCAGGATGAGCAACTACTCGAGAGTCCGCGCAGCGATGAGTTTACACACACAGATACGTGGCGCGTGTTCCGCATCATGGGGGAGTTTGTCGAGGGCTTTGACGAGCTTGCCAGCCTCACTCGCGGCATTTCAATCTTTGGTTCTGCTCGTACGAAACCCAGCGATCCCTATTACAAGGCCGCCGAAGTAACAGCTGGATTGCTTGCGAAGGAAGGGTTCGCGGTGATCACAGGCGGCGGGCCAGGCATGATGGAAGCCGCTAACAAGGGCGCGTTCGAGGCCGGCGGTCTCTCAATAGGCTGCAATATTGAACTGCCCTTTGAGCAAGGCGCCAATCACTATCTTACTCGCTCGCTTACCTTCCGCTATTTCTTCGTGCGCAAGATGATGTTCGTGAAGTACAGCCTGGGGTTTGTGATCTTCCCTGGCGGTTTCGGCACGCTCGACGAACTCTTCGAAGCACTGACGTTGATTCAAACTCACAAAATCAGGAACTTCCCTGTGGTGCTCTTTGGCACTCCTTACTGGCAAGGCCTGCTTAACTGGATCAAGGATACTGCTTTGCTGGAGGGGAAAATTTCAGAACAGGACCTGCAACTTCTGCACCTCACCGATTCGCCGGAGAAAGTCGTGGAGATCCTTATTAACAGCCAAAGCTCGCTGCGTCTCCTGGACAAGACCGTCACCGACGAATACCGCGCACCGCTAGATAGATGATCCGGTACGAGGGCCAGCCTACTTCGTCACTGAAATGTTTAAAGACTGAAGAGCCCGGGGCGAGCCCGCCTTCCTCATCTCGAGACTATCGGCCTCCGATCACTTCTCTCACGATCGAAAGCCTCTCGCCGGGGGTCCAAGTGTCAATTCTATTTAAATCGAGGTGAGGAAGGCGGGCCTGCCCCCGCTGTCTCAGCTAAAACATTCCGTGGAATAGACCTTTATTCCTTCGCCACACCACTGCTCAGCCAATCGAGATACGGCGCGGATCCCGCCGTAATCGGCACCGCAACGATCTCCGGCGTTTCGTAACTGTGCACTGCTCGCACCTCGCGCTCCAAAGCAGCGAACTGCGACTGCACGGTCTTAGCAATCAGCAGCACCTCAGTTTGGCGCTCAACACTTCCCTTCCAGAAATAAACGGATTCTATTGCAGGCAGAATTTGTACGCAGGCGGCAAGGTGCGAACTTACGAGCAGGTCCGCTAAGCGCGCGGCTTCGTCGGCGGTGGGGGCGGTGATGAAGACCGCTATCGCGTCCGTGCTCAAATCTTTACTCGCGGGTGTCTTCATCAACTTCGGCCACGCCGCCCGTCAGGGGTGTGGCGTCGTCACCGAAGAAAGCCTCGTAGAGTTCTTGTGCCTTATCGAAATCACGTTCGTCGACCAGAATGAGGCTGCCCTCCGCGTTACTCGACAGAAGAGGTGATAACGCATCCGCGCCGCCGGATTGAACCGCAGAACGAATTCCATTCTGCTTGAGAATGTCGTTAACCATTTCCGCTTCAACCGGGGAGCCCACATGGTGCAGGTGCACGAAACGAGCTTCACTGCTATCGAGTTTGTCTCCGGCGCCTAATTGGGGCACGAGCTCCGCATTGTCATCAACACAACGTTTGATACCCGGTTGATATTCAGCTTGGCATACAGGACAGAACATAGACCCTCCGGTTGAAAATAGAATTTAAGTTTCGAGTTTCGAGTTTCGAAGTGTAAGACCTTGTATTTTTGATCCAGCTCGAGCGACCAAACAAAGAACCCACTCAACTGGTAACTCCGAACTCGGAACTCTTATTCCCCCGCTCGAGCGGCTCGTAGAAACGGAATCTCTTCGAAATGCGTCATCTGCTTGAAGGCACGAAAGCGCTCGTTGATCTCCGGCTCAGTCAAACGATCCACACGCGAAGTTCCAAACTCCTCGACGTTGAACGAAGCCATCACGGAACCATAGATCATTGCCCGTCGCATCGCAGCTTCATCCAGCTTTTCCTGGCTGGAGAGGTAACCCATAAAGCCGCCCGCAAAGGAATCACCAGCACCCGTCGGATCGAAAACAGATTCAAGTGGAAACGCCGGAATCGCAAAGTAACTCGATTCGGTGAATAAGGCCGCGCCGTACTCGCCGCGTTTGATAATCAGTGCCTTTGGACCCCAAGTGAGAATCGTGCGCGCCGCCTTAATAAGATTAGGAATGCCCGTCAACTGCCGCGCCTCCGCATCGTTGATGATCACGACGTCCACGCCCTTGATCGTGCGCAAGAGAGATTCGCGCGCAATGTCGATCCAGAGATTCATCGTATCCAGCGCCACCAGTTCGGCGCCGGGCACCTGTTCGCGAACTTCGCGCTGCAGATCGGGCTGGATATTGCCGAGGAAAACCAATCGGGCGTGTTTCGAGTCCTGCGAAAGCTTTGGCTTGAAGTCGGCGAAGACATTCAACTGCGTATCGAGCGTGTGGGCAACGTTGAGATCGTAATCATAGCGACCGTACCAGCGAAAAGTTTCGCCGTCAGGGATTCGCTCGACGTCGCTCGTGTTCACGCCGTGGCGATCGAATACTTGCTGCTCGGCATCGGTAAAGTCGCCTCCGACCACGCCGACGATGCGCACATCAGTGTAAAAGCTTGCGGCAAGAGAGACGTGCGAAGTGGAACCGCCGAGCATCTTCTCGCATTTGCCGAAAGGCGTCTCGACTGCGTCGAACGCCACTGAACCGACGACTAATAGGGACATGTTGATTTTGGTGTTTGGTGTTTGGTGTTTGATCGTAGGACTTTGGTTTTAGATTTTTCTGCTTTGTGCTTTGGCTGAGACGTTCTTCTACTGCCTACTGCTTCAGCTTCGGCACCGCATCGGCCTTCGGCTTGGCGTTACCCAAAGTTCGCAGAGACTCTTCAGCCTGTTTGCTGAATACGCTCTGCGGATAGTCGTCGACTAACTGGTTCAGATAGGTGCGGGCGTCATCGCGCAGCTGGTCGGGAGTTTGTTTAGACGACTGCTTACCCTTATTGTCTGCCAACCGCAGACTGCTCTCGCCCGCGATGAACAGAACTTCGTCCATTCCCGCGAACGTAGGGTTGCCGGCAATGATCTCTTCGCAGCGCTTGATCGCGGCCACGTAAGCCTTCCGCAATTTGAAGTAAAGACGGGCCACTTCAAGATTGTGCAGCGAATCCTTTTCGAGTTCCGGATCGCGAACCGTCGAAGGATCCGGACCGGTCTTCGCCGCTCCCTGAGCGTACACGCCGGGCGCGCAGACTATTAATGTGCAGAGGAGAACTACAACTGGCAAAACTCTCTTTCTCATAACTTACCTCTAGGCTAACTCCCTGTTATTGACCGCCGACTACGCGGGTGCGTACTTCCCGATGATGGCAGCCAGTTTCGCTTTTGTCGCGGCCGGCCAAAGATCCGGCGCCGTAAAAATCGCGCTCTTCAAGGCTGAGTCACATTTACAACTGCGCGGGTGACTACTTAGATGTTTTACCGCCTGCGCCATAATAATCTGGGCGTTGCGCACGTTCTTGTGTAGATACTCGACAACTGTTTCCACGCTGACAACTTCGTGAGATGGATGCCAGCAATCATAGTCTGTCACTAGTGCGAGCGTGGCATAACACATCTCCGCCTCGCGTGCGAGCTTCGCTTCCTGCAAATTCGTCATGCCGATAACGTCCATGCCCCACGACCGGTAGACGTTGGACTCAGCCTTCGTCGAGAACGCGGGACCCTCCATGCACAAATAAGTGCCACCGCGATGAGCTTTAACGTCGGCAACCTTGCAGGATTCCTCCAGGACGTCCCCAAGATCGGTGCAGATAGGATGCGCAAACCCGACATGGCCGACAATCCCCTCACCAAAAAAAGTCGACTCCTTCGCCCGGGCGCGAGTGCGGTCAAAGAATTGATCCGGAATCACGATGTCGAGCGGCGCATACTGTTCCTGAAGTGAGCCGACGGCCGAAGCCGAAAGCAGGCGTTCAACGCCCAACAATTTCATTCCATATATGTTGGCTCGGAAAGGCAGTTCAGTGGGTGTAAACCGGTGTCCTCTGCCGTGCCGCGGCAGAAAGGCCACCCGTTCGTTTTCCAGGGTGCCCAGGATGAACGCATCGGAAGGGCTACCAAAGGGCGTATCGATTTTGAGCTCTTCGACGTCCTGCAGCTCAGGCATCTGGTAGAGACCGCTGCCGCCGATGATTCCTATTTTGACTTTCGGAATGTTTGCCATTAACGCTTAATCACTTTGCCTTGCATTGGACCACTCCTTCATTAAGCTTGCATACGAACGAAACGATAATGATCTTCGGTTCATGCCGTCGCCCTAACCGGCTCTGCAAAAGGAACTGCACGGAATTTCCCCGCTGCTTCAACGATGCGCCCGAGCGGCACATCGGGATCGTGATAGAAAAGGCAAATCCAGCCCTCGCGCACGGCTTGGGGCATCAACTTCCTTTTCGACTCCAGAGTTTCTACCGGAAAAAGGTCGTAGCCCATGATCCAGGGAAGCGGCACATGCGCACGCATCGGCACAAGATCGGCAAAGCCAAACAGCGTGCGGCCCTCGCGCTCCACACGCCAACACTGCATCGAGCGATTGTGCCCGGGATGAGTCTCCATATGCAGGCCCGGAACGACTTCATAGTCCGCCGCTTTCAACTCCAACTGACCGCTCTCGAACACAGGTCGCCAGTTCTCCGGTAGGTAACTCGCGCGGTCACGTTCGCTCGGACTCTCAGCATGCTGAAACTCTGCTTCAGAAATCAGATACCTCGCGTTCGGAAATGCGGGTATAGCCTTGCTGGTCTCGTCCAGAATCGTATTGCCACCTGCATGATCGAAGTGCAAATGGGTATTGATAACGATCGTGATTTCTTCCGGCCCTAAGCCCGTGACCGCACGCAGAGACTCGGCGAATGGCCGCTCACGACGAATGCCGTACATCGCTGACTGCTTGGCCGACCACTTCTCGCCGATACCCGTTTCGATCAGAATACGTTCTGATCCTGCCTCAACAAAGAGGCAGTTCATGTTCATGCGGATCCGGTTCTGATCGTCTGGCGGGCAGAACTTCGACCAGAGGTTCCGTGGAACCACACCAAACATCGCGCCGCCGTCGAGACTAAACTCGGTGTCAGGTACGATTTCGACGCGATAATCGCCAAACTGCATGTGGATATCTTAAAGAGAGCAGCGCTTTATTTCTTCTGCGGCTTGGCTTCCCCTTTACTGGCAGGTGCGGGCTTGCCCTTTTCGTTCGTTGGCGCGTTAGGCTCCTGGCCAGCTCCCTCAGGAGGGGGCGCGAAGCCTGGCGGCATTGCCGGCGCAGGCTGTTGTGCAGGCATCTTCACCTGGAAGTTTTGCGCGACGGTTACATGCGAACGCTTTACGATCTCATCAAGCACTTTCTTCTGCTTTTCCTGTTCGACCGCAGCGCGAGCCTGATCGCGGCCACTCTTTGGCGGCGCCATCGGGTTGTCAGACTGGGCTGCTTCGCCAATCAATATGTGACGCGCGTGAATCTGTTCTTCGGGTTTGCCATCCTTTGTTTCGGTTCGCTTATCATCAAGCTTGATGATGTGGTAGCCGAAGTTGGTTTCCACGATGTCACTGATCTCGCCCGGCTTCAGCGCGAAGGCCGCCTTCTCAAACTCCGGTACCATTTGCCCCTTGCCGAACCACCCAAGGTCGCCGCCTTTGACCTTGCTGCCAGGATCAGTAGAAAACTCTTCTGCCAGCTTTGCAAAGTCCTCTCCGGCACGGGCGCGTTTCAGAATTTCTTCCGCCTTCGGGCGGTTCTTCTTATTGTCGAGCTCGGGATGTTGAGCGAGATAGGCATTGACCTCTTCATCACTCGCTTTCATCTTGTCCGCCAGTTGTTCCTGCGCGTAGGTCTGCGCGAGGATGCGGGCCTGTTCAAGTTGAATCTGCAACTGAGTCGCGCGCTGCTTATCAACACCTGCGGCGATACCCTTCTTTTCGCCGATGAGGACCTGGCCCAGTTGGTTGCGAACCTGTTTGACTTGCTCCTCAGGAATCTGCGCCGCCAGCTGTGGGTTCTTCGCCTTGGCGTCATTCATGAACTGATCAAACTTCTCAGTGTTGCCAGGCTGTTTGAAAAACTCGTCGACTTCCTGCTCCGAAACGTTCGGCGTTCCACCAGCACCGGGGTTTGCTTTAAAGAAGTTTTCCGCAATCACTACTGACTTGACGAGATCCAATTGGCGTTTCACTTCAGGCTTATTGCCAATTCCCTTACTACGGGCCTCTTCAGCAACAGCAAACAGACTACGCAGGTTGTCAGCAAAATCCTTGCGCGCCGCTTCATCAGAGGCGAGGCGGGCACGGAATTGTGCGGGCTGATCCTCTGCGACAAGCGCCACGTCTTCGGCTGATAAGTTAACGGCCTCTGCGCGACGGGCCTTCACCTGCCATGCGATTAATGCGACGGAAAAAACCACGGCGACAGCGGCCGCGATCCAGGCTTTTGTTGTAGATGTCAAAACACTTTCTCCTATCTAATAATGAATGCTATTGGTGCTCCACCAGTTCGAGCAACACTCCGTTCGCTGATGAAGGATGGATAAACGCTACGAGGCAACCTCCAGCGCCGACGCGCGGGGTTTCATCGATAAGTCGCGCACCTTTTTCCTTTAGTCTCGTCAACGCGTCGCGAATGTCATCGACACGGATGGCAATATGATGAATACCGGGACCACGCTTTCCCAGAAAACGTCCCACCGGTGAATCCTCTGTGAGGGGTTCGAGTAGCTCGATGTGCGATTCCCCAATCGGAAGCATCGCGACCCGGACACCCTGCGAGGAAATCTCTTCGGTGGAGTCTGGTTCCAGTCCGAGAGCGTCCCGCCAAAGAGCGGTGGTTTCTTCCAGTTGAGCTGTGGCGATACCGATGTGATCGATAATCATAAAGGATTCAGTAGTCAGGAGTCGGTGGTCAATGGTTAGTCGCTGGTTTTAACGGTCCGGGGGATCAGGCCTTGCTGCCTACCGCCTGCTGCCTCATGCCTAATGCCTAATGCCTAATGCTTTATCAACTCTTCCACAGCAGAATAAGGGTCTCTCTGGCGTCTGGCAACCTCATCAGCCAGAGCATCGAGTCTCTCAGATGCCGCTTTTGATTCCAGGGTTCGCGATACCAGACGCTCGCGCAACAGTTCGAGGATTCGCCAGCGCGCAACAGCTCGCCGCCGTTCATTGCCTAATTCGCTCTTGAAATTAAAGGCTCGATAAGACTCAATCGCTGCTGCCAGATCCTCAATCCCCTTACTTTCCGTCGCGATAGTCTTGATAATCGGTGGCTGCCAGCCATCCTCGCGATGCGCCAGCGAAAGCAGAGCGTCCAGCTCCTTTTCCGTGGAGTAAACTCCTTCGCGGTCCGCCTTATTGATCACGAAGATGTCTGCAATTTCCATGATGCCGGCTTTGATGGCTTGAATATCGTCGCCCATGCCCGGCACCAGGACAACCACACAAACGTCGGCGGCTTTTACGATCTCGACTTCGTCCTGACCAACGCCGACTGTTTCTACAACGACCTTCCCATAGCCCGCTGCGTCGAGAATCGAAACCGCATCGACGGTGGCCCTGGCAAGACCACCGAGATTGCCACGCGTCGCCATCGACCGAATGAACACTCCCTTGTCGAGACCGAGGGCCTGCATGCGAATACGATCTCCGAGTATCGCACCGCCGGAAAACGGACTCGAAGGATCCACAGCTACAATGCCGACACGCTCTTCACGCTGGCGGTAAAGCAGCGCGAGTTTATCTACGAGCGACGATTTGCCGGCGCCGGGCGCTCCCGTAATTCCAATCACCAGCCCGCGTCCCGTATGGGGGAAGATTTCCTTCATTAGCCGTGACGCATCTTCCGAACTGTCCTCAACCTTCGATATCGCGCGCGCAACTGCACGTGGATCACCCGCAGTAATTCGCTCGACGAGCGGCGGATTAGCTGTTAAGGAAGTCATGAAGTTTAATCAGACTATTGGGCCTGCTTCAATATCTCTCTGGCAATGATCATGCGTTGGATCTCCGACGTGCCTTCGCCGATAGTGCAAAGCTTGGAATCCCGCCAGTACTTCTCCGGCGGATAGTCTTTCGTATAACCATAGCCGCCGTGGATTTGAATTGCTTCCTCACAGACGTTCACACTCATCTCTGAAGCGAACAACTTCGCCATCGACGATTCCTTGGTAACTTTCCGTCCCTCGTCTTTTAGCCACGCGGCCCGGTACATCAATAATCGAGCGGCATCAATCTGCGTCGCCATGTTCGCCAGCTTGAACTGGATTGCCTGAAACTCAGAGATAGGCCTGCCGAACTGTTGCCGTTCCTTCGAGTAACGCAACGCAGACTCGTATGCACCCTGAGCGATGCCCACTGCAAGCGCCGCTATTGAGATGCGCCCGCCGTCGAGAATCTGCATCGCGTTGATAAATCCCTGACCTTCTTCGCCGAGTCGATTGCTGTCGGGAACGAAACAGTCTTCAAAGACCACACTTGCGGTTTCGGAAGCGCGGAGACCAAGTTTGTTTTCTTTCTTTGAGGGAGCAAAACCCTTCATTCCCTTCTCGAAAATGAAGGCGGTGATGCCTTTGCTCTTTTGGGACCGGTCAGTGACGGCGACAGCAACGCATGTGTCCGCGTGGATCGCATGAGTGATAAAGTTTTTCGAACCGTTAACGATCCAACCGTCACCTTCTCTGACCGCAGTTGATCTAGTTCCCGACGCGTCCGAGCCCGCGCTCGGTTCCGTCAGGCCCCACGCTCCCAGGTGTTGGCCACTCGCCAGCGGCACAAGATACTTCTGCTTCTGCTCTTCCGTGCCAAACGCATAGATGTGATTGGAGCAAAGCGAATTATGAGCGGCAACGGAGATTCCTACAGAACCATCAACGCGCGAAAGCTCATCGATGATCGTCGCGTACTCGACGTAACCCATTCCAGCGCCGCCGTACTCTTCAGGAAAGAGCACCCCCATCAAACCGAGTTCGGCAAGTTTGGGTTTCAGTTCAATCGGAAAGTGCTGCGACTCGTCCCATTCCATGACGTGCGGCGCGATCTCTGCCTCGGCAAATTCGCGCACGCTCATCTTGATCTGTTTCTGCTCGTCGGTTAGATCGAATTCCATCAAACACCCCAAAAGGATCAGACTTGACGCAGCAAAGGCATCCGCGCCTGTCAAAACAATCACAGGCGGAATGCCTGCTTCAGAATGGAGCCTTAGTGACTCGAATACGATTCTAACTCAACGACTACTGGAACCGTGACCAGCAGAAGGACCTCGCGTTGCGGGCGCGGACTTCTTCGCTCCCTCTTGCTTCACGGTTTTCCGTGGAGTCTCTGCTTTTGAGAGACGTCTAACCTCATACGGGGTCAGTCTCCGCCACTCACCCGTCCTCAAGCTCTCGTCCTGCAGAAAACCGATCCGCGCGCGACGCAGTTTGACCACCGAGTATCCGATGAGATCGAACATACGTCTGATCTGCTGGTTCTTTCCCTGGTGCAGAATCACTTCGAACCACGCATTGGTTTTGGTTTCCGCCGTCCTGGTAATCTTAGCGGGAGCTGTTCTGGTGCCGTCATCAAGCACTACCCCGCGACGAATCCGTTCGAGGGCAGGCTCAGGCGGCAGCCCTTTTACCTTCACCTCATAAACTTTTTCGACGCGATTCCGAGCCGAGGTGATGAAGTTGGTGAAGTCGCCGTCGTTCGTGAGCAACAGCAACCCTTCCGTATTGAAGTCCAGACGCCCAACCGGATAGATGCGTCCCAACGATTGTGGTAAGAGCTCAGTAACCATCGGGCGACGATCCGGATCGGAGACGCTCGACAGGTATCCCTTAGGTTTGTTCAGCAGGACGTAGACGTTTTCACGCTTTGCCAGCAACGGGTTGATCAGCTTGCCGCGAACCTTGATGTGATCCTTAGCGGGATCTGCTTTAGTCCCCTGCTCAGTCACAACCTGTCCGTTGAGGGTAACCTCTCCCGATGCGATCAACTCTTCGGCGTGACGACGCGATGCAATTCCTGCCGCCGCGATCAGTTTTTGTAAACGCTGTTCCATAAGTCAAAGTCCGCGGGTGGCCGCGGGAGGCAGGTTGGTTACTGACGCGCTCTCTGGTAAATCTCTACTTCCTGCTCCTCCTCCTACTTCGTTCGTGCTCCTGCTTCCTGCTCCTGTCTTTATCTAAACCACACTTCCCGCCAAATCCTGGAAGTCTTCAATGCTCGGCAACTCGGAGAGATCCTTGAGACCAAACTGAATCAGAAACTCTTTCGAAGTGCCGTACATCATCGGACGACCCACAGTTTCTTTCCGACCCTTGGCAACAATCAGTTTCTTATCCAGCAGGGTCTTGATCGACGAGGGCGACTGCACACCACGAATCGCCAGGATCTCATGCACCGTGATCGGTTGCTTGTAGGCAATCACCGCGAGGGTCTCAAGTGAAGCGAGCGACAGCTTCGCGCTTGGTCGCGACTTCAGGAAAGCCCTGACATGCTCGTGATACTCCGGCCGCGTCGCAAACTGCCAGCCTCCAGCGACCTCGCGCAGATGAAGACCGCTGCCGCGCTCATTAAACTCCGATGCCAGGCGGGCAATCGCCTCATCGATAACCACGGGCTCTTCCTTCAATACTTCCGCGATCGACTTGGCGTTCAACGGCTCATCTGCCACATAGATGAGTGCTTCAATGATGGCGATTCGCTCAGCCGAGCTCTGCACCGTGTGAGGCAGAGTATCGCTGTCGTCACGTTCAATCTCTGTAGCGCTAGCCCCTGCGGAAGCGAGTTCCGCTTCGAGCTCTGCCAGCGCGTCGAGTGCCAGGGACTCTTCGCTGTTTTCCGTCTCCGGTTCGGGAGCGGCTGCATTCTTCTTCTTTGCCTGTGTACTCATATTTTCTGACCTAGCCGGCAGGGCGAGCAACGATCTCGCCAAACGTTTCTCGTTGAACGAGAGTGATTTCCGCAGCGCGCACCAGCTCAAGCACCGAAAGAAATGCCAGCACCAGCTCGCGTCGAGAACGCGCCCGCTCAAAAAAGACGCGCAGGTTAAGTTCCCCGGCAGACATCACCATGTTCCGCAGTCGCTCCAGCATCTCTGCCATGGAGATCTCTTCGCGCTCTATCTCTAGTTTGATTTCCTCTTTATGTCTCGCCAGAATTTCCTGAAAGACCTTTAGCAGATCAAAAACGCCTACCACAACTTCAGGATTGTTCTTGTCTGTTTCCAGTTCCGCTCGCTTGAATACTGCGCGCTCTACAGTCGCCCGCGACCAGAGCATCTGTGCCGCCGCTTTGTACTTTTGATATTCGAGTAGCTGATCAACGAGATCCTTGCGCGGATCCTCTTCTTCGGTCGCTGGCGCAAACGGATCGCGCGGCAAAAGCATTCTGGTCTTGAGCTCAATTAGGGTCGCGGCCATCACCAGAAAATCACCAGCCACCGCGATATCGAGTTCCTGCATCAACTGCAGGTAACGCAGGTATTCCGCGGTGATCCGACCGATGGGAATATCGTAGATGCTTACCTGTTCCTGCCGGATCAAATGCAGCAACAGATCCAAGGGCCCTTCGAAATCGCCCATGACGATCTTGAGATCGTCAGTGGTATCGTCCGAAACGATCTCAGGTCTTGAGCCGGCTACATTCAACGTTGCAGATGCAACCTCGTCGACTGCTGACGATTCTGTGGGTTTTGCTGTTTCGTCCATCTGGTTGCTGCCCGCTTACATCAGGCGAGTTCCGATAATGCCCCTCGCCGCCATCGCCTTCTTCAAGGTTGGTCCGGCAATGCGTCTGGCCTTTTCAGAGCCCCTTTCGAGAATCTGCTTCAAAGTGTCATCATCGATGGCCCTGACGCGTTCCTGCAACGGTCGAAGGAACTCAATTGTCACTTCAGCTAACTCCTGTTTGAGTTGCCCGTAGCCTTTTCCGGAAAAATGCTCCTCAATTGCCTCAGGCTGCTTGCCGGTCAGCAGTTGATAGATCGTTAGAAGATTCGTAATTGCCGGACGCGCTTCGCCGAACCTGATCTCAGTGCCTGAATCAGTCACGGCCCGCTTAAACTTGCGACTAACCGTATCCGCATCGTCGAGCAACATCACGCAGCCATTGGGTTCTTCATCCGACTTGGACATCTTCTTCAAAGGATCGGACAAGGACATGATGCGCGCGCCAACCTTCGGAATGAAAGGCTCGGGAATGTGAAACGTCTCGCCGTAGTCGCGGTTGAATCTTATCGCCAGATCGCGTGTCAGTTCCAGATGCTGCTTCTGATCTTCGCCGACAGGCACAAGGTCTGTTTGATAGAGCAGAATGTCTGCCGCCATCAAGACGGGATATTCGAAGATTCCTGCGCCGATGCTTTCGCGCTGCTTGCTCGCCTTATCCTTGAACTGCGTCATCCGTTCCAGCTCTGATATACGTGCCGAGCAGTTGAGAATCCACGCGAGTTCCGCGTGTTCCGGAGCATCCGACTGCACGAACACCGTTGAAATCTCCGGATCAATCCCCACCGCAAGATAGAACCGGGCGAGTTCGAGTGTCAGTGTCGTCAGGTATGCCGGATCCACCGGGGTGGTTATCGCATGCAGATTGACGATGCAAAAGAAGCTTTCATACTCCTTTTGCAACTCAACCCAGTTCCGTAACGCGCCCAGGTAGTTTCCCAGGTGCAACGGCCCGGTCGGCTGCACGCCGCTAAAAATTCTCTTCATTTAGTAGCTCGTCCCGAGAAATACCAAATGCCATGCAATCGGCATCACGATCCTGAAGACCACGCCCAGCACCCCTGTAAAGACCGCGATGAACAGCAGAAGAAAACCGAATCGATCCAGACTCTCAAGTGCCGGTTCGAAGCTCGGTGGCAGGATGCTGCTGAGGACCTTACTTCCATCAAGCGGTGGAATGGGAAGCAGATTGAAAACACCGAGAGCCACGTTCAACTTGAAGAAGACGATCAGAAGCTCCACAGCCCCCGTCGCAACCGCCGAGCCGCTATTAACTATTGACAGCCCGTCGTCGATCACATTCGTCGCGTAAAGAATCCTAATCGTAATCCCCGAGATAATTGCGATAGCGAAATTGCAGAGCACTCCGGCTATCGACACCCAGAAGTTTGCCACACGCTTGTTTCGCCACTTCAGCGGATTAACCGGAGTCGGTCGCGCCCAGCCAATTAGCGGAGCACCGGTGAAGAATGCGATGGCCGGGAAAAGCAAGGTACCGATGGGATCGACGTGCGACGCTGGATTGAGACTGATGCGACCTTGCAGGCGTGCTAGATCGTCGCCAAATTGGTTAGACATCCACGCATGGGCCGACTCGTGAACCGACAACGAAAAGACGAGCGCGACCATGTAGAGAATGAACTGGGCAATTGTATTGCCATCGATGTTGCCCATTTAAGTATTCGGCGAAAACATTGAAGATAAATACATTTTGGTCACACTAACATGGCCCTAAAAGAGTGTCAAAAACGTTGGTTTCGCACAAACTGACGGAGAAATACTGTCACTCCGCAAGCTACTCCTACGCATGCAAGAGCGTTCCCTTGATCCCAATCGGCACACTGTGTACCGAATCGTTTGACGCTAAAATCATCTCGCCTGTGGAGCTGAATGCGAGGCCCACTAGATTCATTCCGGCAACAACCACCTCAGCTTCTTTTCCATCCGGAGTTATGCGCACCACGCCGCGTCGTCCCTTCAGCGATGCGACTACGTAGAGATTTCCTGCCGTGTCAAAAGCCAGTCCCTGCGGCCGGCCCAATCCTTTGTAAAACGTTCCCACGGCGCCTTTTCGATCGATGCGGTAGACTGAATCGAAACTACTCACGGTCGGGCCCGTCACATAGAGCGCGTCGTCGGATCCAAACGCGAGGTGAAAAGCGGAGACTGACGATTCCAGTTCGGTCCACGACTTCTCTTCTCCAATCGCGTTGACCTTGTAGATCGTGCCGCTCCTGTCGCCCACGTACATAGTTCCGTCTCTATCAAAAGCCAGTCCCGTTGCGACTCCCAGATTTCTTACAAATGGCACCGCCTCTCTAAACTGAGTAACGCGATAAACGACACCGTCGAGTCGACTCGTTACAAACATCTGTCCGTTCTTGTCAAAAGCGATTGCCGTGGGATTCGCAATGTCGCCCGAGTACTCCGAAACCTCGCCGCTGATATCGATTCGAAAGACGGTGGTCGGCAAGCGCTCGCCGCGCGCACCCGAACGAGTTACAAACAGCGCGCCGTCGTCAGGATCGAATGCGGGGCTGGCGACGGGATGAAGCTCATCCGCGAGTCGCTTTCCCATCGTAAACGTTGCCGCGGCGCTTCGTTGTCCCGAGCTTTCGAGCACCACTTCAACCACACCGCTCGCTTTCATCTCGGGCGCAGTTGCGACGACGCGCTTCGGACCGAGCGCCACAATGGGCGCCTGGACAGAGTCAAAGCGCACGGCGCACCGGCTGGGCTCGCTTGTGTCAAAGTTGACGCAATCAATTACAGCTTCACCACCTGCAATTCCTGCCGGTGGCGAGATCCGGACGATTTGTGTTGCGTTCGTCATTTCAACAATCTGGTCCGTCGAAACCTTTGTGCGCTCATCAGTGCGCAATCTGACGTAATCAAAAGCCTCTCATAATACGTCTCTGTCAGAGGCATGTCTAACCGGCAGCAGCTGTCTTTTTCCCTTGGCTGCCCGTCTTTGTCCAAAGGCCTCGCATCTCTCAGCCGTATGTTATAATCCGCTCCGCACGAGCGGCCGATGCAGACTCGGTAACCACAGTCTGATGACCCTTTCAAGGCAGGGAGATCGCTCAACGAAAAAGCCAGTAATGCTCAAGCGAATCAGCGACGCGACATCGCAGAGCAACATCAAAGCATCCTTCTCGGCGTCCGACTTATCCGCTCGCACCAATCCCACTGTAACTGCTGCTCCCCCAAATTTCCGTTTGCTCCAACCGGTCATTTTCTGTCGTCTGGTGCACTCGCGACCGGCCCCGGCATGGGGCGCATCAAGGGAGGAAACAAGCTATCAGTAGCGTATTAGGAAACACCCTCGGATTAAAGCCGAACCAGCTGCGCCGAATCGAAAAGCTTTATACGAGGCGCATTCCGGCTAATCAGATTGTTACACCAGAGTTTGCCCGGCAAATGACGGAGCTTTCCCACGAGACACGGCGCCAGATCGGCGTGCTAATCGATCGGAAAGGGCATATCGAATACGTGATGGTCGGCGACAATCGTCGTATCGAACTGCCTGACTTCAAGCGCATTCGCGTAGATACGGGACGCTTTCGGGGCTTGCGTTGTATCCACACTCATCTGCGCGGCGAGGATTTAACGCAGGACGATCTAACTGACCTCGCTCTGTTGCGCCTGGATCTCATGGCTGCGATTGATGTGGATCAGGAAACAGGATTGCCTGGTTTGATTAGGGCAGCACACTTGCTGCCGATGCATGCGGGTGAACTGCAGGAAACCAAAGCAACACTACCCTATGCCTTCCTTGAGCCTCAGCCGCCGTCACGAATGGATCTGGATTTCCTCGCCTTGATCAATTCGCTTGAAGAAGAAATGGCCCGCAACCGTCTGGGCACGCGACGGGCTGAAGTGCGAGACCGAACGATTCTCGTAAGTGTTGCAACTGGTCCACTGTCAGATGCAGAAGAGTCCATGGCTGAGCTTTCCGAGCTGGCGACTTCCGCTGGGGTAATAGTCCAGGACAAGATCATTCAACGCCGCGCCGCTATCGATCCGCGCACAGTGCTCGGGCGCGGCAAGCTCGATGAGCTATTGATTCGCGCGTTGCAGCTAGGCGCGGACATGCTGGTCTTCGATCGTGAACTGGCGCCAGCGCAAGTCCGATCTCTCTCGGAAGCAACTGATCTCAAAATCATCGACCGATCGCAACTGATCCTGGACATCTTTGCCCAGCGGGCTCAGTCAAGAGAGGGCAAGATCCAAGTCGAACTGGCTCAGTTGAAGTATCTGCTGCCGCGACTGATCACCGGCCAGGACTCCGCGTTTTCTCGGCTCGCCGGCGGAATCGGCGGGCGCGGACCAGGCGAAACAAAACTCGAAACCGATCGCCGGCGCGTTCGCGATCGAATTAACCGGCTGGAAAAAGAGATTGAGTCACAAAGGCAACGCCGCCAGGAGCGTCGCAAAGAAAGAACTCGCAATAACCTGCCCATCATCTCGATTGTCGGGTACACCAATGCCGGCAAATCCACATTGTTGAATACGCTTACCTCCAGTGATGTACGTGCAGAGCAACGAATGTTTGCGACGCTCGATCCGACCTCGCGCCGCCTTCGCCTGCCTCGCGAGCGTGAAGTAATCATCAACGATACGGTCGGTTTCATCAGAGACTTGCCACCCGATCTGCTCTCAGCTTTTCGCGCAACGCTGGAGGAGATTAGCGAAAGTCGCTTGCTTATCCATCTGGTGGACGCGTCGAATCCGCGCTTCATGCAACAGATCGAATCGGTGGAAAGGATCTTGCGCGAACTTCAACTCGCACAGATTCCCACCATCATCGCCCTGAACAAGGCGGACCTGGTTGACCCTTATACGATGCAGGCAACTGCGCGCCAGCTGACTCAGGAAGGAAATCGAGCAACAGTCGCGATCTCTGCGAAGGATGCGCGCAGTCTTGCGCCCTTACTGGAACAAGCTGGCGCAATTCTCTCGCGTGACCTTACGGGCCCGGCCCATGAAGAAGGCTCTGAAAGCGATCGGCTTTCTTTGATTGCATAACTCAAATGGGACTTCGCCCCCGCTTTAACACTCCACTGACGAGGCTTCGTGACGCAGTCACGCGTTACCTTGTGCGTCCCTTTGACGTATTTGCTCCTCGCACTCGCGTTCTGGTGGGTTTTGCTTTTCTAGTTGTAGTCACAACACTCCTGCTTCTGACCGGATACTCGTCAGGTTTTTCAGAAGACTACAAGGAGGGAGAGGTAGTCAGACGAACCGTAGTCGCTCCCGCAGACGTCACCACGATTGATCTCGTAGAGACTGAGAAGCGCCGCGCTGCAGCCCGAGAGAACGTGCGCCCGATCTTCAATTTCGATTCCACGCGGAGCGTTAGTTCCGCTGAGAGCTTCCGCGCCGCCTGGGACGATCTTAGGCATCAGGTCGAACGCCGGACCGCCGGCAACAAGCCTCCGATCTGGGGCGGAGAAGGAGGCGGAGCGGTAGCTGACGTCATCATCGCCCATCAATTTGATCAGGACCGACTCGAAACGCTTACTGAGCTGCTGCGCGACATTGGCGACGACTACATTTATGACGATGCTGATTCCGACAGGCTGCGACAGGAGATCGTCCTGGTCGATGTGCGCAACC
Source organism: bacterium (assembly GCA_040005515.1). Classification (GTDB taxonomy): domain Bacteria; phylum Acidobacteriota; class Blastocatellia; order Pyrinomonadales; family Pyrinomonadaceae; genus PSRF01. Next base: position 29,028 of record JBDTYQ010000011.1, read on the forward strand.
CGACGGCCCAAATGATTGTCCCTTCGCCGCGGACACGAATGACGCCTCTCACAGCGATTCGGCGAAACCTCGAACTCCGTGTCCTGAAGCTGAATGAATGGACCCAAGACGAGAAGGCTGCCCTCATCGAAGCAATGGCACCGCTAATTCGACCGAACGTAGTTCTGGACCAGACAGCGACGGTCACTGCACGAGAGACAGAAGCCAACAAGATCCTTCAAGTTCCCATCTCTCTCAAAAGAAACCAGACGATCGCCCGCGAGGGTGATACGGTGACGCCCGAGATGCTGGCCGAGTTCTCCGCGATCAAGAGCACCGGCCGCACTGGTCGGCCCTGGCACTATCTGGTGGGCCTGCTGTTCGTTGTCACTGCGGTCTACTGGTCAGCGTGGAAGTTTACGGAACACAGAAGTACGACGGCAATTCTGTCTCTGTCGAAGCGGAGGGCGTTCGCCCTTGTTGGTTCAGCGATCGTCGTAGAGACGATGTTAATGCGAGTGGGATTTACTGTGAGCGACAGCGTGGCGCTGCAGATGAAGAGCGCTCCGTTCAACGATCCTACCGTCTGGAGTTTCGCGATTCCGTTTGCTGCAGCGGCCTTGCTCGTAGCAATGCTGGTGGACACTCAGCTCGCGTTTCTGGCGGGCGTCGTAACTGCAATCTTCGCCGGGATACTTTCACCGGCCGGCGTTCCCACTGTCGCTTACGCTATGATCTCGTGCTCTGCCGCGGTCTATGGGATCGGTCGGTATCGCGAGCGTCAGTCCGTAACCCTCGCGGGGTTGATTACGGGTGTAGCAAACATCACGATGGCCCTCGCCCTGATTGGCTACGCAGAACAGCCATTCACACTCAACGCTATCCTGCTGGCGATTGGTTGTGGCTTTACAGGCGGCTTATTGACAGCGATTTTTACTGCAGGCGGTTTACCAATCAATGAATCGCTCTTCGGAATCCTTACTGACGTCAAACTGCTCGAGCTGTCTAACGCCGACCTGCCGGTGTTGGGCCAGCTGGCACTGCGTGCACCGGGCACGAACCAGCATTCCCACGCCGTGGGGCAACTAGCAGAAGACGCCTGTCGCGCAGTCGACGCCAATCCACTCCTGGCCCGCATCGGCGCGCTGTATCATGACATCGGCAAGCTTGCAGCGCCCGACTATTTTGTCGAAAACCAACAGGGCGAAAACCCTCACGATCATTTACGACCCACGCAGAGCGCCAAGATCATTACCAGTCACGTTACCTATGGGATAAGGCTCGCCAAAGAGATTGGCCTTCCAAAAAAGATTGCAGACTTCATTCCCCAGCATCACGGCACGCGCACCCTGCACTTCTTTCTGCGCAAGGCAGAGGCGACTGCGAAACCGGGCGAGACCGTAGACGAAAAGGACTTTCGCTATCCTGGACCAAAGCCGCAGTTCAAAGAGGCTGCGATCATGATGCTGGCTGATTCATGCGAAGCCGCCGCCCGCTCGCTGGCGCGGCCTGATCCCGAAAACATTCGCGCGATCGTCGTTAAAATTGTGGATGCGATAATTACCGACGGACAACTCGACGAATGCGACCTGACTCTGCGCGAACTCACAACGATCAGAGAAGCGATGATCAGCGCTCTGACTGCAATCTACCATGCGCGAATCGACTATCCGGGCTTCAACCCTCCGGTTCTGACCGGGCCGCTTCCGCCCCTGCCACACCCCGCGCTCGACAGTGAGGAGCGCGGTATCAGCTATGGCAAGATCTCCGAAGTCCCCATCAACGAAGCAGGCGAAGTCGAAGACGAGGCCGTCGTCCGCCGGACCGCGGAACGCTAACATCAAAATTTGTCGTGAAGTTTCTTGTAGGTCGTAGCCAGATCTTCAGGGAGCACGCGCGTTTGCCCAATGCTCGACATGAAGTTCGTATCGCCAATCCAGCGCGGCATGATGTGGGCGTGGATATGGGCCGCGATGCCGGCACCGGCGGCAGCACCGAGATTCATGCCGATGTTGTAACCGTCAGGACTGTAGGCCTGTCGCAGTGCAGTTTGTGAACGCTTGGTCAGGTCCATCAATTCGTGGCTGGTTTCCCTGGACGCTGCATCCAAATCGGCTATGTGATCAAAAGGAACAATTAGGAGATGACCGCTTGTGTAGGGATGGATATTGAGCACTACGAAATTGAACCTTGCCCGGTGCAAGACAAAGTTTGCCTCGTCATTCTCCGGATCATTCTTGATACTGCAAAACACGCAAACGCGATCTAAGGGATCAGCGCTGGAGGTGATGTACTCGTAACGCCAGGGACTCCATAACCTATCCAAAATTGCTACCTCAGGGTGCGTTCTTAAAGAATTGGCGGCTGGCGGGTGTCGTCTGCGTTGGAAGCGAGGGGAGTATCGGAGCTTGTGCGGGTCGGTGAGCCGTTGTCGTTAATCAGTTCTTTCAGTTCCTTGCCGGGTTTGAAATAGGGTACGCGTTTAGCGGGAATACTTACCGGATCGCCTGTCTTTGGATTACGGCCACGGCGAGCGCCGCGCTCGCGGACTCGGAAGCTGCCAAAGCCGCGCAGTTCAATTTTCTCACCCTGGTTCAAGGTTTCAATGATGCTCTCAAAGACGATCTCGACTAAGCGTTCGGCATCTTTCTTCGTCAGTTCCGCCACCCGGGCGACGTCTTCGACGAGTTCTGCTTTTGTCATGGACCACCTCAAACTTGGATAAATTTCAAAAGCCCAACGAATAGATTCGATTCCTGAGAGTGGCGAGGATTCGTTGCTACACTATCAGAAAATGACAATCGTGAGCAAGACTCTCAAATCCTGTCAGACACTACTTGCGAATCAACAAAATGGCTGCAGAAAACCCCGCCCGACCAGTATTGTACTCAGATCGATTGCGGGGTCACAGCCGTCACACTGTTCGTGACTTATTCCTGATCAGACTCGGGACTGCTCGTGTTGGAAAGGCCAAAGTCTGCTAATTCACCTAACGAAGCCATGCCGCTACCCGCGTTAGATGAATAGACTTTGGTGTCGGGGATAGGTTCGTCGTCCTTGCCGACGGCGCGCGCGGAAAGACCGATCTTTTTGCTCTCGGAATCTATTCTAAGAATCTTGAACTCCATCTCCAGGCCCAGCTGGACCACATCCTCCGGTTTTGCCACGTGCTCATCTGAAAGTTCGGAGATGTGACAGAGACCCTCAAGATTATCGTCCAATTCCACAAAGGCGCCGAAGTTAGCGAAGCGCGCGATCTTCCCGCGCACGACGTCGCCCGGCTTGTGCTCGTTCACAAAGCGTTCCCACGCGTTTGGCTCCAGGTCTTTAATAGAGAGCGAGAGCCGACGGTTCTCGGTATCGATGCTGGTAATCACGGCATCGATTTCCTGACCCTTCTTCAAAACTTCACTAGGATGCTTGATGCGTCGGGACCATGAGATATCTGAAACGTGAACGAGGCCGTCTACGCCGTCTTCAATCTCAATGAAGGCGCCGAAGTCGGTAAGGTTGCGCACGCGGCCATGCACGCGAGTTCCAACCTGATAGCGATCATGAAGCGTCTGCCAGGGATTGTCCTGAATTTGTTTCATTCCCAGACTGATGCGCCTGGCCTTCGGATCGACACTGAGGACTTCTACTTCAACGCTGTCGCCGGGATTAACGATCTTGCTCGGATGCTTTACGCGTTTCGACCAACTCATCTCGGAAACGTGGACCAAGCCTTCAACGCCATTCTCCAGTTCAACGAACGCACCGTAGTCGGCGACACTGGCGATACGACCGCCCACTCGAGTGCCAATGGGGAAACGCTCTTCGACGCTCGACCAGGGATCTGGTAGCAGCTGTTTGTAGCCCAGTGAGACGCGCTCACGTTCACGATCGAATTTGAGCACCTTAACCTGGATGTTGTCGCCCACCTTGAAGAGCTCGTTCGGATTCTGGAGTCGTCCCCACGACATGTCGGTGACATGCAGCAAACCATCGACGCCGCCGAGATCAACGAACGCGCCGTAGTCAGTCAAGTTCTTGATTTGACCCTCCACGATGATGTCTTCTTCGATGTGATGCAGAGTTTGATCTTTTCTGCCGGCATTCTCAGTCTCGATCACGGCTTTGCGGGAGAGCACAACGTTTGAACGTTTGCGATTAAGCTTGATGACCTTCGCTTCGATCTCCTGGTTCCGCAAGCTGTCGAGATTGCGCACCGGGCGCACATCGACTTGTGAACCGGGAAGGAAAGCACCGATGCCATCGATGTCGATCCGCAAACCACCCTTGATGCGCTCCATCACGCGACCCTTGACTGTGGTACCTTCCTGATAAGCTTTTTCTAAATCATCCCAGGCCTTCATGCGCACTGCGTCAGCGCGCGACAAGATCGGCAGGCCGTCGGCAGTTTCCATGCTCTTCACGAGCACCTCGACTTCGTCGCCTGGCTTCACCGTCATCACGCCGTCTTCAGTGAACTCGGCCGGGTTGACGAGTCCCTCGGACTTATAACCGAAGTCAATTACAACGCCGCGCTCACTGATCCCGACGACAGTCCCGCGAACAACTTCTCCCTCCTGCAGTGTTGCCTTCTCCTGCTCAAACTGATCGAGCAACTGGCCGAAGTCGACGTCACCGTGCGAGCGGGAGTCGTCTTCGTCTTCGGCTTTGGTATTGGCAAATCCTCCTGCTGCGCTATCACTGGCAGCTGGGGCATCGCCCGTTTTTGTTTCGCTAACAGATGATTGTGTGGCCGTTGCGGCTGCGGTTAATTGAGGCGAGGTCTCGCTTTCACCAGTCGTCGATTCGTCGCTGGTGGTATTGCCGTCATTCGGCTTGGATTCTTCACTAAGCATGCAAACTCCTGTAGTCCCGGGCAATTTCAGCGTGTCGTAGATCGTATCGCGCTGCACTACTCATCCGCAATTCACGAGTCGCGGACAAAACTCAAGCGGCTTCTTCTTAATTGACCTTAGCGATTGTCGGATTTTGAGCTGGAGCGAGGAGTGCGAGCCGTTTAGATTTGGAAAAGGAGGTTTTTATGTGTTTCGATTTCCGCCGTGCCCGTAGTCACCCGCTTGTTTCCGACTATCACCGCCGCTTAACCGGGTAGGTCGGCAATGTACACGCCGGAATAAGCGTGTGTCAAGGCGCTAACCCCAACAGCATCGAAACATTACCCGCTGTTGTGGGCCAGCGGGGGTTGATCAACTGAATAGCTGATTACTGACTTCCGGCGGAAATGTTATCGGCTCCGCGCGGCACTACATAGACCCCGGCGGAGTGGGATCCGACGAAGAGAGTGTTCTGATCCTGCGAGTCGAATGCTAGGGACCAGATCCTCTGGCTTGGCAGCCGTTGCTCTTTGGGATCGATTCGCGCCCAGGTCTTGCCGGCATTCAACGTACGATAGACACCACCGCCATTGTCGCCACTCTGATAAGCGTTTCCCACGAAGATTTCGTCCGTGTTTCGCGGATTGATCAGAATACTGGTGAAGTCGCCAAATGGTAGGTTGCCTCCCCGTCGACTCCAAGTGGAACCACCGTCGTGCGAGGAGTAAAACGCCTGTTTAGTGCCCACGTAAATTCGCTCAGGTCGTTGGGGATCCTGTGAGACTGTGTTCACCGGGGCGTCACTGGGAATGCCATCAGCCTGATGCCAGGTAAGGCCAGCGTCACGCGACACCAGGAGTCCTGATGCGGCGGTACCCGCCCAAATCACGTCCGGATGCTTCAGGTTCGTGGAGATGCAGGTTGTTCTTGGATCAAAGCTGCCGTTGTATGGCAATCTCTGCCAGCCCTTAGCGGGATCGAGGCTGCGGTATAACCCGGCATTGGTAGCGGCTAACATCGCGGGCTTGCCCGTCTCAACATCAACGGTATGGACCAATGCATTTATCGAGTCGGTCAGAATTAATGATGAAGAAGCAGTCGCATCAGCATTACTGGATACACCCAGGGCCGACAGAGTGATCTGATCGAACTTACCAGTAAGCGGTAGGCTTCTGTCTGACTGAAACCGCTTCAACGCGGCTAGCGTTTGGCTGCCCGGCTTACCGTCGGGAACAGCGATGCTGTAACCAGCGCGGTTCAATGCTTCCTGCACAAGGCGAATCGTATCGCTTACTTTTGGTCCTGGGGCCGACCGGCTGGGAACTGTCGGATGCACACTTCCGCGCTTCGCACGAACAGGCGCAGCCTTCTTCGCGGGCTTGAGGGTCGCTGAACCACCCGCCCAGATAGGCGCCCATGAGACTCCCCTGTCGAGTGAGCGATAAATCCCGAGGTTAGTGCCGAGATAAATGATGTTTCCGTCTTGAGTGTCTTGCAGAATCGAATACGTAATCAGGCGCGCCGGCATGTTTCGCATCGATGGGCGCCACGTCTGTCCATTGTCACTACTGGCGAAGAGAAAGCCGCCACCAGTGGCAGTGTTAATTGTTGCCGCGTAAATTCGATTAGGCATGTCACGATCCGCGACGATAGTGTTGGCGAATCGTCCGCTATACCCACCGTTAGTCGGAGCAAACGTCTTACCGCTATCAGTGGAAACCATGACGCCATAATTATTCGTCCCGATAAAAATCGTTTCGGGACGCGAGGGATGGACCGAGATTGAATTAATCTCCAGCTGCCTCGAGGTCGTTACCATCCAGGAGTCTGCATCGCCGCCACGGTCGGAGCGCCAAAACCCTTCGGTAGTGCCAGCGAAAACCAGCCCTGGGATCGAAGGATGTTGCATGATGGCTCTGGTACGGCGCGACTGAGAAGGAATACCCTGCACCTTTTTCCAGGCCTCACCGGCCGTTTTTGACTCATAGATCCCGCTGCAAGCTGATGCGATCAGGTGACCAGGGTCGCGCGGATCGATATCGATCGCGAAGATATCCGAATCGTCAATGATGCCGTTCTTGATGGACCTCCACGTCTGACCACCATCTGTCGTCTTGTAAGGGAGGTACCATGTGCCTGCGTAGATCGTATCCGCAGTCCGTGGGTCAATTGCCAACGTTTCAACGTGAACCAGGCCAGGAGTTGATTGCGTCGGAAGCTGTTGCCAATTCTCCCCCGCATCATCCGACCGAAAGATTCCGTTGAAGGTCCCGGCGATCAGTACATCTGGATTGGACTTCGCCTGGGTTAGTGAATGCAGTGCCTCATTTTTGAGCTGCGAACTCTCGCGCCACTTGTGCCCGCCGTCGGTAGATTTGAAGAACCCACCGGGCTCCTTATGCCGGTGAGCAGCAACGTAAAGAGTCTTTGAGTCTCTCGGATCCACGATGATGTGATCGACAAATAACTTCGGCCGGTTAAAGTTGTAGAGCAACTCCCAACGCTTACCGCCATCGGCCGACGTGTAAAGCTGGCCGTCGAGGGTTCCGAAATAGAGGCGATCAGGATCGTTGGGATCGACCACGAGATACCGGACATCTCCTCCTTGAGGGCCAGTAGACCGCCAATCGCTGGAGTAACCAGAAGGGTCGAAGCTGGCCTCATCTGCTGCCCATGCTTGCGAACCGCGCATGAGAGGTTGAACGGCAAGAACGGTGAGGGCCAGGGCTAGTGATACCAGTTTCATACCTTTATTACTCATCATCGTCATCACAGCAAAATCTCCCGACTAAAAAGCTACCCTTCTGAGTCTAATACAATTTGAACGAATTGTGAGGAATAACTCCTCCCGGCCATAAGATGCGCTGAAAACGCTAATCCGTTGTAGTCCAGCCTAAATGCGAAGCGGGCGATGTCTCGGAAGAGACATCGCCCGCATTCGGAAGATTCCGCGTCCTCTCAGGGACGCGAAGGTCTAGTTATTCATCATCACCACGTCGAGCGCGACGACGAGGAGCCCGCATCTTCTTGCATTGCGGACAAGGCGTGACTGTCGCTTCGCTGGCAGTAGGAGCAGTTGCACCCGTCGGAACAACCCACAGCTGAACTGTGAGCTCCTCACGGCAACCACCTTCCACGGTCGTGATGCGACCGGCTTCGATACCGCGCGTGTTAACCAAGTAGTTCTTGGCACGGTCAGCTCGAGCCTGTCCTTCGCCCTCACAGCCACCGTAGGCAATGATGGTTCCCTGCGCACCCGCGTCGTTCTGCAACTGAATCGCATAGTTGTCGAGTCTGGCTTTCTCGTCGTTGAACTTGATGTTGCCATACTCGTCAAACTTAGTTGGTGTTAAAGGAACAACCGTCTTGACGCCAGTCGAGCAAGATGCAGTCCTCGAGCATGCAGGATCCACACCACCGAGCTCTACTGTCGCCGTAACCGTTTGTCCACCAATTCCCGCTGTATCCACGGTGATGCTTGATGTCCCCTGACCACCACTGATAGTTCCAGCAGATACCGACCAGTTGTAGGTTACCGACATGTTGGACGGTCCACCCATGACGGAAGCTGTAAAGGTTATCGGCGCCCCTTGATCAACATCCGACGGGCAGCTGACCGAAACGGTCGGACACGGCGGCTGGCACTCTGTGCAATTCGCTACCGTTACTGTTGTGGATGAATTTGCAGTGTGGGTGTTGCCGTCATTGACTTCAACTGTTGCAGTGTAGCTACCGGGATTGACTCCCGAAAGATCCCAGGTAACTGCACGGCCCTCACCGGTAATTCGTCCACCAGTTACTGACCAGGTATGCAGCAATGTGTCGTTATCCGGATCGCTACCGGCAGCAGTCAGCTGTACTTCTCTACTCGAACTCGGCGTGCAACTCGAAGACATAGTCCCTTCCGGGCACGGCAGAGTAATACTTGACGTGGATGCAGACAGGCTAACTGACGGCGGTCCATTGGGAGGCTTAGGCAATGTGCGAGCATTGCGGTGGCCAATAAAGAACTGTGCGAGGAACCCATGCGGATCCTCAGACTGGTTAAAACCAGCCGGGAAGGTCTGACTGTGGAACGGTCGATCTCCCTGTTGGTTCACATGCATTCTGTAGGCGCCGCTGAAACCGAGCCAGCGAGTCGGATAGACGCGCGCGCCAGCCAGGAATTCCACAGGGTTATTTGGAAATGCATTCTGAGTGCGACTGCCGGTGTATTGGATCGATTTAACTTCAGCGATCGGCTGGAAGTGCTTGTTGACCGGAAAGTCGAAACCGACGCCAGCTACGATTTCATTTGGCCGATCGAGCAAGACTACTTTGCCTCCGCCAAAAGCTTCGCTCTTCGGATTACTATTCAAGATATAGCCGAAGTTAGCAGACAAATTAGCCCAACGGGCCAAGCGACCACTTGCTACTCCAACCAATCCGAAGTCGCCGATATCACCACCCGGACTCGCGCCACGCTGCAATTGATTGAAGCCGGAGAAATCATCGGCCTTATCAGGATAGAAGCGATAGAACGGAATTAAAGCCAAGCCGAGAGGATTGTTCGGACCAGTGAACCTGATCTTCGCACCCGCGACGAACGTGCTAAAGGACGACTCACCATAGAGGCGATTAATAAACGGCGCGTCCGCCAAGTAGGACGGCGCGATCGTGAACAGGTCGGGAACCAGAACCGGACCCATTGTCAGCGTAGCTGGAACGCGACGCGTTGAAAGCACCAAACCCGGAAGGATGCTACCAACCGGCGATCCTACACCTGGGAAGAAAGACGCACTGCCAAAATTACTACCGCCACCGGTAGGAACACCTAGCCGACTTACAAATACAGGCGAGAGTGGCGGTCCGATGTTGAAGGTCGGACCAGTGGCACCAACGAAGGGATACTGCGCAAATCCCTGCCCTGCTGTACTGCACGGCGGTCCATTTGGACGGAATACGCCACCAGAGAACCCTGGCGAGACCAAAGTGCCGCTAATAACTGTCGGCGCAAGGATAATCGCGCCGGGCACGCAACGAACACCTGGAGCAAAGATAAGCTGCGAGTTCGGCAGATAGAAACTCGAAAGATTTCGCGGGTTATTAACCTTGACCCCGCGTGCAGCTGTAGTGTTGAAGAACAACTCAATGTGGTCGTTCAAACCGATGTTGAAACTGAGCGGAACCTCGGTGATGTCCACGTCGCCCGGATCACGATCGTAGTTGCTATAAGAAATGCTAAAGGTGTACTCACCTCTTCGCAGTGTATCGCCATCATAGATGGTGAAGAGCCCTGTCGGCCCTCCCGGTGGCCCACCGGTGCCTACAGTAGGCGCTTGGTTCCGTGGGTCGTTTTCACTTCTTAGTGTCTGTGCTGATACCGCGGCACACAGCACGAACATTGCGAGCGCGGCAATTAGCGCCCTAGTTGCGAGTCTCATCGCATTCCTCCTGCGAAATATAAAGTTTGCTTAATAGCATTGACCAACGCGAGCAATTACTTGCTGATGCGGAGGCTCCAACTACAAAGTGCAAAAAGTCCGGGTGATTTTACACCTCAATCCGCTGCGCGAAATACCGGATTTTGAACGCTGGGTCGGGTGCTAAAATCACGCCGACCATATACTACCTGAGACCGGAAATCAAGACCTTTCACGACTTAGCCCAGCTTTTGTTTATGTTTTTTCCGTCACGCATAGATACCACGCATGCGTGTGTCATAGGCTACGCGATCGATCGCGAGCATGTATGCAGCGGTCCTTGTGTCCACCGAGTGAGCGTCGGCGTAGCGACACAAATCATTAAAACTGGCAACCATCGTATCCTGCAAGCGCTGGTTAACCACATCTTCGCGCCAAAAGTAACCCATCCTGTCCTGAACCCATTCAAAGTAAGACACCGTCACGCCACCGGCATTAGCGAGGATGTCCGGAATCACGAAGATCCCTTTCTCGTGCAAGATCTGATCCGCCGCTGCAGTCGTTGGACCATTGGCCCCTTCAGCGAGAACTTTGCACTTAATCCGATGGGCATTCTGCGAATTAATCTGATTCTCTGTGGCCGCCGGAACCAGGACATCGCAATCTAATTCCAGCAATTCACTGTTCGTTACCATCTCTACGCCTTCGTACCCTTCAAACGAGCGCGTAGCTTGAAGATAGTTAAGGGCTGCCGGGATATCGATGCCGTTTGGGTTATGGATCCCGCTGTGGACGTCCGATATTGCTACAACCTTGTATCCTGCTTCATATAAAAGTTTGGCCCCGATGCCGCCCACATTTCCTGATCCCTGGACGACTACTCGCGTCTCCCCCGGCGTCATTTTAAATCTTTTAATCGCCTCATTAATAACGAAGAGCAGGCCGCGCCCTGTCGCCTCGCGACGCCCCGACGAGCCACCCAGATCGATGGGCTTACCAGTAACTACAGCGGTTACTGTGTGACGCGCGTGCATCGAGTAGGTATCCATGATCCACGCCATGGTTTGCTCATTAGTATTCATGTCCGGCGCCGGCACGTCCTTCTCAGGTCCAATAAAGTCGATCAGCTCTGAGGCATATCGCCGCGTCATTCGCTCAAGCTCTCCGATCGACATCTGTTGAGGATCGCACACGACACCACCTTTAGCTCCTCCGAAGGGAACGTTAACCACAGCACACTTCCAGGTCATCCATGCCGCCAAAGCTCGCACCTCATCGAGGTTTACGTCCGGCGCATAGCGGATTCCACCCTTCGCGGGTCCGCGCGCAAAGTTGTGTTGCACGCGATAGCCTTCAAACACCTGAATGCGACCCGAGTCCATTCTAGTTGGGATGTAGACCTTGAGCTCACGATTAGGCACTCGCATCACCGCATAGAGATCGGGATCCAGATTGAGCAGCTGCGCGGCGCGATCGAACCGCGACATCATCGACTCGAAGGGGTTCTCTTCTTTTATTTCGCGGATGTCATCCACGTAAACTGTGCTTTGCATGCTGGACATGTCATCTCCAAATTGTTTTCAACATAACCTACTGCAATGCTTCGTTCAGGGCGCCGGTTCGAAACCCGTGTAGATCAAGAGTTACATACTTGAACCCGAGTTTGCGAAAACGAACGGCCAGTTCGTCGATCACATCACGCTCTAGAGCGCGGTCAAGTTCGGAGGTAGAGATCTCTAGGCGCACAAGTTGATCGTGATGCCGGACACGAAATTCACGAAAACCCATCTGCCGAAGGATATCTTCGCCCTGGTCCACCGTAGACAGACGCTCAATGGTCACTTGCGTCCCGTACGCAATTCTTGACGACAGGCAGGGACTCGCGGGTTTATCCCAGGTAGGCAGTCCCGCAATGCGACTTAACTCGCGCACCTCCGACTTGCTCATGCCAACCTCAACCAGCGGGCTTCGCACACCGTGTTTGCCCGCGGCTATTCGACCGGGCCTGTAATCACCAAGATCGTCGGTGGTGGATCCATCGACGATTGACTCAATATTGCGCTCGCGGGCCAGCGGCTCAAGCCTTTGATATAGCTCGTCCTTACAAAAAAAACAGCGAGTTGGCCCATTAGCTACGTAACCTGCTTCTTCCAGTTCGTGCGTGGCAATGCTCTCGGCATGAAACCCAAACTGCTCCACGAGTCGTTTAGTCTCTTCGCGCTGGTGTTCCGCCAAGCTAGGCGAATCGCCTGTGACGCAGAGTGCACGTTCACCAAGTTCATCATTAGCAATATACGCAACGTACGTGCTGTCAACGCCTCCTGAGAACGCAACTACAACAGAGCCCATCGTCCGGAAGATTTCTCGAAGAAGGTTTTCTTTCGCGGTCAAAGCGTCGTGAGGAGGACCCACAGTGCTCTTGGCAGACTTGGCCTGGTCGATTACAGAGTTCATCGGGATGCTAACCTCGGTAGATGAAGACACAGCGACCTGTAGTATTGGTCGTTAAGCGAATTATCGAGTTTACAGCGCTGCATGGTATCCCATGCATCAATCTCGGTGCAACAAGCATCTCATGTTGGCATGTCTGTTCTTTACTTGAACTTAGCTTGGACGCCCGGTCTTATCGCATGTTAGGATCCGCAGCTCCCCAAGCAATTTTTTCCTCTTGCCCGCGCGGCTCAAAGTCATTGACTATTCCATTCAGAATGTGTGCTCGTTTGCTTTCGCGCGTTGCGTTTCTCTTCGTGTTCCTCAGTATGTCGCTCGCTTTCGCCAGCACGTGCGCAGCTCAGTCCGAAGATGTTGACGATGCTGATCCGGTACGGCTCTTCGAGCGAGCCCAGGCAGCCCACGCTAAAGGTGATCTCGAACACGCTCTTGAGCTTTACGAGGAAGCCATAAAAGTCCGCCCGGAATTTCCCGAAGCAGAGTTTCAAAAAGGAAACGTACTGGTCGCGCTGACGCGGTTCGATGAAGCCGAATATGCCTTACGTCGCGCTTCGAAACTCCGTAAGAACTGGTCACTTCCCTACTCTGCTTTAGGAACGCTTCTGGCCCGACTGAATCGCGAGAGCGAAGCCACAGCCGCTCTTAGGGAAGCGGTTGTGCTAGACCAACAAGATGGCGTCGCACTTCGCGTGCTTGCGAGTCTGCGATTGCACGCCGGCGATGCAAAGGAAGCTCTTACTCTCGCGCAAGCTGCAACGACGCTTCCCGACGCTCCGGTCTCAGCGTGGATCCTGCGCGCACAAGCGGAGCGCGCCACTGGAGACAAAGCTGCCGCGCGCCTCAGTCTTGATCGTGTGCTGCAACTCGACGTTGAAAATGTTGCGGCCCTTATCGAACGCGCTGATCTCGCGTTAGATCAAAACGATTATGAAAAAGCCATCACAGATCTCCAGAACGCCGACCGTCTCAGGAAAAGTGATAGACAAATCTTGTCCAGACTCGCTGTTGCGCTCGAACGCGCGGGGAGACCTGACGAGGCTCGCCACATCGCCGAAACAGCCGGATTAGTTACGACTAGAGAAAAGGCAGCAGATGATAAGAATGCGATCATCGGAACGCCAGAAGAGATAGCAGCTGCAAACAGCGACGACCCAGCTGTCGCCAGAAAGGCTCTTGAGAAGTTGCTTGACAAGAACCCTGACAACGCAAAGGTACTTGGCAAGCTGGGTGATTCCTATCGGACCAAAGACGCGGTTCGTTCCCTGGAGTTCTATCGTCGCGGCGTGGAGATTGAGCCTAACAACCAAGGCCTGGCCACCGGATACGCTGCAGCCCTGGTTACCGGGCGTCGGTTTGCCGATGCAGTGATGATCCTGCGCAGGGTATTAGCGAAGCATCCCGACGACTACACTGCTCATGCAAACCTGGCCACTGCCTTGTATTCGCTGAAACGCTATCCGGAAGCGCTCCCTGAATACGAATGGTTGTTGAGAAGTAAGCCCGAGCTTGCGGTCGCTCATTATTTCATTGCCACCGCTCATGATTATCTTGGACAATACCAGGAGGCTCTGGTTTCCTACGAAAGCTTTCTCGGACATGCCGACGCAAAAGTAAACCAACTCGAGATTGAGAAAGTGAACTTGCGACTACCGATGCTCCGTCGGCAAATCAAACTAGGTCAGGGAGTGAAGAAGAAGAAATCCGAGTAGCGACCGTTCGCCCGGCGAATCAGAACCGACAATGAAGCCTCTCAATCCCACTTCTCTAATCAAACTCTCTTTACTGGGGCTCGCCTTGGTCGTGATTCCTGGCACGATGGGTTCCCAGGACAAGCCGGCGCAGCAAATGAGCTCGCCTCCTCCTCTAAAAATCATTCTAAAACAAGATCGTCTGCAGCTGGACGGAGCCAGAGACGCAAAGACGCGCGTTCGCGTCACGATGGAATTGGCAGAGAGTCATCTTGGTAATGCCGAGGGCCGCACAAATCAGCAGGACTTTGAAGGAGCATCGGCGGAACTCGGGAAGTATCATGCGCTCCTTGAGAATGTGATGAAGTATCTGGATCCCTTGAGCCGCGACCAAACTAAAACGCGCGATCTTTATAAACACCTAGAGCTCTCGCTGCGCGCGCAAGGTCCGCGCCTAACCGCAATCCGCCGGATCACCCCACTCGAATATGCAGTATGGGTGAAACAGATCGAGGCCTTCGCAAGGAAGGGTCGCACTGATGCGCTCAACTCCTTCTATGGCCATACAGTAATGCGCGAACCTGATAAGCCTGAAGACGAGAACAGTTCGAGTAAACGACCCTAGCGCACTACATTTTCCGGAGCAACTCACGATGAAACTTAGATTGATTCTGTTATACAGCGTACTCGCTCTCTTTCTGCCCGTCTCCTCTTCAGCTGTTCTCGGCTCCGCGCAAACTCGCGATCACTTGACGCCGGAGGAAGTTGATCTAGTAAAAGACTCACAGGCGCTCGACCTGCGCGTGGCAGTTCTTGTGAAGGCAATTGATCGTCGGTTAGGCGTGATCACAGGCGCTGGACCCGGAACCGAAAAGGAACAGAAGCAACAGAAGAAGGACTCTGAGAAATGGGGCGAATTGCCGACCGGTAATCGAGCCGAACTCGTCGCTGACATCGCGAAAATTCTCGACGAGGCTATTACCAACATCGACGATGTCAGTGCGCGCGACGAAAAGAATCCATTGATTCCGAAAGCGTTGAGGAATCTAGCCGCAGAAACCACCCGCGTGATGGACCAATTGAGTCCGCTGCAGCAGCAAGCAAAGAGCGAGGCAGAAATAGCCAGCTTTCAAATGCTCAGTGAGAACGTCGAGCCGATCCTTGAGGCTACCAAGAAACTCCCACCGCCGACCGAGAAAAAAGAGAAGAAGGGCACCAAGAAAGATCCCAACTAACAGAGAAAAGGGACGCCCGGCGCCCCTCTTCTTGCTCAACTAAGATCCCAAATCTCACGTTTCAGATTCCAGATCGATTTCAGATTGCAGCCAGCAGCCTCAGTTGCGCTTTCCCACCTCCGCGCTCACCAGCCTCGCTTCGGCATCGATCGACGTTTCCACGCTTGCCTCCTCACCCTCTTCTTTCGCAGTCGTTGAAGATTCCTTTGCACTACGCTAATCGAGACCCTTGCGCAGTGTGTCCGCAGCTCGTTTCATCGCTTCTACAATTCTCTCGAGCGCTTCCTTAGCGTTTGCCGTGTTGCGGTCTTCCAGCGCCTGTCGAAAATCCGGCAATGGTTGCGCGGCATAACCGGTATAAGAACCCGGGGCGTAAATATGGTGCTTGTACCAGGGACGGCCTCGCAATCCACGAGCGTCGATGAAGGAGCGCTCGACCGCGAGCAGAGCGTCGTTTATTCGCCGCATCCTCGCAGCCACCGCTGAAGATCCGGGACCACCGCGTTGCAACTCCACCAGCGTGTCCTGTCTGTTTTTCTCCAGACGCGCCGCTTCATTTGCAAAGTCATCGATCGCGTCGGTCATGGCCTTCCCGTCCAAACCTGCTGCAAGTTTGCGATGTCTTGCCGTCTTCATACTCTCTTTAAAAAAGTCACCGATCTGCGCAGCGTAGTCGGTGTAATTCAGCGGCAGTCCCTCAGCATCCGCGAGACGCATCGCAACCGTCCCCCACAACTGCGCGGCCGCAACATGATAAACGAAAGTGGGATCGCCAAAGTGCGACATCCAATAAAACGAATCGTAAGCGGAATGATAGACACCATAGTCGCCGCCGAACCCCATGTCGCTGGACGGCACTCCGAGGTGTTGTAGAAATGGAGTGTAATCAGAACCTGAACCAAGCGCCCCGATCCGCGCTTCGGCGATCGCCGCGTCGAAGCCTGTCTCGGTATTGGTCAAGTCCGCTTCCGGCTGGCCTTCGCGTGAGCGATCCTGCCATTGCTGGTAGACGCTTTTTCCTGTCTTGGGATCGCGCACGTCGCGCGTCGCACTACGAAGTAATCGCCAGAGTGAAGGCACCGAGGAGGCGCCAAAGTTTGCGCCGGATACTGCCGAATCCATATTCAAGTAGGCGACAGCCTTTTGCCGCAAGTCATCGGCGTTTTCTTCAACCCACTCAGTAGATCCGATCAATCCGTACTCTTCCGCATCCCAGCTGCAGAGGAGAATCGTGCGGCGCGGTTTCCAGCCATCCTTGAGCAATCGGCCAAACCCGCGGGAGGCTTCAAGCAGTGCGGTGGTACCGCTGTTGGGATCCACGGCCCCAAACGTCCAGGCGTCGCGGTGATTACCCATAATCACCCAGCGATCTTTTTCTTCGTTGCCCTCGATGCGAGTGATCACGTTCCAGATCTTCCGGACCTTGTAGTCCATGTCCGTTTTCAAGTGGACTCGGACCGCGTCAGTGCCGCCGACGTGGTAAGAGAACGGCAAGCCACCCTGAAATCCCTTCGGACGGACCGGCCCTCCCAACGGCTGAAGCAACTTCTGGGCATCACCATAGGAAATGGGCTGCACCGGAATTCGGGTAAGGTCCGTTGCCTCTTCCATCTTCAATCTCGTCACACCGGGAATTGAAGGCTTGCCCGGCGTCAGCGGATCGCCGGGATACTGAAACAGGTATTGCACTGAACCACGTTGCGCGGAGCTGGCCGGTCGCCAGGGGCCGTTAGGATAAACATCTCCCTGCGCATAACCATCGTCGGCAGGATCAGAGTAGATAATCAATCCAACCGCCCCGTTGTCTTCCGCAACCTTCGCCTTCACGCCGCGGAAAGAATTCCCATAACGCGCAAGCACTATTTTCCCTTTGACGTCGACGCCGATTTTTTTCAGCGCGTCATAGTCGGGTGGCAAACCATAATTGACGTAGACAAGCGGAGCCGTCACATCCCCTGTGGCGCTGTAACCATTAAACAGCGGAATGATCTTCGGATTGGATGACGACGGATCTTCCGGAATCACGGCTTCTTTCAATGTCAGTCGCTCCCGTCGCGAGCCGACCAGCTCAACGATCGATGGTTGTTTCGGATACGGAAGCAGGACGTCATATTCCTTAAGTTCAGCCGCAAGTCCGAAGCTGAGCATCTGGTCGCGCACGTAGATCGCGGTTGCGTAGTCCTCCTTAGTTCCTGCAACGTGCGGTTCGGCAGTAAGGCGACGCAAGTGTTCTCGAGCTGAGTCAGCTGCGGGCACGGCGCGAAACTGTTCCTCACGGCGGCGCTCCGCGTCACCTCCTTCAGCCGTGAAGCCATCGAAGTTTCGAGCAGCTGGGAGAGTTTGAGAGAAGCCTGCTCGCAGACCAGGTTGCCAAAGGACGAACAAGGTGACGATTAAAAATGCAAAAGAGGAGCGTGTCGTTTTCAATTCATTTCTCCGCCTGAGTCATAATGAACATTGGGTTGTCTTTCCTCGTAGAGTAAAAAAGTCTGAAGAGAAGACCACACATACATGGACCGCAGATACTATCCCGGAGTGGAAGCAGACGTTTCAAAACTAATGGCTGATCTGCGTCAGCTCTTCGACGAAGACTACGAAGTGCAAACAATGCAAGTATCTTCCACGAGTGTGCTGCAAGCGCGCAAGTCTAGCACGTTGCGTGACCTCACCGGATTGTCTGCAGCATTGACGATCAAGGTCACTCCGGAAGCCGGCGGCACCCGCGTTGAAATCGGAATGCAGAAGTGGTTTGACAAGGCGGCCGTCGCCGCAGTCGCTCTTTTCGTCTCTGCTGGTCTGCTCCTCGCGCTACCCGCGTTGGGCGCGTACCGGCAATTCAAGATCGGGGAAGATGCCTGGAAGATAATCGAAGATCACATCGCCCGCAAAGCGGGGGGTTACGTGCCTCCCTTACCGGGCCGCTGCGGAACTTGCGGCGCCGCCAATAGCGCCGGATCAGGTTTCTGCTCAACCTGTGGCGCCAACCTCCAGGCTAGCGCTACATGCGATTCTTGTGGTGGTGTGCAGAGAGATAGTGCCGCTCGCTTTTGTAATCATTGCGGGAAGCCACTACATAACCGTTAGTCGGTTAGCGAACGAATCAATCCTCAAATTCCTCGTATCAGAAGCCCATCAACTCAAGGTTATGATCGGATTCACCCTCCCGAGTTTGTGCAATGCGAACAAATTTAACTGTTGAAGTTTCTTCTCGAACAGGTAAAGTTACAATCGATCTACTGGTGAAAGTCCTAAAGGAAACTGATGACCAGATTGCTCATTCTGATCGTCCTCTTGCTAGTCACGTTGTCGGTGTCTTCGTGCAAGCGTGATGCTAAGAGTCAACTTGTGGGAAAATGGGAAGCCACTCTTACCCACAAGCGCAGTGGCAATGTAGTCAAGGAACTAGGGGAATTCCTCCCAGACGGAACTTCACCACGGCTGCTCTGCAAGACCCAACCCAGATAGCCGATAAAGAGAAGTATAAGATTATCGACGAAGGTCGACGTTTAAATTAGATCTCAACTCATCGATAATGCGCCACTCGCCAGCGACGGCAACACCATGAGCGCAGAGACACAGGAATCGATTATCAAGTTTAAAAAATTGTAGAACGCGGCTACATATGACTAAGACGCGGGTGGAAGCCTTCAGCGATGGTGTAGTTGCGATCATCATCACGATCATGGTCTTGGAGCTCAAGGTTCCACATGGGACTGATCTCGCGGCGTTGCGGCCGTTGCTTCCAGTAATGCTCAGTTACGTGCTGAGCTTTATCTATGTGGGCATCTACTGGAGCAATCATCATCACCTGTTCCAGGCAACCCAGCATGTAAGCGGCGGTGTTCTCTGGGCCAACCTCCATTTGCTTTTCTGGCTTTCGCTCACGCCATTCGTCACCAGCTGGATGGGTGAGAACCACTTTGCGGCGTGGCCGGTGGCGCTGTATGGAGCGGTCCTATTCGCCTCGTCAATCGCCTATTTCATTCTGGCCCGCGCCCTGGTACAGCTGCACGGAGAACAATCCACTCTGGCGACCGCGCTTCATGGAGATTTCAAAGGCAAGATCTCGAGTGTGATTTATTTCGTGGCCATCCCGTTGGCCTTTGTGCAGCCATGGATGGCTTGTGCACTCTACATCCTGGTCGCCATCATGTGGCTCATACCCGACCGGCGCATCGAGAAGACGCTGCCTCACTGATCATGAGTAGTGACGACTGGATCACAGATTGAACCGGGGCCTTGTCTTATTTGTAAGATGAAACGCAGAACCGCGATTGGGGGTCGTCATAGCCGCCCAACTATTAATCCTAACCCTTCTTCTTATTTGGTGGATGTACCACGTGATCACCGTTCCACGCTAACGAATCATGACGCGTCTTCAACATGCAAAATGATCCACTACGTCAACATAGGCGCTTATTCCGTACGAGCACTTTTGTGATTACACGCGGTCGATCTCCGAGTGCAGCGTCATGAGGTCAGTACCACCAGGCGTTAGCCGGTGGGCCGAGTGCCAAGCACTCAAGTCTCGCGTAGGAGGCAACTCAGAAAGTCATCTAATGGACTGGCGACGTATCGGCCCACCGGCTACCGCCTGGTGGTACTGACCTCATGACACTACGGCTTTCTAAGAGTCGTGAACCGTCTCACATCTCCCAAATGCTTTTGTAACTCAAAAAACAGTTTCCATTGACTTGCCGAGTGATTCAGCATATTGTCCCGCCGCCTTAAGGATAATCCGGCTAATCCCAGAACTTACCTGAACGCTCTTCCTGTCCAAACCAGACTTTGGTGCGAACAGTCGAGAGCGCTATTGCGACAAGCGGCCAAGCATTTATTCGCAACCAAGACGCCGTCGAACTTAACAAAACACTCGATTACCCCCTGGAGGTGGGTCAACCATGAAGAAGTCTCTCCTGTTAGTAGTTCTGTCGCTGGTTCTCTCTTCTGTCTCCCTAGTTGTAGCTCAGGAAGGTCCCCCAAAGGTCCTGTTGATTGTGCGCGAGGAAATCAAACCAGGGATGATGGATGATCACAATCGTCACTCGGCGGAGTTCGCCAGCATCTTCTCGCAACTGCAAACTCCAAATCACCGACTCGCAATGGTGCCTGTGGCCGGAAGTGAAAATGAGGTGCTGTATGTGACCGGGGCCGAATCGTTCGGTGAACTCGAGGGAATAATGCAGGCGACGGATAAGAAAATGAGTGATCCGAACCCGAGCGTAAAAGCGCAAATGGCCAGGCTACAAAATGAAGCTCCCGGCATGCATAACGGAATGCGCGACATGATGGCGATCTATCGCCCGGACCTCAGCTTTAATCCAGGAGTTCCCGTCGCGACCATGCGCTACTTTTCGATAACAACAGTCCGTGTGCGGCCGGGCCATGACGCGCAATTTACCGAAACGACGCAGAAAGTGATAAATCCCGCCCGCCAGAAAGCAAAAGTGGACGGCTTGCACGTCGCGGTTTATCAGATCATTTCGGGCGCCCCCGGGGGAACCTACATGGCGTTCAGACTTTTGAAGTCGCTCGCGGAGTTCGACTCGGGAATCGCGGCGAAGGTACGCGCCGCGATGACAGATGATCAAAAAAAGGAGGCTGACAAATCGGTCAGCGACGCAATCATGTCGAGTGAAGCGTCGACTTACATGCTCATGCCCAAGATGAGCTACGTAGATTCCGCCATGGCAGCCGGCGATCCTGAATTTTGGCACCCGAAGATGGAGATGGCGGCCAAGCCCAAACCAAGAAAACGCACTCCAAAGCCGGCAGCGCCCGCGCCGCCCCCGCAATAAGCAAACGCTCAGTTCTAACTGGGGTCAAAAACAAACCGAGCGGAACATTGTGATGCACAGTGTTCCGCTTCTTTCTTGTCCCTACTCGTGCAGGTTGGTGTGTGATGTTCGCTCAGTCGTGCCGGAGTGCTTTAACAGGATCGATACGTGCAGCTCTGGCTGCAGGATAGAGTGCCGCCAGAATCGAGACCACAAGAGCGAAGAGGATCGCGCCCGCCGACAACCATGGCGGGAGGGAAAAGAAATCAACGAACGACGCTCCCTGCGGTTTGAGTATGAAGCGATACGCGAGTCTGTTCGCCAGGCCGTCCACTCCCCAGGCGGCAAGCGTTCCGAGTACGCCTCCACTAACGCCGATCACCGCAGCCTCCACAAAGAAGATCAACTTAATCTCGCGGTCCTCGGCGCCAATCGCCTTCATGATGCCAATCTCGCGGGTGCGTTCGAGAATCGACATGACCATCGTATTGGCTATACCAAACGAAGCGACCAGCAGCGAGATCCCGCCCAACAATCCCAGCACTGAATCCAGAATTAGAAACACGGTTCGCAGTTGGTCCAGCTCATCGATGATGGAGAAACTGCCGAAACCCAGTTCCGTGAGTCGCTTCCTCACTTCCGTAAGTTCCACCGGATCGTTAACTCGGACAACCGCCGAATCGTATCCTTCGGAATTCGCG
The DNA here is from genome assembly GCA_040005515.1 of bacterium. GTDB lineage: Bacteria > Acidobacteriota > Blastocatellia > Pyrinomonadales > Pyrinomonadaceae > PSRF01. Next base: position 51,087 of record JBDTYQ010000011.1, read on the forward strand.
TCCGCCAGCGCCCCGCTTTGACGGGCCAACTCCAGGGCGACTTCCCCCATCGGTCCGCGGTGAGCAAGCGTCCAGGCCCGTGCTGTCTGCAACGGAAGGTAAACCCCAGCGCGCGGCAGCAAGCCTTTCAGTCCTTTCTGACCCGGGCCATCTTTCACTTCTGTGTTGAGAACTCCGGCGATGTTAAAGGTGTAGCCGACAAGGCCCGCTGCATTTTCTTCGGGTTGGTCTTCACCAATTGGGATGCCGAAAAAGTTGGGTTGCTCTTCCGGTTCCGTACTCGTCTTATCCTTTTTCTCATTGGGCGGCGCAAGGAACTCAATCGTCTTGCCTACCGCATCCGCAAGATTCCCGTACCCAAAGTCACGTGCGAAGCGCTCACTAACAACGACCTCCGCGGCTTCGGGCGCGCTGATCATCTTGCCGGCCACAAACTCATGGAACCGCGATGAACTATTGGGAACGGTCGCTCCACTTGCTGACTGCTGCAGGACTTTTCCATTTGAGCGAACGTAAACACGAAAGTTGATCGTCGGCTCGACGTAAGCAACGCCCTTCAGTTTGCCGATTTCGCTGATCGCCGCGTCGTCCAGAATTCGCGAAGGGGGCTTGTAAGATCTTTCTCCCCTTCTATCGGATGAGTCGTCGCGAGTTCTGCCTTCGGAGTCGAGGCTTAACGCCATATCGTTCAAACTTCGCCCAAATACCTGAATCTCGCTGAAGAGATCAAGTGCTTTAAAACGTGACAGCATGTTGCGCTGAAGGCCAAGGCCGAATGAGACCATCGTGACGATCACGCCGACCCCAACGATGACACCCATCGTGGTGAGGAAAGCGCGAAGCCTCGCCTGCCTGAGATTGCGCAAAGCCAATTGGAGGATGTCGGCGAAGTTCATGAAACGATTGATGAATGCGGAATGAACGAAAAGTATGAGGGATAAGGGATGACGGATGAAAGGCAGCTGGCTGGGATTCTAAGCCAACGGAGTGTTGTGAAGCTCTCAGTTGAAAGAGTTAAGAAACGCTGACCAGCAGACGCGGTAGTACGTTTGGAAGTGATTGCGTGTTTCCTATTCATCCCTCATCCCCCATCCTTCCGAGAAGACGTGTCTCACGGAGTGAACATTCCAGTCAGAGAGCTGCTTCGTGACAACGTCGGCGCCGGCAGCGCGGAGTTTAGATTCTGAAACAGTATTCGTTACACCCAGCGTGCGCATGCCGGCAGCGCGGCCGGCTTCAACTCCCGGTGGCGAGTCCTCGATGCTCAGACACTCCGCGGCGAGCAGGGGCGTGAGCGCTTTGGCGACACGAATCTCGTTCAACTTTGCCAGACCAAAGAGATAGCAGTCCGGGGCCGGCTTGCAAGCGTTCACATCTTCGGCGCTCACAACCACCTTAAAGAAGGTCTCCAGACGCGCGCGATCGAGAACGTACTTAATTTCCTCGCGCGTGGCCATGCTTACAAGGCCGAGCGAGAAAACGCGCGAAGCCGCATTTAGAAAAGTCCTGATGCCGGCGAAGACCGGGAGGTCGTCGGTCATCAGCCGGCGATGAATCTCGGACTTGGCAACGGTGATCGCTTGCCTCGCTTCAGCAGTCAACTCCTTACCCGCTCGATCAAAAGCAGTCTGGACGAAGATGCGATCGTCCATTCCCAAGTCTTCGTAATATTGTTCTTCGGTCAACGCGACGCCATAAGGCTGAAAGACTTCCTGGTATGCCTCGCACTGCAGCGGTTCATCGTCAATGATGACGCCGTTGAAATCAAAAAAAATGGCTTGGATCATTTCTATTAGTCTCAAATCCCCAGTCTCAAATCTCGAGTCTACTTTTCCGCTCGGGTCGCAAGACTCGCAAAGAGCTGAATCTTGAGACCTGAGACTCTATTTCGGAATCTTCGAGATCTCTTCGATAATTTTTGGCAAGCGCTCACTCTCGAGAACATCCAACCGGCGCAGTACTTCCGTCAGCGACAGTTCGTTCTTCAAATTCACACGGTAATCAAGATCGGCACGCAGCCTATCTTTTTCACCCTGCCGATTTTGCGACATCATGATAATCGGCGCTTGCATACCCGCGACTACCGCAAGAGTCAGGTTCAACACCTGATAAGGCGCGGGATCAAAGCCGCGCGCGAGAATGTAGGAGTTGAAAACGATCCAGAAGAGGATCAGGCACATTGAAGCGATGATGAACTTCCAACTGCCGCCAAACTCCGCGATCAAATCGGCTGCCTTGTCGGCCACAGTCGAACGCGCGCGTTCCTCATCGTTAGCGTTGCGCGAAACGCGACCCCGCAACAGTTCATCTGTTCGCCGCAGTCGATCCGTAAGCGCCGCCAGCATTTCCAGAGCAAGGTCCGGACTGGAGCGGACAAACGAAAGGAAATCCTCACGCGAGAGGACAGCGAGCCGCGCATCTTCGATCACGCTGGCGTCTGCCGAACGCTGGCGACCGTCGATCAAAGCCATCTCGCCGAAGAAGTCGCCCTGCGCGTTTTCTGCAAGCGTTACCTGGTGGCCATCTTCGTCGGTGATGCTGATTCGTACTCGTCCACTTTCGACAAGATACATCGCATCACCCGTTTCACCTTTTTGAAAAAGACGCGTGCCGGTCGGGACATTCTTGACCCTCAGGAGACTACGCAGTTTGGCCGCGGTATTGTCGTCAAGCGATGCGAACAGAGGGACTGAACGCAGAGCTTCGAGCGTCATCTCGGTCTGTGTGTTAGTCATAAACCCTCGCAAGAAAGGATGAGGGATGAAGGATGAGGATGAAAGCTCGGCAATTAAACTTGTGAGACTCGATGACGGAGTTTTCCTTATTCATCCTTCATCCTTCATCCTTATTTGTAACGCGGCCGTCCTTCATCAGAATGATCCGGTCGGCAAAACTGGTCGCCAACTCATGATCGTGCGTCACCATCAGGATCGTTAACGAATCGCTATTGACCATCCCGCGCAGCAATCCCAACAACTCATGCGAACGGGTGGAATCGAGATTGCCCGTCGGCTCGTCGGCGAGTAACACTTTTGGACGATTCGCGAGCGCGCGCGCTATCGCAACACGCTGCTGCTCCCCGCCTGAAAGCTCAGAAGGCCTGTGGGTAAGCCGGTCGGACAGGCCTACTCGACTGAGCAACTCCTCCGCGCGCGTGCGACGCTGATTGCCACGCAACCCGCCGAAGGCGAGGGCCAATCCCACATTCTCCTCTGCGGTCATTGTCGGAACGAGATTAAAGTTTTGGAAAATCATGCCGACAGAATAACGGCGATATCGTGCCATCTCCTTTTTTGTCAGTGGCCCCAGCGGTCTTGACGCAAAACACACTTCTCCGCTGGTGGGATGATCCAGACCGCCGAGCATGTTGAGTAGAGTGGATTTTCCCGAGCCGGACGTTCCCTGAATTGCGACGAACTGTCCCTCGCCAATGCCAAGGGAAACCTTGTCGAGTGCGGTCACACTCGTTGTGCCCATTTGGTAGACCTTGGAAACTTCGCGTGCTTCTAAGAGTGGCATAAGAGGCTGAAAGGCAATGATGAATGATGAATCGTGAATGTGCTGGATTCGATCTACTGTGTGCTCTACGATTGGCGAGCGGATTCTAAGAGCTGGTCACCGAGGCGTCTGCCGCTCTTCGCATTACACGCCACAACTCAAACCGCTCCTGATCGAACCCCTTCAACCCCATCTCGAAACGCTCAACTTGCAGGTTGCTAGCGTCGGTCTCGATCAACTGCCGCACCTCCGGGTCATTGTAAACCGCCGCCGAGATTACCACGTCGCCTCCCGTAGAGAGACTCTCCAATCGCGCTGCCATGTTCACCGTCGAGCCGAAGTAATCGAGGCGCTCGTTCAACGTTACCGCGATGCACGGTCCGATATGGATCCCCGCTTTCAATGTGAGGGGCGAGCTTCCGTCGGATGGTGAGGCCAGTTCCCGTTGCGCACGCAGCATTGCCTCCAGCGCCGCCGCCGGATTGCGAAACACCGCCATCACCGCGTCCCCAATCGTCTTCACAAGAGCGCCGTCTTCCTCTGCAATGGTTTTCTTCAGAACATCGAAATGACTCATCACGCGTCCGAACGCCGTTGCATCTCCAATCTCCCGGTAAAGCTTCGTGGAGTTCCTGAGGTCAGTGAAAAGAACCGTCAGGGTTCCAACTGAAACCTGATCGCCGGGCCGCAACGCCTCGCTGGAAAAGAGATCGCGAAAGACTTGTAACGCTGTGACTTCAGCCGCCGTTGCTGCCTGGTCGCTCCAGGACAATCGCTCAACTATGAAGAGCTGTTCGGCAGCGCTCGAGTTTTCTAAATCCAGCGTCGAGTGAGTAGAGAGATTCAGCTCCGCACCCGAGACGTCCTGCGCCGCGTGGACGGAAGCTGTCTTTTCGCCTCCAGCGGTGACTGTTACGAGGCGCTCGCCCGGCAGCTCCAGCACGCGCAGGCGGTAACGGCCCTCTTCCAACGGCATCGAGATCTTTCTGCTTGTCTGCGCCGGCAACAGCTGCTGCGCCACGATGTGAGGCGTCTTCTGCGGGCTGCCCATGCAATAGTTCTTCACATCCACGATGCGGATCGAAGCGTTCGGTCGAAAAGTTATTTCAACGAAGCGATCGAAGTTAACAGTGAAATCGATGCGGCAAGTCTCGCAGTGTACTTTTGACTTGATATCGCTAAGCGAGCTTTCGCTTTCCTGTGGGCCACGGCACAAAGGGCACAGCAGATCCCAGCGGAGATCGAGAAGCCCGGCGCGCGTGGCTCGCAAGCACGCTTCCAACACCGCGCGCCGTGGCTCGTTCCACTCATCGGCGAGCACGTAAGGACTAATCCGCGCGAGTGAGAAGTCGGCAGCTTGTTCGAGAAACGAAGTGAGTTGCACGGCGATCTCATTCGGGACTCCCTCTGTCACAAGTCGTTCCCGCCCTGCGGCGAGACGGCTGCGAGCTATCGTTGAAAGTTCCGCTGCCTCTTGCTCGCCCGGCAAGAAGAGTTCGTCAGCGGCCGATTGATCGTATCGCTTGAAGGCCCGCGCAAATTTGCGGGCACTGATGAGACCAATTTGCAGAGGAATTACGACGAAGCCCAGCAGCGACTTTGGCGTGGCCCAGACCTGGTAGTTCAGCCGCGTCCCGCCGCCGGACAGCGGGCTCAGTTCAGCAACAACTTTCAGCTCAGCAACAGGGCCGCGCGTGTAACTCCGTGTAACCCCGAAACGAGAAGGGCGAACCCACTCAAAGGGTTGTTCTTCCCATTCAACCGGCAACCCCAGGAACGAAAGACGCAGACGACGCCGGGCGTTGCGCAGTCGCTGCCGCGTAGTATCCTCAGCTTCGATCGACGGAACCCCAGTGTCGCGATTGAAACGATTCGTATCGGCGACAAAGGGCCAGAGCTTTTCGGGAGTCGACTTCAGCTCGTATTCCCAGCTGTAATGGATTTCACGGTAAGCCATGTGCGAGACCGCAGAGTTAACGTCCGCGTACCCGGGAATCATAAACTACTCGGCGGCGGGAGTTCTTATCGAAGCCCCACCGCCGGAATTCTTTCTGCAAGCTACATGCTAAGGCAGCTTGGTAACGCACGACGCCTACTCGGCAGTTTCAAACCTCTTTGTATTCAGAATCCACATCTTCGTGCGATGAGGCAACGCGGTAGTTCTTCGACTGTAGTTGTTTCGTGATCAGCAGGTCGTCTTTCGTTTTGAGCAGATCCGCGCGGTTGTAAACTGATAGCTCAAAGTTGTAGCCATGGGTGATCGCATCCTTGGGACATGCTTCGACGCAGTAACCACAGAAGATGCAACGGCCGTAATCGATATTGTAGACCTCAGCATAACGCTCATCTACACCGATGCGTTCTTCCGGCGGTCGCGGGTCGTCCCTGGCGACGATGTAGATACACTCCGAAGGACAGGCGGCGGCGCAGAGGAAGCAGGCGACACACTTCTCTCTGCCGAGTTCGTCTACATGCAGTAAGTGCTGACCGCGGTAACGTGGCTGCACGGTCACCGGCTCTTCAGGATACTGCACCGTCCATTTTTGTTTCGGGATGTAGGACAATGTCACACCCATGCCCTGAATGATGGCCTTCGTCGATTCGATCGCGTCGCTGATAATAGACATATCGTTCGAGTCTCCTTTGACTCTCCGCTTTCAGTACTAAATCTCAGTGCCTGTCGGCGTTTGCTGAGCCGGAACCACTGCCGAACTCACGGCCTGCCAGCGCCCATCGCGCCAGACAAACTTGTCTGTAAAGTGATAAGCGACCTCTTCACCGCGAATCCTTAATCTGATAATTCCGGCGAGAGTCGCGCGATCGCCTTTCAAGTTCAACTTCAAATCTTCGAAGTCCCACTTCTCAATCGATGTATCGCGCTCAATCGTCCGGAGGTAGTCTGCCTTGCCCTGGCTTTTTCCATCCGCCGCTGTGCCAACGTAATCCTCGGCCAGGATCCGCTCAAGCTTTGGCTTATCGGCATTGATGTTGGCGACGGTCCACTCATGTTCAAGAGTGGTCAAATCCGCGAGCACCTTATCTGCATCCGCGGGAGATTGTTCTGCGGTTGAATTCGTGTTGGTGTTCGAATTATCCAAAGGCGCCGAGTTGAGATTTGAATTCTCATTCGCAGGACTTTGCGGATTGGAGTTCGAACGATTCGCATTCGCGGCCGCGCGCAGCATACCTGGCAGCAGGAGCTTCGCTGCGATTGCGATACCGATCATGCCGATAAACAGAACGGCCAGGATTCCCACTACCCACGGCCATGCTTTTCGTTTCTGAACCAACGGTGCAGACGAACCAGACGGTTGATAGTCGGTCTGCCAATCACGCGGGACGTACGCAGGCTGTGCACTGGCTGCAGCGGGAGAGGAGACGACCGTGGTTTCATCGTCAGCCGGCTGAAGCGGAAGAAGCGGCGTTCCGTCCTCGGGACAGAAGCTAAGATTCTGATCGGTAAAGGTCTTGTTACAAGTCGGACAACGTTTCATATCTTGCGAACCAGAGAGACCTTGCGATGACGCGGCCTGCTTATTGGCGCGATAACTAACGTGACGCAGCGCCGGCAAACATGAACACCACCCAAATCAGCGCCAGCACAAAATAAATGAGCAGGACAATCGCACCCGTTGCGATTCCTCCCCAGGCAAACGGTTTGCCTGAGTACTGTGAAGGGTTTCGTTTGACTTGAATGAGCGCTACCACGCCCAGAGTAACTGCCACGAGCGCGAACAGTGGTCCACCGCAAATCCAACCGATCGTGATCGCTGCGACTCCTGATACGAGTGAGATGACGGCCAGGGTCTGCTGCTGGCTGACAAAAGGACGGGGCGGTGGTGGTGGTGGCGTCCAAACCGGGGCGACATCGTTGGCCCAGCCGTAGGGTTGCGGAGCCTGAGCCGGCGAGACCTCTTCTGCGCCGGCGGGATCAGTCGGCCGGGCCGCCGACATCACCCGCGTGTCCGGTACGGATTTGAAAAGCTCAGTCACCTGCGACTCGGCAATCGTAGAAGCATCGGCAGGAACCAGAGCAGTGCCGTCGTTCGTGCAGAAGGCCAGGTCATTGTCAGCAAAGTCGCTGTTACAGGTGGGGCAGTGCTTCATGGCCGTAGAGAAGACTTTGCTAGACCAACTCGAGCTTGCTAAAAAAGTAGGCTATCTCAATTGCAGCGTTCTCATCGGAATCTGATCCGTGCGTGGCATTTTCACCGACCGACGAACCAAAGTCCTTGCGAATCGTGCCCGCGTCGGCTTTGGCTGGATCGGTAGCGCCCATCAGATCTCGCCAGGCCTTAACAGCACCATCCTTCTCGAGGGCCAGAACGACCGAAGGACCAGTTGACATGAATTCAACGAGACCGGGGAAGAACGGACGTTCGCGATGCACGGCGTAGAACCCCTCTGCTTGTGCCAAGCTCATGTGGATCAACTTCATCGCGCGGAGTCGAAATCCATTGTCGATGATCCGTTGAACGATCGATCCTGTCTTCCTGCTGGCTACTGCGTCGGGTTTAATAATTGCGAACGTAAGATTGTTAGTCTGGTCTGCCATTAGTCTTCTCTGCTGTTCCTTTTACATTTATGCTGAAGTCACTGTTGGTAAAGCTTCCTTCATCGCCACTCCGATATCCGCCGGCGACCTCACTACTCGAATGCCGGCGTCTTCCAATGCCTGCATTTTTTCCGCTGCGGTGCCCTTGCCTCCCGCGATGATCGCGCCCGCATGTCCCATGCGGCGACCGGGCGGAGCTGTTTGACCAGCAATGAACGCAACGATTGGCTTCGTCACATTTGCTTTCGCGTAGGCCGCGGCTTCTTCTTCGGCCGTCCCCCCAATCTCACCGATCATCACGATGCCATCCGTTTCGTCGTCCGCCTGAAACAGCGCCAGCGCATCGACGTGCGTTGTTCCCACAATGGGATCGCCCCCAATACCAATCGCGGTTGACTGGCCCATGCCGAGCGCCGTCAACTGGCCCACCGCTTCGTAGGTCAATGTTCCTGAGCGTGAGACTACTCCGACTCGACCCTCACGATGAATGTGACCGGGCATGATTCCGATCTTGCACTTGCCAGGGCTGATGATGCCCGGACAGTTTGGTCCAATCAGTCGGGTTTGTTTGTCCTTCAAATACTCTTTTACCTTCACCATATCGAGAGTCGGAATTCCCTCCGTAATGCAAACAACCAAGGGCACACCTGCATCCGCGGCCTCCATGATCGCATCAGCGGCAAACGGGGGCGGGACATAGATCACGGCAGCGTTTGCGCCGGCATTCTTAACTGCGTCGGCCACAGTATTGAACACGGGAATCCCTTCATGCGTGGTGCCGCCTTTCCCCGGAGTCACTCCGCCAACGACATTCGTTCCATACTCAACCATCTGCTTTGTATGAAACGTGCCTTCTTTGCCCGTGATGCCTTGTACGACGAGCCGCGTGTTTTTATTTACCAGAACGCTCAAGCGATATGCTCCCTCAAAACTGTAATCGTTAAATCACGCCCGACCTGAACCAAATTCAATTTGAATTTCACTCAGTATATCCGACGCCTTCTGACTGTACTAATCACCCACTTACAAGTTCCTAAGCGATTTCAAACTGCTCACCATATTGCGGGACCTCGACCGCCCAACCAAATTGTTCCTTGATATGCGCGGCCATCGCATTGGCGGCGAGCGGCTCACCGTGAGTGAGAAATGTGCGACGCGGTGCGCCCGGCATGCCCGACAGCCAGCGAAGAATTTCTTGCCAGTCTGCGTGGGCCGAGAAGCCGCCGATGCGGGCGATACGGCAACGCACGGGCACCCATTTGCCTAATATCCTAACTTCCTTCTCGCCATCCTGAATTCGTCTTCCGGTGGTGCCGGCTGCCTGGTAACCGACAAAAACGACGATCGTGTTCGGATTGGGCAAGAGTCGCAAGGCATGATGCAGCACCCGTCCGCCTGTCATCATCCCTGAGGCGCTGATAATCATCCGCGGCCCTTCTAGTCCGTTGACGCGTTTCGATTCTTCCCGCGAGGATGCAGTGATCATCGCATGCGTACGCAGTGGATGTTGTTTCCGCTTGAGTACACTTGCATAGTCTTCGTCCTGTTCTTCAGTGCGATTGCTGTACGCGACGGTGGCCGCTGCGGCCATCGGTGAATCAACCACTACCGGAATCACTGGAATAGCTTTCTCTTCTTCTAGCTCGCGAACCAGATAAACGATCTCCTGCGTGCGGCCGACTGCGAAAGCGGGAATGAGAATCGTAGACTTCGACGCAACCGCGTCATTAATTATTCGCGCTAACGCGACCTTCGGATCTTCAGGATCGTGCAGTCGATCGCCATAAGTTGATTCGACCAGGAGGTAATCGCAGGCGGGTGGCGCTACAGGATCGTGAATGATTGGTTGATCGTAGTGCCCGAGATCCCCCGAGAACAACACACGTCGACCAGTTCCATCGGCTCCAGCTCCTTCAATTGCCACGAGGACCAGGCTTGAACCAAGAATATGGCCGGCGATGCTGAATGCCGCGCTCATGCCCGGCGCGACTTCAAACATTTCTCCGGTATTCGGCAATGGGTGAATCAAGTCAATCGTGGCAAATGCGTCTTCTTCGGTGTAGAGCGGCAGAGCTGGACCGTGTTTAGTGAGTTTGTGCCTGTTGCGATAGTCGGCATCTTCCTCTTGCAGGCGACCGGCATCGGGTAGCAAAATTTTCAAGAGGTCAGCTGTACCGCGTGAGCAGTAGACCGGACCGGCAAAGCCTTGCTTGACCATTTTGGGAAGATAGCCTGTGTGATCAATATGAGCATGCGTGATCAGGATGGAGTTCAACGAAGCGGGATCGAATGGAGGCTCCTGCCAATTTCGCTCACGCAGTTCTTTCAGTCCCTGAAACATGCCGCAATCAACGAGCACTCGCGAGCTCCCGCTCTCGATCAGGAACTTGGATCCTGTAACCGTGCCAACGCCGCCCCAAAATGAGAGTGTTGCCATGAATGCCTGGTGGTTCGAAGTGGGAGTTCTTTGGTTTGATCGAATGGTCTCTAGAGTGACCGATCGCTTGCTGTTGCGCGTTGACGTTTACTGTACCCGAAAAAGACCAAGAACACGGGAAGCAACAGTGCCAGGTTACGCAAGGCGGTATTCACGCCTAGCTGACTGCCGATGATCTTTCCAAAGCAACCGCACTCAAGCGGCTCACCATGCAACGCGTAAACGTAATAGAGCGCATAACCAGCGAAACCTATGAGTAGGGTGCCTGCGGCGACCGCGCCGATGCGAACGGTCGGCCGGTACAGAAGCAGGAGTGCTGTGATTACCTCCACCGTGATCACACCAATCGTCACCGGCCACGTCCAACGTGTGTAATCAAATCCGGACGCGCTCAGCAACTGTGACACATTGGCGGCGAAGTCTCGCACAATTGTTAGTTTTGCGACGGCGGTGAATAGGAAGAGCGCTGCGAGACCAAAGCGGCTGATGGGAATGAGCCATCTGCGGACTAACGCGAAGATGTGATGACGTTGAGACGCGGAGAGATCGGGATGCGGTGACCCGGAGACACGGAGATGGGGTGACGTGGCATTAGTGCCTTCGTCATGCGTCCCTGATCGTATTGCTTCCTCGTTCATACGCAACGCTCTATTTCGTTGTGCCTAAGCTGTGCCTCGCATCGCGAAGTCTCCGCGTCTCCCTATCACCGCGTCCCCGCGTCTCGCCTTACGCTGCGAGCGCCACTACCTTCTCCGCCGCGTCCTTCATTCCGCTCGCCACTTTGAAGTTGAGTCCTGAATCGCGGATCACGCGCTGACCTTCTTCAACATTGGTCCCTTCCAGTCGCACGACCACCGGCGCCTTGATGCCGAGTTTCTTCGCCGCCTCAACCACTCCACGTGCGACCATGTCACAGCGGACGATCCCGCCGAAGATATTGATCAGAACCGCACGCACGTTCTCATCGGCAAGCAGGATCTTGAACGCCGCCTCGACACGCTCCTGTGATGCGCCCCCACCAACATCCAGAAAGTTCGCGGGTTCGCCGCCCGCAAGCTTGATGATGTCCATGGTGGCCATCGCCAAACCGGCGCCGTTAACCATGCAAGCGATGTTACCGTCGAGCTTGATGTAGTTGAGGTCAAACTTTGAAGCCTCGATCTCCAGGGGATCCTCTTCATTAAGATCGCGCAGATCGAGAAACTCCTTGTGTCGAAACAGCGCGTTGTCATCAAAGTTTATCTTTGCGTCGAGGGCTATTAATCGATTGTCCTTCGTCAACAGAAAGGGATTGATTTCCATGAGGGACGCGTCAATCTGTTCATAAGCCGTATAGAGTGATTGCATGAACTTCACTGCCTGATTGATCAGCGGCGCCGGGATGCCTAACCCGAATGCCAACTTGCGCGCCTGAAAAGAACGAAAGCCTACCGCCGGATCGATCGTCTCCTTCATGATCTGCTCCGGCGTTTTGCCGGCAACCTCTTCGATATCCATACCACCTGCCGCTGAGGCCATAAACACCGGCCGACCCGACGCCCGATCAAGCACCACACCCAAATAAAACTCCTTGTCGATAGGCAGACCTTCTTCAACAAGCAAGACCCGAACTTCCCTGCCCTCCGGTCCGGTCTGGTGCGTGATGAGTTTCATGCCCAACATTTGCTCAGCGATATCTCGCGCCTCTTCCGGGCTCTTCGCGAGTTTCACTCCGCCACCTTTCCCACGCCCGCCCGCATGGATCTGCGCCTTCACGACGACGATGTCGGTGCCTAATTCCTTTGCGGCGTTGTAGGCCTCTTCGGGTGTACGCGCAACGATGCCGCGCGGCACGGGCACGCCAAACTTACTCAGCAATTCTTTGCCCTGGTACTCGTGAATCTTCATTCCGATCCCTCAGCGACTGGTAACTCAATCGCACTTGTATGTAGGTTTTATCTGGAGCGCACCGAGTGTAGCCGCGCGAATAAATGTCTGCAAGTTGTCGTAGCTACGAGAGCGTGGAACGATTATAGTGACGACCAACAATGGGCGACTCGGATATTGCTCGATGATCATCCGCCCCTGTTCCAACCACACACTGATTCAGACATTGCCTGGGAGAAGAGTTTAATGAGTGATGTAGTCGTAACTTCTCTGAACAATCTTCAGAGCGAAGTCAGCTATGGCGAGGGTCGAACTTTCATCACCGATGAGCCGCTTGATGCCGGGGGCGACGGCGCGGGGGGCGATCCCTACTCGTTAATACTGGGCGCGCTTGGCAGTTGTATTTCGATGACAGTGAGACTCTACGCGCGCCGCAAGGGCTGGCCCCTCGAGCGCGTAACCGTGCGTCTCCGCCAGAAACGAATGCATGCTCAAGACTGCAAGGAGTGTGAACGCTCGACTGAAGGCTACGTCCATCACATTGAGCGCGCCGTAACCTTTGAAGGTAATCTTAGCGATGAACAACTGGAACGCTTGCGAGAGATCGCGTACAAGTGTCCGGTGCATCGAACCCTCAGCTCCGAGATCGTGATCACAGACTTGAAAGATCCCGACGCGGCACCCTAACTGTTAACTTATTCGAGGAGACAAACAAAAAGGGCTTCCAATCGGCAGCGATCGGAAGCCCTCTAAAACTGGTCGGGACGACTGGATTCGAACCAGCGACCTCACGCACCCCAAGCGTGCGCGCTACCAGGCTGCGCCACGTCCCGTCTAGGTGTTCAAGTATCTCTGGAAAAGATTAATTGTCAAATGAGGTGAGGTTAAAGATGTGGCGTTACTTCTTTGAGGAGACGGAAGCTTTATTCTCTTTTTCAAGAAGAGACAAAATCTCTTTGAGCTCTGCTGCCAATTGTCGTAGGGCGTGCCGATCTTCAGCTGTCTTCGCAGTGTCTACGCCGTTCACGGCAACCGCGCTTCTCGCAGCGTGAGGTGTTGCTGTGTTGCCTGGCTCGTTTGACTGAAGGCGCGATGGCTCTCCGCCTTCCGAACCGTTTCGTAACTTGGCGCCACCACGGAGGTCATTAGCCAGCCTCTTTTTTGCTCCGGCAATCGTGTACTGATCTTCGTAGAGAAGTTCTTTGATTCGTAGCGCCATTTCGACGTCACGCTTGCGATAGACTCGCTGCCCGGCCCGGTTTTTTTGCGGAGCAAGCATTGTAAACTCCGACTCCCAGTAGCGGAGCACGTGGGCCTGCACTCCGGCCAACTCGCAGACCTCACCGATCTTGAAGAAAAGTTTTTCAGGAATGACTACAGCCGGATGGCTCATGCTTTAAAGCCTCGAATCGTTCTTAAGCTGGCGTCGGAAAGTTAATGGTTGATAACGGCGAGTAGGCCAGCAGCCCGAAGACGGCGTCATGTTACTTTGGCCGTCTTTGACGTGTCAACAGTTATGTTTAGCAGTTGTCAGTTAAAACAAAAGCTTAAAGGTGATGCCTAAGCTTTTCGGCAGAGAGCTGCCTTAACATTCAGAAATCAGGCGCGGTAGACGGGTCGTGGTGCGCAAGTTATAATCACGCACGTCATCCATCAGATTCAGTCTCCCCTGGAGGTTCATTGCACACAGCGACCACTTCGCCGACCGTTTTCCGCCTCGCCTCACGTTTAGATGAGATTGGCTTTTCAGACATCGTAAACATCCGCAACCGAATAATGAAATTGCGCGCGTCGGGCGCAACCGTCTATCAATTCGAAGGCGGCGAGCCTTACATGAACACGCCTGACTCGATTAAGGTCGCGATGACTCGCGCTGTCGAGGAGAACAAGACTCGCTACGCCCCTTCTTCCGGCATCCAGGAACTGCGAACCGCGATCGCTGACAAACTACGCACGAAGAACCACATTCCGGCACAAGACGCTGACGTGATCATTATGAATGGGGGAATGCAGGGTTTGTTTGGAGCTTTCCAATCGGTCGTGAATCCCGGTGATGAGGTCTTGATCTTTTCGCCTTACTGGACGCCAATCAAAGATCTCGTTTTCCATTGCCAGGCAAAGCCGGTTCTCGTTCCCACTAGTGATGCGCGTGCAAACGGATTTGAGCCGACACTCGCGCGCTATACGACCAAGCAGACCCGCGCGATCTATTACAACACGCCACAGAATCCCACGGGCGTAGTTTTCACTCCCGATGAAGCGAAAGCAGTAGCGCGCTTCGCTCAAGAGCGAGACCTGGTCCTGATTGCAGATGAAGCCTATGAAGATCTGATCTATGACGGCACGCATTTCTCCATCGCTTCGATCGAAGGAATGTTTGAGCGCACGATCACTTGTTTCACTTTTTCGAAGTCGTACGCGATGACCGGGTGGCGGCTCGGTTACACTGTTGCAGCCGAACCATGGATGACAGGTCTGAAGAAGACAACTCTCTATTCCTCCAACGGCGTATCCACTCCCACGCAGTGGGCCGGGCTTGCGGCGTTTACGTCGGGCTCAGATTTTCTTGAAGACCATCGCGCCGCTTATCGTCAGCGGCGCGATTTGCTTTTAGCAGGACTCAATGAGCTGGGCCTAACATGCGAACCGCCTGCGGGTGCCTTCTATGCTTTCCCGGATGTGTCGCGCATTGATCGCGACAGCCGGAAGGCTGCCGAGATTCTTCTCGATCGCGCGCAGGTGGCCACGGTGCCTGGCGTCGTCTTCGGAGAACACGGCGAGAGTCATCTGCGCTTTTCCTTTTCGACCTCCATTGAAAATATTGAAGCCGGCATCGACTCGTTACGCCGCAATCTTTAGATTCTGGGGGTGGGACTCTGTGCCCACCTCGTCTGCTAGCCATTAACAAGCGCCATTTCTGACTAACGCGGGGCGGACACGGAGTTCCGCTCCTACAACATTCTCAACCTGATCAAACTGTCTAATATTCATGGACGAGTTTCAGTTCATCCAACACATTCGTGCCCAAGCGGAGAAGCGGGGGGACGCGCCTGGATTGAAGCGCGCCATCGGCGATGACGCCGCTGTGCTGCGACAATCCGCTGGACGCCAGACTCTGATCACCACGGATCTGCTGGTTGAAGACATCGACTTTGTTCTCGCTGCATCCCCCCCGGAATTGCTGGGCCACAAAGCGCTCGCCGTTTCCCTTTCTGACATTGCTGCGATGGGAGTGCGCCCGCGCTGGACTTTGTCGTCTCTGGGCATTCCTCAGGATGTCTGGGATAAGGACTTTGTCACCAGGTTTTATCGGGGGTTTTTCTCACTTGCGGATCGATACGATGTAAGACTGATCGGCGGCGATGTCTCGCGAACACCGGAGAAGATCGTGATTGATTCAATCGTGCTCGGGGAATGCGCGAGCGATCAGGAAGTGGCCCGTTCCGGCGCATCACCCGGAGATCTCGTCTTCGTATCAGGAACGCTGGGTGGCTCTGCGGCCGGTCAGCGGCTACTCCAACGCGGGGCGCGAATCGGCGCGCTACAGGCGGAGGAGCCGGAGTGGGAACTGGTTCAGGAGTTACTGCTGCGTCATTTGCAACCTGAACCACGCGTCGGCTGGGGCCTGGTTTTAGGAGAGCATCAGCTGGCGACCGCAATGATCGACATCAGCGATGGCCTATCGTCCGATCTGCATCACCTCTGTCACGAAAGCAAAGTCGGTGCGATGATCGACGTCAAACGCCTTCCACTTGACCCACGAGTCACAGAGCTATGCGGCCGGCGGGCACTCGATCCGTTGCTCCTCGCGCTTAATGGCGGCGAGGATTTCGAGCTTCTATTCACCGTCTCACCTGGAAATGTTCCGAAGCTTCCGCTTAAAGTTGATGGCGTTTCCCTCACCCACATCGGAGAAGTTGGAAATGCTTCCGAAGGGATCAAGATTCGCGAAGGCTCACGCGTTTGGGATCTCGAAGCAGAGGGTTGGAAGCACTTCAAATAGAATCGATTCAGGCGTTGCTCTTGTCTTTTTACGACGTTGGCTTTTTGGTGCTTAGTTCTTTGTACTTAGTGCTGCCGCGTTTTACTTTGCCGATGAGTGCGCGAAGTGGAACCAGTCACTGAGTACCAATCAAAAAGCACTAAGCACCAATTAGAAACTTCCCGCCTCTTCGCATCTCCACACTGTTTCCAACCAGACGTTTGACTCGCTTTCGATCCTTACCTAGACTGCGACAGATGCGCGCCACTTGAGTTTTCAAGGCGCGCACTTTTCAACATGAGGCCTTAATGCTGAGATTCCGCAACACATTGTCCGGCAAGATCGAAGAGTTTCGTCCGATGCGCGAAGGCGAGGCGAGCTTCTATTACTGTGGACCAACCGTATGGGAATTCGGACATATCGGTAACTTCCGCTCAAACGTCGCCGCCGACATCCTCCGTCGTTACTTGAAATTCAAAGGCTTCAAAGTCACGCACGTGATGAACATCACGGATGTCGAAGATCGCATTATCGCCAAGTCGCAGGAAGCGGGATTGAGTATCGACGACTACACGGCGAAGTACATCGAGGCCCTTTGGGAAGATGCCGACGCGCTCGGTTGTGAACGTCCTGACATCGTCCCGCGCGCGACGCGTCACATCCCGGAGATGGTTGACCTCATCGAAAAGCTCCTGGCGAATCAACACGCCTACAAGTCCGACGGATCAATTTACTATCGCATCAGTTCGTTTCCCGAGTACGGCAAGCTTTCGAAGATAAATTTCGCCGGCAACATCGTGGGCGGCAGTGAACGCATCGACACGGACAAGTATGAGAAGGAAGACGCACGCGACTTTGCGTTGTGGAAAGAATCAGCCAGCCCGACTGAACCTGGTTGGGAGACTGCAATCGGTCGCGGTCGCCCCGGATGGCACATCGAGTGTTCAGCGATGTCGATGAAGTATCTCGGCGAGACTTTTGATATTCACGCCGGCGGTATCGACCTCGTCTTTCCGCATCACGAAAACGAGATCGCGCAAAGCGAAGGCGCGACCGGCAAGCAATTCGTACGCTATTGGATCCACTTCGAACATCTGAAGGTAGAAGGCGAGACGATGTCGAAGTCGAAAGGCAACTACTACACGTTTCGCGATATCGCGGCCAAGGGTTATTCGCCGGCCGCCATCCGCTACTTCCTTCTCAGTGTGCCTTACAACAAACAACTGAACTTCACTTTCGACGCGCTTGCAGGTGCCGAAAAAACTGTCGCCGGATTGCGGGACTTTCACGCGCGTCTAAGCGAGGCCAAAACCGAGCCGGGCGTGAATCCGGCATTGCGGGAAGCGGCACAGCGGGCATTGCAGGAATTCGAAGCGGGTATGGACGATGACTTCAACACGTCCGTGGCCCTCGCAGCAATTCACAACCTCACGCGTGAAGTGAACTCCGCGTTGGCACGCAAGCAGGTACGAGCAGACAACAAGCGCGAACTGCTCGAACTGGTGAAACGCTTTGACACGGTAATCAACGTCTTTGGTGAGCCGACTACGGAAATGCTCGATGGTGAAATTCAGGGAATGATCGACCAACGCCAGGAGGCGCGACGCCGGCGCGACTTTGCGCGCGGCGATGAACTTCGCGATGAGCTTCTGCAGCGCGGCATCATCCTTGAAGACACCAAAGACGGTGTGCGCTGGAAGCGGAAGTAGATCACCGAA